>JBBIQB010000001.1:0-63721 GCA_037442545.1 Bellilinea sp.
TGGGGCGTTTCCGCCGCCGCTCCGGTAGCCGCCATGGCTGCCGCGCCGGCTGCCGCTGCCGCGGCTGAGCCGGTGGAAGAAAAGACCGAATTCGATGTCGTCCTCAAGGACGCCGGTCCCAAGAAGATCGAGACCATCAAGGTCATTCGCCAGCTGACCAACTTGGGTCTGGTGGAAGCCAAGACGATGGCGGAAACTGCGGGCGCCAAGGTGCTCAGCGGGGTAGGCAAGGAAGCCGCCAACGACGCCAAATCCAAACTGGAAGCCGCCGGCGCTGTGGTCGAAGTCGCCTGATTTCTGCGCAGACACACACAAAAAACCTCCCGAATTTTCCGGGAGGTTTTTTGTGTGTCGTTGTTACTATTCCCCGCCGCTACAGGGCGACGGATTTGACCTGGCGGATGACCATGACCACCTTGCCCATAATGCGCAGGCTGGCGGGGTTTTCGACGTAGATGGGTCCCATAGTCGGGTTGGCAGGCTGCAAACGGATGCGGTCCTTTTCTTTGTAGAAATACTTGAGCGTAGTTTCGTCGCGGTCGTCCAGCCAGACGGCCACCATTTCGCCGTTGCTGGCTTCCTGCGCGCGCTTGAGGATGATCGTATCGCCATCGTTGACCATCGCGTCGATCATCGAGTCTCCCTGCACTTCCAGGGCAAACAATTCATCCGGTTTTTCGCGGGTGGGCAGCAGGCTGCGGGCGATTTCCACGCTGTAGTCCGGGTCGAAGTAAGCCAGGTCGGAGGGGGGTACCGGGATGGGCGCGCTGGCGACGATCCGCCCGAGCACGGGGACGCTGATCACATCGTCCAGCCGTTCGCCGATTTTGCGCGCAGTGCCAATTGCGCGCGCCAGCAGCCGTTCGGCGGGTTCCAGCACGCGAATCGAGCGCGATATGCGGTCATCGCGGGAGATGTAGCCCATTTGTTCCAGTTGATTGAGGTAGTAATCCACCAACGAAGTGGATTTGACGTTGATACTGTCCCCGATTTCGCGAATGGAAGGGGAGTAGCCGTTATCATCCTGAAAACGGGTCAGGAATTCGAGGATTTTGCGATGCCGTTCGCTCAAGCCCTGGCTGCGTCTCGCCATCATCATGGTTTTCTCCTGAATTAAACCCAATGAATGCCAATTTTTTTCGAATTATTCGACCATTTGTACTACTATAATACACGAACAATTGTTCTGTGTCAATAGTTTTTTGATTATTACCCAATGGCGGCTTTCAATTGGCGCGAGAGTTTGCCAAACGCGGCGGTGTAGCGCATGTCCTCGCTGCGCGGACGCGGCAGCGGTACGCGAAAATCCAGCGCCAGCCGCCCCGGACGCGGGGTGAAGACCAGCACCCGGTCGGAGAGCAGTAAGGCTTCGGAGATGGAGTGAGTCACCATCAGCACGGTCTTGCGCTGTGCCTGCCAGATGCGCAGCAGCTCGCTGCCCATGCGTTCGCGGGTGAGCGCATCCAGCGAGCCGAAAGGTTCGTCCAGCAGGAGCAGATCGGGGTCCTGGATCAGCGCGCGGGCAATGGCGACCCGCTGCGCCATGCCGCCGGAAAGATCGCGCGGGAAGACTTCCTCGAAGCCCTTCAGTCCGGTCAGCTCGATCAACGCCTGCGCCTGCTGGCGGGCTAAACCGGCAGCGATGCCCTGCATTTCCAGCGGCAGGGTGATGTTCTCGATGGCGGTGCGCCAGGGCATCAGGTTGGCTTGTTGAAAGACGTAGCCAATGCGCGGCGCCTTGCCGCCGGCATAACGGATCTCGCCTTGTGAGGGCGGCAGCAACCCAGAGAGCACCCGCAACAGCGTGCTCTTGCCGGAGCCGGACGGACCCAAAATGCAGACAAATTCCTGCGCCTGAACCGAAAAGGTCAGGTCACGCAGTGCCTGCAAACCACCGCCCTCCGCCGGAAAGATGATGCTCAAATTGCGCACGTGCAGTACGGGGACAGCCGCGACAGATTGCGAGTCGGTGGTCATTTCAGGGCAGGTAGGCATTGGTAAAGGCGGCATTCAGGTCGAGCGGCTCGCGAATCAGCCCAATGTCCAGCAAAAGGCGGTGGGTGTTTTCCCAGGCTTGCGGGTCAGATTTTCCCGGCGGGTCAATCTGGTACAGTTGGATCGAAGCGGTCAGCACCCCGCGCTGGGTGGCAGCGTCCAGCGCGGAAAGGTTTGCCAGGTTTTCGACATGCCGGGTGGAAATTTCGTAAGCCGCGTCCGGGTCGGCGGCGGTATCCTGCACGCCGCGCAATATGGCTGCAATCATCTTGCGCACCAGATCGGGGTTTTCGTTGAGCGTTTTTTCGTTGGTGATCAAGCCGTTGGAAACCAGCGCCAGGCTGTCTGCCACGCGCAGGACGTCAACATCGTAGCCCAGGCTGCGCAGCTGTACCGGCTCGTTGGTGACGTAGATCACGCCGGCTTCCACTTGCCCGGTGGTCAGCGCTTCCACCTGGTTGAAGCCAATCGATTGTAAGCGCAAATCGGTTTCCTTCAAACCGGCGGCAGCCAGCAGCGCCTGCAAGCCAATGTAACTTGCCCCGTAGGTGCCAGGGATGCCAACCGTGCGTCCGCGCAGGTCGCCAGGCTGGCGGATGCCCGCCGTGCGCAGCGAAACCACGCCGACCGGAAAATCGTGATACCAGGACATGACGTACACCACCGGCAATCCTTGGGCTCTGCTCAACAGCACCTGTTCGCCGGAGACGATGGCAAAGGGAATCTGCCCGGCGCCAACCAGCGCCACGTTGTCGTTCTCCATGCTGTAATCCAGGCTGACATCCAGCCCGACCTGGCGAAAATAGCCGCGCTCGATGGCAACGTACAGCGGCGCAAACTGGACGTTGGGGATGAAGCCAACCGGCAGGCGAATTGGGGTCAATTCCGGGGTGGGGCTGGCTGCCGGCGGCGCGGCGCAGCCAGCCAGCAGCGCGGCAAGCAGCAACAGAGTGGGTAGCAGCAGGGGTTTTTGACGCATGATATCTTCCTCAATCCAGGGTTTTAGTGGTAAAGGGTGGGTTGTTCTCGTTCTTCCACGCCAGCAGGCGGCGCTCCAGGAGAATCACCGCGCCGTAGAGCAGCAGTGCCAGTGTGACCAGGGTGAACACGGCGACGAAGACCAGGGCGGTATCGAACTGACCACGCCCGACGTTGATCAAAAAGCCGAGCCCGCGGTCGGCGGCGACCAGCTCACCCACCACCGCGCCGATCACCGACAGGGTGGCGCCGATGCGCAGCCCGCCCAGGAACACCGGCAGGGCAGCGGGGATTTCCAGGTATTTCAGGTTTTGCCAGCGCGTGGCGCGTAGCGAACGCATTAGCGCGCGCAGGTCATCCGGCACGGCGCGCAATCCGACCACGGTGTTGACCAGCACCGGGAAGAACACAATCAGCGAGCAGATCAGCACTTTGGAAAAAATGCCGGGTCCGAACCAGATCACCAGCAGCGGGGCAATGGCGACGATCGGGATCGCCTGGCTGGCGACCAGGTAGGGGGCTGCCAGTTTTTCGAACAGCGGGGATTTGGCAATGGCATAGCCGATCAGGGTTGCCAGCAGGGTGCCCGCCAGCAAGCCGAGGGTCACTTCCAGCAGTGTAGCAGAGGTGTGGCGCAGCAAGGTGCCGTCGCCGAGCGCCTGGGCAAAGCGGGACGCCACCCTGCCGGGCGAGGGCAGGATGAAGGCTGGCAGCTGGGTAATTCGCGCCAGCGCCTCCCACAAGATCAATGCCAGCAGCAGCGAGAGCGGGGTGAGCACCAGGCGCAGGCGGCGCAGCCAGGCGGCTACGCCGGGTTGCAGGTTGTTCAGGTTGGGCAGACTGATTTCCATGCGACATTCCTTTCGTGTCTGCGGTTGGGGGCAACAAAAAACCCCAAAAACAGGCGTTTTCGGGGCAGGACAGCAGCGACCCAGACCACAGTCGTTGCGTTTCACCTTCTTTTATCCGGACTTTACCGTCGACCCCGGAATTTCACCGGGTCATGCGTTTTCAGGCGCTCGTGGGTTGTACCACCGATCGGGAATTGGAAGCGGTGCTTCCTCACCCTGCCCCGAAGGTTTTTATTCAATTGAGTTAATTATAGATTTAGAATGCGCCCGTGTCAACCTGACGAATGTCAACATTGTATCCCGGGCATTTGGCTTGACACTCCCGCGCTTCCGCAATACAATCAAAGCAACAATTGAATGAGTGCCTGATAGGTGCCCTGCTCCCCGGATGGAAGGGCTTAAAGGCGAAACCGGTGCAAGTCCGGTGCTGTCGCGCAACTGTGATTTCGGCTGATTGAGCCGAAAAAGCCAGGACGCCCGCCGTTCAGGCGTTCACCACACTCTCGCGGAAAGGAGGTGGGGAACTTTGGACTGGCAACAACGCAAACTCCAAAATCTCCTCTCCCTGCCCGCACCAGGCAGGGAGTTTTCGTTGTCATCGCCAGCGCCCCCGCACGGATCGATTCACCTGCCCTGACAGTTGCCGGCGTTGCCGGCGCAACCATACCCAACCAAAAACCCTTTCAATGTCAAAAGGATACCCCATGAAACGAAGTTCGATAGCAATCGTTCTGACCCTGGCACTCACCTTGATCCTGGCGGCGTGCAGCCCGGCTGCCACGCCCCAGCCGACCCCCACCGCCAGCCCGATCTCGCTGATCGATGGTTTGGGACGCTCGGTGATTCTGCAATCGCCTGCCCAGCGCGTGGTTTCGCTCGCCCCATCCAACACCGAAATCCTGTTCGCCATTGGCGCGGGCGCGCAAACCATCGGGCGGGATGAGTTCAGTAATTATCCGCCCGAAGCGGCCGGGCTGCCCTCGGTTGGCGGCTCGATGGGCAATTATTCGATCGAGCAGATCGTCGCACTGACGCCCGACCTGGTGCTGGCAGCCGAGATCAATGCGCCGGAACTGGTCAAATCGCTGGAAGACGCCGGGCTGACCGTGTACTACCTCAGCAATCCAGCCGACCTGGCTGGCATGTACAACATGCTGCTTACCGTTGGCACGCTGACCGGCAGGCGCGGCGAAGCCGAAAGCCTGGTTGCCAACCTAACCGTGCGCGCGGCGGTGGTCGAGCAGAAACTTTCCCAGGTCAGCCAGCGCCCGACCGTCTTCTACGAGATTGACGGCAGCGAACCGGCAAAACCGTGGACCGCCGGCAGCGGCACTTTCATCGACACGCTGTTGAATCAAGCCGCGGCGGACAACATTGGCGCGGCGATGGGTATGCCCTACGGGCAAATGAGCATCGAAGCTCTGCTGGAAGCCGACCCCGATTTCATCCTGCTCGGCGATGCGAATTACGGCGTAACGCCGGAACAGGTTGCCGCGCGCGCCGGCTGGGAGCAGCTGCGCGCGGTGAAAGCGGGACGCGTGCTGCCGTTCGATGATGACCTGGTCAGCCGCCCGGGTCCCCGCCAGGTAGAAGGCTTGGAACTGCTGGCGAAACTGATCCACCCCGACCTGTTTAAATAAGCACTGGAAAACATGGAACACACTGCCCGTCCCTACTGGTATGCCCTTCTGGCACTGCTGGCAGCCCTGCTGTTGAGCGTGATGGTGGGCAGTGTGTTCCTTTCGCCGTCTGTACTGGCGGCGACCTTGTGGGCAGCGCTGAGCGGCACGCCCACGGATGATCTGCGGGTTTCCAGCACGATTGTGTTTTCCCTGCGCCTGCCGCGCACCGTGCTGGTGGCGATGACCGGCGCGGCGCTGGCAGGCAGTGGTGCGGCATATCAGGGGTTGTTCCGCAATCCGCTGGCAGACCCGTACCTGATCGGCGTGGCTTCCGGCGCGGGGTTGGGCGCGGTGGCGGCAATGAGCCTGAACTGGCGCTACGACGCGCTGGGGTTGATGGCTGTCCCGCTGGCGGCGTTCAGCGCTGCCCTGCTGACGGTTCTGGTGGTGTACCAACTGGCACGCTCCGGGCACACCCTGCCGGTGACCAACCTGGTGCTGGCTGGCGTGGCGGTCAGTTCGTTTGCCGGCGCGTTGACCTCGTTTTTGATGCTCAATTCGACTGGCGAACTGCGCCGCGCGCTCGCCTGGCTGCTGGGCGGTTCCGCCCTGACCGGCTGGCAGCCGGTGCTGGCACTGCTGCCCTACTGGCTGGTCGGTCTGGGCGGCTTGCTGACGATGGGGCACGCGCTCAACGTGATGCAGTTCGGCGACGAGCAGGCACAGCAGTTGGGCTTGCCGGTGGTGCGCGCCCGCCGCTTGATCATAATCGCCGCGTCGTTGACCAGCGCGGCGGCGGTTTCGTTTGCCGGGATCATCGGTTTCGTCGGGCTGATCGTCCCGCACCTGCTGCGCATGTTGACCGGCGGCGATTACCGCCGCCTGCTGCCCCTCTCGCTGCTGGGTGGGGCGGCGTTTCTGTTGTTCGCAGATGTGCTGGCGCGGCTGGTTCTGGCGCCGCAGGAACTGCCGGTCGGCATGATCACCGCGCTGGCTGGCGCGCCGTTTTTCTTGTGGATTCTCAGGCGTTCGCGCCAGCAGCCCCATTGGAGTTGACCATGCTCGAAGTCAATCACCTGACCATTGGCTATAATCAAACCCCGGTTTTGAAGGATGTCAGTTTCCGCTTGCAGGAAGGGGAAATGCTGGCGGTGATCGGTCCCAACGGGGCGGGTAAATCCACCCTGGTGCGCGCGTTAAGCGGGGTGATTCCCGCGCCGCCGGGCTCGATCTGCTGCAACGGGCGCGACCTGACCCAGCTGCCGGTGCAGGAACGGGCGCGGGTGCTGACCGTGGTACCGCAAGCGCGCGCGGTTCCGCCGGGGTTTACCGCCTGGCAGGTGGTCTCGCTGGGGCGCACACCCTACCTGAACTGGTTTGGGCAGATCTCCCGCGCGGATGAGGTGTTGATCCGCGAGGCGATGAGCCGTACCAACACGCTGCACCTGGCGGAACGCATGATTGGCGAATTGTCGGGGGGCGAATTGCAGCGCCTGCTGCTGGCGCGGGCACTGGTGCAAGCCACGCCGTTGATGCTGCTGGACGAACCGACCACCCACCTGGATTTGCAGTACCAGATTGCGCTGCTCAACCTGGTGCGCGGGCTGGTCGAACAGCCGCCGCAGACCGCCGCGGACAATGGGCAGCGCCTGTCGGCGGCGCTGGTGGTGCTGCACGACCTGAACCTTGTGGCGCGCTACGCCGATCGGGTGCTGCTACTGGTGGATGGGGTGGCGCGCGCCTTTGGCAGCCAGAGCGAGGTGCTGCGCCCGGCGCTGCTGAGCGAAGCCTTCGGCATCCCGCTGGAGGTGATGCGCAGCCCGAACGGCAAATACCCGTTGGTGGTGCCGCGCATGGCGTAGCCGCACTGGTCAGTCACGGCAGGCTGTGGCATAATTCACACCGGGCGGGGCAGCCGATTGCGCCCAAACCCTCCGACTGAGGCAGGCCATGCAGGTCAACCTTTACGCTACCTTCCGGCTGATTGCCAAAACCAGATCGCTGCACCTGGATTTACCCGCCGGCACCACCGTGCGCCAGGCAGTTGATGCGATTCTCACCCAACTGCCGGAACTGCACACCCACTGGCTAAACACCGAAGGGCAAATACACGCCCACGTGCACGGCTTTGTCAACGGGCAGGATGTGGCTATTTTGCCGCTGGAATGGGATACCCCCCTCCAGGCGGGGGATGTGCTCGATTTCTTCCCACCAGTCGCAGGCGGGTGAGGGTAACCGGCAGCCGTCAGTACACCCGGCTGCTGACCGCTGGGGCAGGGCGGACGCTGCTCAGGCGGTCACTTTGGTCTGGATGGAAAATTGGGGTGGGTTTTCCATGTGCTTCTTGACGGCGCACTGCTCGGCGGAACGCACCAGCGCATCGTAATACTTTTGCGGAAAATCCGGGGGTACCTGAATCTCCATTTCCACCTGGTCGACCATGCCGGTCAGCGGGTTGCGCCGGTCGCGCTGGACGATGCGAATGCCTTCCGTGGGCAGTTCGCGCTGGCGGCAAAAACCGAGCACGTAAATGCCTGCGCAGGTTGCCAGCGAAGCCAAAAATACAGCAAAGGGGGTCGGGGCGGAGCCTTCACCGCCACCCATCGGCGGCTGGTCGGTGCGGACGGTGTACGGACCAAATTGCGCGTCCACCCGCGCGCCGCCGGGAAAATTGACGATCATTTCCATGTTGCGGGTTCTCCAATTCGTGCATTTGTTTCTTCCTATATAGATGCTATTCGGGTTTGAAGGTTGCAGCAGCGGGCTGCATTTGCGCGCTTTGTTTACCCACTGGGTGCCAGAAGAAGCGCCAGTAGAGGAAGATCGAGATCACGTACAGCACCAGGGTAGCCACAAAAGCCGGCTGAAACCCGTAATTGACTTGAATCCAGCCGGAGATCTGCGGCGAGAACGCCCAGCCGACGTTGTTCGCCATGCTCACCAGGCTGGCAACTGTGGCGCGGGCGGAGGGTTGCACTTTTTCCATCACAAACGCCTGGTACACCGGCAGGCTCATGTTCATCAGCGTCAGGCGGACGTAGTAGGCGGCGGCACTAAAGGCAAACCAGGGCGCAAAACCGAGCATAAAGAGGAAGGGAATTGACAGCGCCTGGGTGATGACCACCAGTTGAATTTTTCCATAGCGGTCCGCCAGCGGCGGGGCGATTAGCAGCCCAATGCCCATTGCCAGCGAGCCCCAGGCGAACATGGCGCCGATCACCGGGTCGGGCTGATTGTGGACGTTGCGAAAGAAAACATTCATAAACGGCATGACCAGCCCTGCGCCGAGGGAGGTCACCAGCATCGGCAGGATCAATTTACCCAGCAGGCGCGAATTTTTGCCAAAGTACGCCAGCGGGGTAAACACTGAGCGTCGTTCGCGGGGGATGTTGAGCGAGCGCAGAAAGAATAGCGGCAGGATGCCGGCAGCACCGCCCACGGCAATGGCTGCCAGCGAGGCAGCATAGGCTGCTGGGCTGGTCGGGCTGCCACCCTGCAGGGCTGCCAGCCAGGTGGGCAGGTAACCGCCGATCCAGTTGCCGAAGAAGGCGGACGCCATTTGCAGCCCGGAGGTAAAGCTGAACAGGTAGGTGCGTTCCTTTTCGCCGCTGTTTTCCATCAGGAACGGACCCATGGTCACCCCGGTCAGGCTTTGCGCCAGCCCAAGCACGATGTTCATCAGGACGAACATGAGCGCGGTGGGGAAGACGACCATTCCGATCACCGCCAGGCTGAGGACCGCCCCGCCGATGATCAGCGAGGTCTTGTGACCGATGCTGTCCACCAGATAGCCCATCGGCAGCGCCGCCAGCAGGGCGGTCAGGCTGGAGGTGGTGATCAGGGTACCCAGCAGGGCTTCGTCGTAGCCCAATGAAAGGACATAGAAATTGAACAGCAGGCGGAAAACGCCCAGCGCGGCGCCGGTCAGGATGACGCTGAACAGGTAAAGGCGGGCGTTGGGCTGAAATGAGCCGACGCGGTCGAAGTAGTTCGCCAGCATCTTGGGCGTGCCGGCGGTTGATGGCTTGAATTTCAAGGGGTTGCCTCCAAAAAGAGGGTTCAGGGTTCTTCCGGGGTGTCCAGAAAGCGCTGCAAGGCTGCCAGGGCTTCGTCCATCCCTTCATGGCGCAGGGCATAGCGGCGCTCGCCGCCGGCATGCAGGCGGATATGCACCAGCCCGGCAAGGCGCAGGATGTTGAGGTGATGGATCACGGTTGGCGGGCGCAGCCGCAGGCGCTGCGCCAGCCCGGCGGGGGTGAGCGGCTGCTGCGCCAGGAAGCGCAGAATGCGCAGGCGGGTTGGATCGCCGAGCGCTTTGAAGGAATCGACCAGCGCCGGCGGGACGGCGCCGCCGCCAGCCAGCGAAAGGTGCGCCGGGCGGCAGCCGAAAACCAGCAGGGCGCGGTTCTCGGGCAGGCGCTGGAAGAAGATCAGCGGTGTGCTCCAGTACGACGGGATCAGGGTCAGCTGCGCCGCGCTGGCAATTTCCTCGATGCTCACCCCGCGGGTGAGGGTTTCGATAACCGCTGCCAGCGGATGCGCGGCGGTCAGGCGGCGGGCAATGTCCTGCCCGGCATGCAGCAGCGGTTGGATGTGGGCTTCTTCGGCGGCAAAAAAAACCGTCCGGTAGGCATCCAGCGCTTCGAGCAATTCCTCGCCGAATTCGGCTGCCCGGCTCCAGGCGATCAGGCAGTAATCCAGCGTATGCGGTGGCGGTACATGGCGTTTGGTGTTGAATTGCGCCTTGAGCAGTTCGCGCGCCGCCGGGCTGGCTTGACCGCTGGTAGCGGTATCCAGCAGCGCCTGGCGCAGCGCAGCGGGTGTATCGGTCGTAAAGGTCAGGCGCGCCAGCCGCTGTTCGGGCGGAATCTGCCGCAGGGCGTCCAGCGCAGCCGCCGCGTCGCGCTGCGGGTCGGGCAGGTCGTGCAGCCAGGCGAGCGGCGCGCCCAGGAAGGGCACGCTGCGCTCGAAAAACTCCCGCGGACTGGCAGGCAGGCGCGAGCGCACGCCGGCTGCCCAGGACGGGCGCAGCCCGAACTCGGCCGGGCTGTGCAATACCACCAGGCTGATGAAGAAATCGTAGGCGCTGCCGCTGTCGAAAAGGATACGGGTCATGGCGAGGCAAATTAGACAATTGTCTAATATAGTAGATGATAATCTATGCTCGCCGTCCCGTCAAGATACCCCCGACCGACGATTGCTTTGCCACAGATACTGTTGGCAAACCTGTCCTATTAAGTTCTGTCGATATTTGTGAGAAAATAGGGGCAAGGCAAATGCCAAATTGCGTGGCGACCGGCGGCACCATAGTGCACCCAAGGCAGTGCGGGCGGGGCAATGACCTTTGGCAGTTTGCATACCGCCCCAGCCTGTACAGCGAAGGTATTGATCAGGAGGTTTGCATGAGTCCCAAGAAAGACGCACCCCAATCCACCAAGGGAGATCAGCCATCCGGCAAGAGGTCTTCGGGTTTTTCGGACGAAGAACGAGCCGCGATGAAGGAGCGCGCCGAAGAGTTAAAAGCGGAAGCGCGTGCATCCAAAGACAAAGCAGCAGGGGAAAATGCCGTGCTTGCCAAAATTGCCGAGATGCCGGAAGCGGAGCGCAGCATGGCAATGCGCATCCATGCCATCATCAAAGCCAGCGCGCCAGTGCTTTCCCCAAAAACCTGGTATGGCATGCCCGCCTATGCCCGCGACGGCAAGGTGGTGTGCTTCTTCCAAAGCGCGCACAAGTTCAGCGCGAGATATGCGACATTCGGTTTCAGCGATGCAGCCAACCTCGACGAAGGCGCCATGTGGCCGACCTCCTTCGCGTTGAAGGAGTTGACCGCCGCCGAGGAGGAGATCATCCGCGCGCTGGTCAAGAAAGCCGCGGGCTGAAAGGGTCTTCGTCTATCACAACAGCGCACCCTCGTATTATGCCGCCCGCGGCTTCCGCGGCGGTTTGCGGATCTGAATAGAGGCTCAACCTACGGCGGCGTACCCCCTTCGATATACCCTGAAGGGTACGCGGGCTCAGGGTACGCGCCTGCCGAAGGCTGTGCTGGGGCGATGTGGCTGCCGACAAATCCAAAGTCGCCCTTGACATTTCGCAATCTACATATTACTATTAGTAATATATCGAAAGGGTATACTATTGGAATTTGTGATTTTGGGATTGCTCGCTCTACAGTCGATGACCGTGTACGAAATCAACAAGGCGCTGCAGCGCAGTGTTTCTTTATTCTACAGCGCCAGTTTCGGCAGCATCAACGCCGCCATCCGCAAGATACTCAAAAAAGGCTGGATTACCGGGCAGGAAACGATCGAAAACGGGCGCAATAAACGCATCTTTCACCTGACTCCCGCCGGGCGGGAAGCCTTTCAGGATTGGCTGGTATCCGACATCGAAGCCGAAAAGGTCAAAGACCCAGCCCTGACCCGCCTGTACTTTATGGGTCTTTCTGACCCACAGGAGCGCATCCGCCTGGTGGAGGCGCATCTGCAACAATTGCGACAAATTCTGGACAAGCTGGATCTCATCCACCAGCAATCTACCAGCCTGCAAATTGCTCCCGAATGGCAAACTGTGGCTACATTCCAGCTATTGACCCTGCAATATGGGCGCGATTTTTATGCTTTCAATATCCGTTGGTATGGCAGCTTATTGGAATCCCTGAAACAGGACAACTTATCCGTTTCAATGACTTATTCAAGGGAATTGTGATGAATCAGGAACAACGCATACACAAACTGCAACGAGTGCTGGACAAAACAGTCGATAATACGACGGTTTTTGGTGTCTCTTTTTGCATCCAAAACGGGGAGCAATCCCTGGCTTTTTGCGGCTCTGCCGGGAATCTCGATGTGGAGAGCCAATACTTTATTGCCAGCACGACCAAACTCTACATTTCCGCCATCATCTTAAATCTGGCTGGCCAAAACGTATTCCAACTGGACGACCCGGTTGCCAGCTATCTGGACAAAGCGATCCTCGAGGGGCTGCTGGTTATCCAGGGCGTGGACTGCGCCAGGCAGATCACAATTCGACAATTGCTGGCACATACCTCCGGGCTGCCCGATTATTTCCAGCAGAAAAAAGCCAACGGCAAAAGTTTTTTGGAAGAACTGACCGCAGGCATCGACCAGGGCTGGTCGTTTGAACAAGTCATCCTGGAGACAAAAAGGATGAAGCCGGCATTCCGTCCCGGTGAGAAAGGCAAAGCCCTGTACTCCGACACCAACTACCAGCTTTTGGGACGCCTGATTGAAACGCTGTACGCCAAACCCCTCCAAACCGTCCTGGAAGAGTTGATCTTTGCTCCGTTGGGGCTGCAAAAAACCTACCTTTATACCGATCAGCGCGATACCCGCCCTGTGCCCCTCTACTACAAGAAAGAGCGGCTGCATGTCCCGCTTGCCATGCGCTCCTTCGGCGCAGACGGGGGGATTGTCTCGACCTCTGCAGAACTGTTGACCTTCCTCAAGGCTTTCTTCGGCGGGCGGTTTTTCCCGGTCGAAAATTTTGCCTGGATGAAACAATGGGAACGGATATTCTTTCCTCTGGAAGCCGGAATCGGACTGACACGGTTCAAACTGCCGCGGTTGTTCTCGCCCTTTAAAGCCATTCCGGAATTTCTCGGACATTCGGGGCTTTCGGGCACGGTTGCCTTTTTTGCGCCCGAAAAAGACGTCTACCTGACCGGTACGGTGAATCAGATTAATGACCCGGGGCGTTCGTTCCGGCTGATGATTGAACTGCTGAACTGCTTGTGATCGGCGGGCTCACCACACGCACGGGTTCAGCCGGCGGCGCGATGAGATAAACCCGATCTGTCCGCCGCGCCAGTCCACACAAATCCTACCCGAAAAAACGCTTGACAGCGCGCCTTTCCTGAATATGATTAACATATACCAGTCAAGGGGGTGTGTAGTCATGCAAATCGAAACGGTTGGGAAACTGTTCGACTACGCCATCCGTATGGAAGAAAGCGCCGAGGTGTTCTACCGCCAGTTGGGCGATATGTTCCGCTCCTACCCGGCAGTGGCGGATTTTTGGCTTGGGTATGCGGACGAGGAGCACGAGCACGCCGCGGTCCTGCGCCAGACGCGTGAAACGCTCAGCGCTGAGGAACTGGCGCAGCCCGCCCGCGCCGACTTGCTGCGCGACGTGCACCGCTGCTTCGAGCTGGCGTCTGCCAAAACGCTGCAAAAAATCCGCGACCTGGAAGACGCCTACCAGCTGGCAATCGAGCTGGAATCGTCCGAGACCAATGCCGTGTTCGAATTCCTTATCCTCAATTTTTCCACCCGCCGCCTGGTCGAATCGGAAAATTTTCTCAAAGCGCAGCTGCGCAGCCACGTCGCCCGCCTGGAACAGGGTTTTCCCGCCGAGTACCGCAGCCGGATCAAGCGGCGCAGCGTGGTGGTATCCACAGGGGCGGGGTGACGGCGATCAGCCCCGGATCGGGACACACCTGCGCGGTAGTCGCCGGGGCGGTCAAGTGTTGGGGAAACAACCCGAACGGGGTGGTCGGTTCGGTGGTACTCTGGCAGCCGGTCAAGGTGGTCAGTTTCGACCCGCTGGCGGTTTACCTGCCGATGGTGCAGCGTTAGGCAGACGGCGGGCGCAACCCGCTCAGGCAGGGCAGATCGAGCAGCAGCACTTCCAACATCAGGCGCAGGTTGAGGTTGGCGTCCAGCCCGGCTTGCGCCTGTTCGATTGCCTCCAGGCAGGCGTGGGCGCCGGCGAAATCCACTTGCGCGGCAAGCGCCGCCAGCGTTTCGCGCACATCCATGTGGGTGAGGGCGGAATCCGCGCCGCCGCACAGCAGCAGCACGTCCCGCCAGAGGCTGCTCCACAGGCGCAGCACGGCGCGCACGCTTTCCTTGTCCTTACCCGCCAGCGCCTCGGCGATTCGGAAGCGCTGGTAGCGGTCGCCCTGCAGCGCGTCGAACAGGCTGTCCAGCCCGACCTGGCGCTGGTCGAGCGCGGCGGGGTCATCCAGCAGGCGCAGCGCGGCGCCGGGTTTGCCGCCTGCCAGGTGCGCCAGCAGTTGTGCCTGTTGGGATGACAACCCACGCTGCTTTTGCAGCCGCTGCGCCAGCGCGGCGGCGCTCAGCGGGCGCAGGCGCAGCACCTCGCAGCGCGAGACGATGGTCGGCAGCAAGTCTTCGGGCGAGGCGGCAGTCAGCAGCAGGATGACCTTTTCGGGGGCTTCCTCCAGCGTTTTGAGCAGCGCGTTCTGCGCCGCGGGGGTGGCTTGCTCGAAGTTGAGCAACAGCGCCACGCGGTAACGCGCCTCGTAGGGCGCCAGCACCAGGCTGCGCTGCAGTTCGCGCAGCTGCTCGACCTTGATGCTGCCGCCGCCTTCCGCGCTGCACACCACCGCCAGGTCGGGCTGCTGCATGCGTTCCGTCTGGCGGCAGATGCGGCACGCGCCGCAGGCTTCGCCCGGCTGCGGTGGTTGGGCGCAATTGAGCGCGCGCGCAAAGCGCAGCGCCAGCGTGCGCCGTCCCACCCCTGCCGCGCCGCTGAACAGGTAGGCGTGGCGGGCTTCGCCATTGCGGATGTGCTGCCGGAGCAAATTCGCCGCCCATTCGTGTCCCCAAATCTCCCATGCCATGCCCCGATTGTATCCCAAAAGCGCGCGGCTGCGCGGTTTTGGTAAATCCCACCGCCGGCTTCGACATACCCTGGCGGGCACGCGGGCTCTGCCTGCAGCGGGGCTAGCCCAACTCGCGCGTGCCGGAAAGCAGCCTGCGGATATGCTCGATATGATCGCGTTCGTGCCAGGCAGCCCGGCGCAGCAGCTTGCGCGGACTCCACATTTCCCCGTCCTTGCCCACCACCTGCACCACCCCTTCCAGGCTGGAGAGCGCCTCCTCGGTGCGCCGGCGCGACCACGCCAGCCGCTCGAAGGCGTCCTCGGGCAGCTCGCGCCGGGTGACCTGACCCAGCCCGAGCCGGTCGAGGTACCACCACTCCGCGCCGCCCAGGTGCTTGAGCACCCCGCGGATGCTCCAGCGTTCGCCGGGGTACTGGCGGTCGAGCACCACCTCCGGCACGCGGGTGACCATCTTAAGCAGGTCTTCGCGCATCCAGGCGAGGACGCGCAGCCCGCGCTGCACTTCCAGCCGGGTAAGCGGCTTCCAGTCGTGGCGGAACCAGGCGTTGACCGCGTACCTGCCCTCCGGGCTGACATCATAATTCTCGTCGATCTCGTACACATCCCACGTATCGATCAGGCGCACGTCCACGTCGCGTGCGTCCGCCAGCCAGGAATCGGCGGTGTGTGCCTCCAGCCAGCGCTTGTACTCGACGAATGCCTTGGCAACGTTGATCACCGCCTCGCTGCTCTCCGCGCCGTAGGCAAAACAGCCAGGGTGTTCCAAAGCCCAGGCAAGCGAACGATGTTCGATGTTGTTTTCCAATCCAACCAGGATGCGCATGGGGGTAATCCTTGTCTGCTCGAACGAGCGGCAGTAGAGAGTGGCTGTAAATTTATCGAAACGTCAGGGCGTGGGAACGCAGCAACCGGCGCTATGGCAAAATCATGGTTTGCATGCCCACTTAAGGGTTGAAAGCGATTAACTCTGGCTTGATTATAGCCCTTCCTGCCGCGCCCTGCCGCCGGTTGGGGTAACTTTTTTTCGGATGGTGCCAATCGCGCGCCCTGGCTGCCCGCCGGGCAGCGGTTTTCTCGAACCTGTCCAAACCTCTCGAAATATGCTACATTAAACGTCAATTCGGCGAGCGGTCTCGAAAGCCATCCACACCCGTGCGGGCGGCGCGCAGGCGGTGACCCGGATCAAGATGGGCACAAGTCATTATTCCCGGCAGGATACCGCCGGCAGGCAGGGAACTTTTACAATCATTGTTCGTCTTTAACCCATGTCTGGTTGAACACCAGGCGAATTTAACCTGTCATTCCATTAATCGAGGAGAACCATGGCAGAAGCAGAACTCAACTCCACCGAAGAATTCGAAGAAATTCGCCCGCGCCGGCTGCGCTTCGACTGGCTGTTGCCTGTCTTTTTCCGCCCGGGCAGGACGATGAAAGCCATCACCGCGCAGGAAAGCGGCGTCTGGCTGGCGCCGCTGATCATCCTCAGCATCCTGGCGTTGGCGCTTGCCCTGGCAGGCGGACCCGCCCGCGCGGCGGCTGTGCAGGTGCAGGCAGGCGGCGAACTGCCGCCCGACTTCCAGTTCTGGTCACCCGAACAGCAGGAGCAGTACTTCCAGAGCCAGCAAAACCGCACCAGCCCGGTGGTGATCTACGCCCTGCCCGCGCTGGGCGCGCTGGCAGGCGTGTGGGTCGGCTGGTTCCTGCTCGGCAGCATCCTTCACCTGGGGTTGACCCTGGTGGGCAGCCGCGGCAGCAACACCTCGGCGCTCAATCTGGCTGCCTGGGCGTCCATGCCGTTTGCCATTCGCTTCATCGTCCAGGGGGCCTGGCTGCTTGCCACCCGCCAGGTGATTCAGGCGCCAGGGGTTTCGGGTTTCATGGCGGCGGACGCCGCCGGTTTTCAGGCATTTTTGCGCTCGCTGCTGGGACACATCGACCTGTACACGCTGTGGATGGTCGGACTGCTGATGGTAGGCGTGGTGCCGCTGACCGGGCTGGGCAAGGGCAAAGCCTGGCTGGCGGTAATCGTCTCGGTGCTGCTGCTGCTCGCCGTTCAGGCGCTGCCGGCTTTCATCGGCGCGCAGCTGAGCGGGCTCAACCCGACCCGCATATTCTAATTGTTTAGCATGGCAACTTCGAACTCGCACTTTATTCAAATTCGCGACTTGCGCAAGACCTACATCATGGGCAAGCAAAAAGTGCACGCCCTGGCAGGCATCAGCCTGGATATCGAGCGCAACACCTTCACCGTGGTAATGGGTCCGTCCGGTTCGGGCAAGAGCACCCTGCTCTACCTGCTGGGCGGGCTGGACCGCCCAACCTCCGGGAAAATTACCATTGAAGGGGTGGCGCTGGAAAAGATGGACGAGAACGAGCTGGCGGTGTACCGCCGCAAGAAGATCGGGTTCATCTTTCAGTCCTTCAATCTGGTACCGATGATGAACGCGCTGGAGAACGTCGCCTTTCCGCTGTGTTTTTCGGGCGCCTCAACCGGTGAGCGGCGCAAACGCGCCCACCACCTGCTGCGCATGGTCGGACTGGAAAACCGCGTCCACCACAAGCCAACCGAGCTTTCCGGTGGTCAACAGCAGCGCGTCGCCATTGCCCGTTCGATGGTCAACCAGCCGGATATCATCCTGGCGGACGAGCCGACCGGCAACCTGGATACTGCCAGCGGGTACGGCATCATGCAGCTGCTTTCCGAACTGCACCGTAGCGGAAAGACGGTCATTGTCGTCACCCACGACCCGCGCATTCACGCGTTTGCCACCCATTCGCTCTACCTGTTGGATGGAAAAATTGTCAGCGAAGCGGAGTACCAGGCTGCTTCGACCTTCAATCTTCAAGCCGCTGCAAAGGAAGCCAATCCGTGATGAACGTAAAAATAATTTCCTTCATTCTTTTATTCGTCCTGGTGATCACCCCGCTCGCCGGGGGGGTGACCCAGCCGGCTGCGGCGCAAACGCCCGCGCTGAACGTCACCCCCGACAGCGCCGCCAAAACCGGCATACCCGGCGCGGTGGTCTTCTATACGCTGACCCTCAACAACACCGGCGGCAGCACGCTCAACCTGACTGCGCCCGAACCGACGTCGCTCAACGACTGGCCGGCTTCGGTCAGTCTGAACGACCCAATCCTTGACCCCGGCGAGAGCACCAGCGCGGTGGTTTCGATCGCCATCCCGGCGGCAACCGCCGACGGCGGTATGGACGTAACCACCGTGCGCTTTCTGGACGGGGCAAACGAGGTCGCCGGCCTTTCGCTGACCACCACTGCCCAACGCCCAACCCCGCCCGCCAGCGGCCGCCCGCTGCTGGTGCTCGATTCGTACGGCGTGACCGGGGATGCCGAGATCATCCCCGGGCAGGAGTTCGAGCTGCGTCTGACGGTGGTCAACCGCGGGCAGGATTTTGCCCGTAATGTGCGCATCACCTTTGGCGGCAGCGACTTCCTGCCGGTGGACACCGGCGGGGTGCGCGCGCTGAACGAGGTCGACCCGAACGAGAAGGTTAACGTCTTCCAGCCGCTGATCGCCAACCCCGCGCTCAGCGGGCAATCGGTTGCCACGTTGTCGGTCGCGGTGGCGTACACCAACCTGAACGGCAGTGAAACCTTCAGCGAAACGCTGACCATCACCATAAACCTCAAGAAACCTGCCGCCGGCGGACCGGCGCGCCCGACCGCCACGCCCACCCTGGTCAGCCGCCCGCAGCTGGTGGTCAGCGCTTACCGCACGGATGTCGACCTGCTCCAACCCGGCGCAATTTTCAACCTGGAACTGGAAGTGCGCAATCTGGGCAGCGCCAATGCGCGCGCGGTGACAATGGTACTGGGCGGCGGGGCATCGGTCAACGAGCAGGGCACGCCCGTACCGGGCGGCAGCGAACTGTCCACCTTTGCGCCGCTGGGCGCATCCAACCTGGTCTTTCTGGGCGAGGTGCCGGTCGGCGTGACCGTGTCCACCTCGCAAAAACTGATCGTCAACGTGACCGCCAACCCCGGCGCCTACCCGTTCAAGATATCGTTTATCTACGACGACGAGAAGGGCGCGCGCCAGGTCAACGATCAGGTCATCACCCTGCTGATCTACCAACTGCCGCAGGTGGAGGTCGGGTTCTACCGCGACCCGGGCTTTTTCTACACCAACCAACCCACCCAGCTGCCGCTGCAGGTGACCAACCTGGGGCGCAAGACCGCCGTGCTGGGCAACATGCGCGTGTCCTCCGCCAATGCCGAGATCACCAACGCCGTCACCCTGGTGGGCTCGCTGGAACCGGGCGGCTACTTCACCCTGGACGCGATGGCAATGCCCTTCCAGCCGGGAACACTGGATATCGAAGTCAGTATCAATTACACCGACGACTTCAACCAGCCGCGCACCATCACCCAGGTTCTCAACGTCGAGGTGATTGACCTGCCCACCCCCGAAATGCCAACGGACGGTTTCCCGCCGGTGCAACCGGAAGTCCCGGTCGAGGAGACCTTCTTGCAGAGAGTGCTGCGTTTCCTGCGCGGTCTGGTCGGGCTGGACAGCGCCCAGCCAACGCCCGCACCGTTCGAACCGCTGCCGGGTGAGGAAATTCCGCCGGGCGGCGAGCCGCTGCCAGTCGAGCCGCTGCCGCGCCCGAAGGGCGGGTAACCCCCGCAGAGGGACGACCGGCAACCCTTTCTTATTGGTAGTGATGAGGGTAGTGGAAAGTGAGGTGAAGAATGCGTTTCTTCGATCTGATTAAACTGATCTTCGACAACCTTGGCAGGCGCAAAGGACGCGTTGCGCTAACCGCCATTGGCGTGGTGATCGGCACCGCCTCGGTCATCCTGCTGGTTTCGCTGGCAATTGGCTTGCAGCGCAGCGCCACCAGCCAGTTGTGGGGCATCTCCGACCTGAAACGGATCGATGTCTATCCCGGCTGGACGGATGTGGGTCCCGGTCCGGTTGCGGTGGACCCATCCACCGGCATGCCGCCGGGGGTCACACTACTCACCCCCACCACCGTGGAGGAGATCCGCTCGATTCCCGGCGTGGCGCTGGTCAGCGTGCGCCAGAGCCTGAGCGGCGGCGGGGTGATCCAGTTCGGCCGCCTGGAAACCTACCCGTGGATGCAGGGCGTGGACGTGGACGACCTGGCAATGTACGAGTTCACCACCCAGGTCGGCACGACCGTGCTGGAGCCGGGCACTGCGGTGGTTGGTTCGTGGGTTTTGAGGAATTTCTACGACCCGCGCCAGCGCCCCGGACAGGAGCCCACCCCCCCGCCTACGCCGGAGGAGTTCGTCGGGCAGCGGGTCAAGTTCGTTCTGACCAAGTGGACCCAAGATGGGCAGCCGGTCAACCGCACCATCACCCTGCGGATTGCCGGCGTGCTGACCGAGGCGCGCGGCGAGCAGGACGGGGCAATGTTCGTCCGCCTGGACGACCTGCTCAAATGGGAGGAGTGGGTGCGCGGCAGGCGAGTCAACTTCAACAAAGAAGGCTACAACCAGCTGCTGGTGCGCGCCGAGGATCCCAGCCAGGTGGTCGAAATCGCCGATCAGATCAATGCGCTGGGCTATCAGGCATCCACGCCGCAGTCCTACGTCGAGGGGATCAACAGTTTCTTCGTCATTTTACAGCTGGTTTTTGGCGGCATTGGCGCCATTTCGCTGCTGGTGGCGGCGATCGGCATTGCCAACACCATGACTATGGCGATTCTGGAACGCACCCGCGAGATCGGTTTGATGAAAGCCATTGGCGCCACCAACCGGGACGTGCTGAGCATCTTTCTGGGCGAGTCGGCGGGCATCGGCTTGATCGGCGGAATCGGTGGGGTGCTGCCGGGCTGGGGCAATTGGCTTCCTGGCGACCACCTTCCTGGCGGGGCAGGGCGGGCAGTTTGGCGGTCCGCCCAGCGGGATGACCACCTACACTCCCGCCTGGCTGCCGGTGTTCGCGCTGCTGTTTTCGACGCTGGTTGGGCTGCTGTCCGGGTTGTACCCGTCGCTGCGCGCCGCAACGCTGGTGCCGGTCAACGCGCTCAAGTACGAGTAGGGCTGTGTTTACGTCATCGCCATGCCCCCGAATCCGACGCCCCCGCCCCAATCCCCATCCAAACCGCGCGCCGCACTGCGCCGGGCGCGCATTGTGCTGCTGCTGGCGCTGCTGGGCGTGCTGAGCGTGGCGGGCAGCATTTACGCCTACGCCCAGCGCGGTGACCCGCTGCCCGCCGACGCCGGGATTGTGCTGGGCGCCTCGGTGTGGACCGACCGCCCCTCGCCGGTTTTCGAGCAGCGCATCCTTCACGCGGTGCAGCTCTACCGGCGCGGGCAAATCGGCGCAATCATTTTCACCGGCGGGCTGAGTTCCGGCGATGCGCTCAGCGAAGCCGAAGCCGCCCGCGCCTATGCGCTGCGCGAAGGATTGCCGGAGGAGCACCTGTTCGTCGAGAGCATCTCGACCGGCACCTACCAAAACCTGCAGCAAGCCCGCCAGATCATCGAGCAGCAGGATTTTGGGCGCGTGCTGATTATCTCCGACCCGCTGCACATGAAGCGCGCCGTGGCAATGGCGCGTGACCTGGGGCTGGACGCGCACCCCTCGCCCACCCGGACCAGCCGCTACATTAGCCTGCGCAGCCAGCTGCGCTTTTTAACCCGCGAAACCTACTTTTACCTCTCCTACCAGGTGGCGCACCTGCTGGGCATCTCGCCCGACCGCGCCCGCGAAGGGCTGGAGCCCGCGCCGTGAATCGCCTGGCGGGGGGTGGGGTACAATCGGGGTGATGTGTTTATTCCCGCTACCTGGAAATCCCCCATGCACAGTGAAATCGTAACGTAACGTGAAAGTTAAGCGGCAATCTTAAACCGGTTTGCGCCACACCTGGTATACACTCAGCCGCCCGCCTTCACCGTCCGATTCGAACGTCTCGAGGATGACAAACCCGCTTTCCTCCGCCAGGCGGCTCAACTCCGCCAGCGAGAACAGGTGGACGTAGCGCAACCCGACCTGCTGCGCCTGTCCGGGCAGCGCATGGCGCCAGTCGAGCAGCGTGTCGCCCTCCTCCAGTTCCGCCGGGTCGATCCCGGCGTGCTGCCAGGGCAGGATGCGCGCCCGCCAGCGGGCGGAGCGCTGGAACTGCCATTCGGAATGGATGAACACCCCGCCGGGCGGCAGCAGTTGGTTCAGATCGCCCAGCACCCGCCGGCGCAAATCGTGCGAAGGTAAATGATGCAGCACGGCGAACGCCAGGGCAACCTCGAACGGCAAGGCGGCTGCCTGTTCCACCCACGCCGCGTCCGCCAGGTCGGCGCGGGCAAAGCGGATGTCCACCCCGCCAGGCGGGGCAGCCCGCAGCGCCGCCCGCGCTTGCGCCAGCAGCACGGCGGAGGAATCCAGCCCCAGGTACGAGCCGGTCTGCCAGCGGCGGTCGAGTTCCAGCGCCAGCGCGCCGGAGCCGCAGCCCAGGTCGAGCAGCCGCCCGCCGACCGGCAGGCTTTCCATCACCCGGTGCACGCCCGGCTGAATACGCCGGCGGGTGGCGGCAAACGCCGCGCCGAATGTCTGGTAAAATTGGGCATTGATCTGCAATAACGCGCTGACCGTTTCGGCTTTCATGGCTGCCCCGATCACAAGGATGATTTACCGGTATCATACCCCACTTTGAGCCAGCATGGACGAACAAATCTGGCTGGCGAAACGCCAGTTAACCCCCGACAAGATGGAACATGCCCGCGCGATTCTGGAAGAGGTGCGCGCCGGCGGTGAGGTGTTCAAAGCCGTCCGCCGCCGCCCGCTGCCCGATGGCGGCTACCTGTCCAAGTCGCTGCTGGTGGCGGCTTACCGCGCACTGGTGGCGAGCGGCGAATGGCAGGCGGACGACGATCTGCTGGCGCGCATCCGCATGAAGCCGGTGCGCACGCTCTCCGGCGTGACTACCGTGACGGTGCTGACCAAGCCGTATCCCTGTCCGGGCAAGTGCATTTTCTGCCCGACCGATGTGCGCATGCCCAAAAGCTACCTGCCGGACGAACCCGGCGCCGCGCGCGCCTTCCAGAACGATTTCGACCCGTATTTGCAGGTGCAAACCCGCCTGGCATCCTACCACGCCAACGGACACCCAACCGACAAGATCGAGCTGCTCATTCTGGGCGGCACGTGGAGCGCCTACCGGCGCGACTACCAGGAGTGGTTTGTCAAACGCTGCTTCGATGCGATGAACGGCTTCGACTCGCCGGCGCTGGCGGATGCCCAGCGCGCCAACGAGACCGCCGCCAGCCGCAACGTCGGGCTGGTGATCGAGACCCGCCCGGACGAGGTCACCCGCAGCGAGATCGCCTGGCTGCGCTACCTGGGGGTGACCAAGGTGCAAATGGGAGCACAATCGCTGGATGACGCCATCCTCGCCCTCAACCAGCGCGGGCACACCGCCGCGGATACCCTGCAAGCCACCGCGCTGCTGCGCGCGGCGGGGTTCAAGGTGGTGCTGCACTGGATGCCCAACCTGCTCGGCGCCACTCTCGTCAGCGACCGGACGGACTTTGAGCGGCTGTGGCAGGGCTACTGCCCGGACGAGATCAAAATCTACCCCTGTCAGCTGCTGGAAAACACCGATCTGTACGCCTGCTGGCAGCGCGGCGAATATCAACCCTACACCACTGCCGAACTGATCGACCTGATTGCCGACCTCAAACCAGGCATTCCGCCCTACTGCCGCGTTAACCGGGTGATCCGCGACATCCCCTCCACGCATGTGGTCGAGGGAAACCGCCGCACCAGCCTGCGCATGGATGTGATGGTGGAACTGGAGCGGCGCGGGCAACGCTGCGGCTGTATCCGCTGTTACGAGGTGCGCGGCGAGCGGGTGGACGCTGGCACGCTGCGCCTGGAGGATTTCATCTACCCGGCGGCATACGCCGAGGAACACTTCCTGCACTTCCGCACCCCGCAGGAGCAGATCGCTGGCTACTTGCGCCTGTCGCTGCCTGCCGCCGCTGCGCCGCTCCTGGGGCTGTCCGACCTGAACGGTGCGGCGCTGATCCGCGAGGTGCACGTGTACGGGCAGTCGCTGCCGGTTGGCGTCGATCAGGAGGGGGCAGCCCAACACGCCGGTCTGGGCAGGCAATTAATTCACGCGGCCGAACGGATCGCCAGCCAGGCAGGCTTCCGGCGCATGGCGGTCATCGCGGCGGTTGGCACGCGGCGCTACTACCAGCAGCGCGGCTTTGCGATGGGCGAATTGTACATGGTCAAGCCGCTGGGCGGGGATTGATCCTGCGCACACGGGTAGCCTGACGACGTAAACGCGACTCCGCACGCATGGTCCGGCACGCTCGCCACGCGCACGCGGTGGCGGTTAACCCGCACTGTCGCCGTCTGCCTTCGCGGACGGCAGCGGAGAAACCGAAGCGTCTGCCGCCTGGGGGCGCAGGCGAGCGTTCATGAACAGCAACAAAAACAGGTTGATCAGCGCCAGCAGCCCCAGCGCCAGCCAAGCCAGCTGATTTTGCGCCCCGTATTCCGCCGGCAGCAGGCGCAGCGGCAGCTGCGGCAGCGCCGGCGCCGCGCTGAGGATGGCAAACAGGTTCCAGGCAGCGTGCAACCCAACTGCCAGCAGGTAGCTGCCCGCCAGGCGCAGCGCATTGCCGATCTGCCCCGCCTGATTTTGGCGGGGTTGCCCCGCCTGATTTTGGCGGGGTTGCCCCGCCTGAGTCTGGCGGGGTTTTTGCCAGAAACACGCCATGCCCCAGCCGAGGATGCCGGTGGCGGTCATGTGCAGCAGCACGCTGCCCACGCGCAGCACCAGGATCACCGTCCCGCCGCCTTCACCCGCGCTGCCCAGCGCGTTGATGTTCTCCCACAGCCCAAAGGCTGCCCCGCACAGCGCCCCGCCCAGAAAGCCCTGCGCCGGGGTCAGGCGGTCGCCGGCAAACAACCACAACGCCAGCGGCTTGAGCAGTTCCTCCACCAGCGGGGTCAGACCGGCAATCAGTCCAATCAGCAAGGCAACAATAACCGGGTCTGTGAACAGCATATCGGAGATGCGGGTGAGCAGCGCCGGGTCGAGTTGTCCCTCGTTCAGGCTCTGCATCAGCGGCAGCAGGCGCAGGGTTAATTCCGGGCGGTTGTACAGGTACACCCCCACGCCAATGAAGTACAGCACCAGTCCGAACAGCGAAACCAGCAGCGTGACCGGAATGGTGACCACCAGCGAGAGGGCGGGAAGCACCCAAGCGCGCGATTGCGGCAGCGGCTCGAGCCGCTGCCGGGCAAGTTCGAACAGCCACCAAACCGGCAGTACCGCGCCGGTCACCACCAGCGGCGGCAGGAACAGCCACGCCAGATCGGATTGCTCGACGCGCTGGAACAGCAGCAGCACCACCGCCCACACCAGCAGCGCGGCGCTTGCACTTTTAAGCCTGCCCGTAGCGGATGCCGCCACCGGGCGCGGGCGCAGCACGGCAAACAGGGCGCGCGTGACCAGCGCGCCGAGCAGCGCGCTGGTCCACGCCAGATTAAAGAAGAAAACCACCGGGGTGGGCGGCGAATCGATCAATCCGCTGAGGAAGAGCACGCCCGCCAGCAGCGCGATCAGCGCCGCGCCGAACGCGCTCAACCCGCCCACCGCCAGAATGACGATCAGCAGCCAGTAACGCCAGACCGGTTCAACGCTTGCCTGCATCATCAAGCCTCGCGGCGCGGGTTAGTTCTCGTCGATGGTCACACTCAGCACCGTCGAGCCGGGCGGCAGATCCGCCGGGGCGCTGCTGGCAGGGTCGCGCGGGGTGAGCGCCTGGACAACCTCCATGCCTTCGATCACTTCGCCGAAGATGGTGTAACCGCCGTCCAACTGGGGTGTTTCCGTGTAGGTGATGAAGAACTGGCTGCCGTTGGTGTCGGCGCCGGCGTTCGCCATACCGACCAGCCCGGCGCGGTCGAATTTCATATCCGCCGAAACCTCGTTGGCGAACTGGTAGCCCGGTCCGCCGAAGCCGGTGCCGGAGGGGTCGCCAGCCTGGGCGACGAAATCGGGCAGCACGCGGTGGAAGATCATCCCGTCGAAGTAGCCCATCTTTGCCAGAAAGACGAACGAGTTGACCGCCAGGGGGGCTTTATCGGCGTACAGTTGGATCTTAATGTCACCCTGGTCGGTCTTGAGCGTGGCGGTGTACTGCTTATCGGGCGAGGTGATTACCGGCGGGCACTGGTCGTACTGCTTGGGGCGCAGGTTTGCCAGTTTGAGGATCGCATCCAGGGTGGCTGGGTCGTAGGGCACCTGGTCTTCGGGGACGAAGATCAGCTCGCCATCGATGAAGATGTACAGAGAGGGTGTGCCCTGCAAGCCCATTTCGACGCCCTGCTGAAAGGCGCCTTCCACCTTGCGCACCACCGCCTCGGTGTTCAAATCGCGGCTGAAGCGGGCAGCATCCAGATCAATGGCGGCGGCTTGCTCGCCCAGCCAGTTCTCGAAATCGGCTTTGCTTTGGGTGGACCAGGTTTGCCAGTTGGCTTCGGCAAACAGCAGGTCGTGCATCTCCCAGAATTTGCCTTGCAATCCGGCTGCTTCGGCAGCCTGGGCAGCCAGCACGGCTTTGTCGTGCGAGCTGAGCGGGAAGTGGCGGAAGACCACCCGCACCTGGTCGGGGTTGGCTTCTTCGAACTGTTTGAGCAGCTGCCCGGCAAGCGCGCAGTACGGGCATTGGAAATCGCTGTACTCAACCAGCGTCAGGCGGGCATTTTCCGGTCCGCGCGACCAGTCATCCGCGCTGACCAGCGGCAATTTGACCGACGCCGGGTCACGCGGCTCGGGGAACAGCGAGAACAGCGTACACGCCATGGGGGGACCTTCCGGCAGCGGCTTGCGGGTGGGGGTCGGCTCGGCAGTCGGGGCAGCCGGGGCGCACGCCGCCAGCAGCAGGGCGACGATCAGAAGCATCCATAATCCAGTTTTACGCATCAGAGGGGTACCTTTCTAAGGGGAATTCAGGCGCGCCAGAACATTGTGGCGCAGCACAGCTTGGACCGCGTCGGCGGGCTGGCAGGCGTCCACCACCACCCAGCGCTGCGGTTCGGCGGCAGCCAGTTGGAAGTAGCCTTGGCGCACGCGGCGGTGAAACTCCGCGTCGTAGGCGTCCAGGCGGTTCCATTCGCTGGCAGCCTGTTTACGGCGCAGCCCGTCGAGCGGGTCAATATCGAGCAAAAAGGTCAGGTCGGGTTGCAGTCCGCCGGTAGCAAAGTCGAGCAGGCGGCGCAGCATGTCCAGATCAACGCTGTGACCGTAGCCCTGGTAGGCAAGGGTCGAGTCGGCGTAGCGGTCGCACAGGATGACCGTGCCCTGTGCCAGCGCCGGGCGGATGACCTCCTCGACCAGTTGGGCGCGCGCCGCCAGGAAGAGCAGAATCTCGCTGCGCGGGTGCATGGCGGTATTGCCCAGGTGCATCAGAATCGCGCGCACCTGTTCGCTGATCGACGTACCGCCAGGCTCGCGCAGGCTGAGCGTCTGCCGCCCGCCAGCGCGCAAAAACTGCGCCAGCGCGTTGATCTGGGTGGTCTTGCCGCCGCCTTCGGGTCCTTCCAGGGTTATGAACAAGAAAAGCCGTACTCCTTGCGATCTGCAGCGCCTGTCATTGGATGGAATTGTACCAGAGAAAACCGGGAGCGAAACGGGGCAATCGGATCGGTTGCCGTTTTGCCGCCAGCCGCCGGGCGAAAAAATGGGGCTGGAAATCCCCCCGGCGGCTGTGATACAATCTGCCCATGGAGCATCTCTGGTCGCCGTGGCGTATGAAATACATCCAGCAAAACGATAAAGCCAACGAGTGCGTCTTCTGCCTTGCTCCCCAGCAGCCAGACAGCAGCGAAAACCTGATCATCGCCCGCGCCGAGCGGGCTTTTGTCATCCTCAACCGCTTCCCGTATACCAGCGGGCACATCATGGCGGTGCCGTACGCCCACCAGCCCAGCCTGCCGCAGTTGGATGCCGCCACGCGGGCGGAGGTGATGGAACTGATCAACCGCGGCATGCAGGCACTGCAAATGGTGTACCAGCCGGAGGGCTTCAATCTGGGCGCCAACATTGGCGGCGTGGCGGGGGCGGGCATCGCCGGGCATTTTCACATTCACGTCGTGCCGCGCTGGACGGGGGACACCAACTTCATGTCCACCCTGGCAGGGACACGCGTACTGCCCGAAACGCTGGAGGATAGTTACCGCCGCATTCGCGAGGGGTGGAAGCAACTGTATTCATAAGCGCAAACGCGCGCTAAACCAGGGGCTGCGGTACGGCAGATTCCAGCGGGCTGGCTTCAGCCTACATTACGATTACCGGAGACACGGCATGGCATCCACTACGGTTAAATGGATTGGCGGCAAACAATTCGTCGGTATCGATTCGACCAACCATTCGGTCGTCCTGTCCACCGCGGAGGAAGGGGTGGGCATGAAGCCCTCCGAACTGCTGCTGGTGGCATTATCCGCCTGCACGGCGGTGGACGTGGTCAATATCCTGTTGAAAAAGCGCATCCAGCTGACCTTCTTGGAGATTAAAGCCGAGGGCGTGCAGGACAGCGACCCGCCGTGGACCTTTCGCAAGATTAACCTGCTCTACCGGCTGGGCGGCAAAGGGCTGACCGCCGCGGCAGTGGAGCAAGCCATTCACCTCTCCGAGGAGAAATACTGCTCGGTTTCCAACACGGTGCGCGGCGTGGCGCAGATCACCACCGCCTACGAACTGGTCGGCGAATCCACCGGCTGAGGGCGCACCCTTCGACACGCTCAGGCGGATGCTAGCAACACATTGCTCAGGGGCGGGCAGCAGCAAGCCTAGCCCGTGCCTCAGGCGCAGATTTAGCAGTCCGCCTCGGGCGGGTAGAGCTGCGGGTTCTTGAACGGGATCAGCGCCAGCAGCACCGCCTGTTCGTAATAGGCCGCGCGGTCGAGCGCGTCGTGGGTCAACAGCCCGACCGCGCCGTTGCCCTGCTTGGAATTCTGCCGCCCAAAGATGCGGTCGTCCGCCTCGCCCAGTTCGACACCGCGCCGCACCAGTTCCGCCAGCGCCGGCGGCAGGTAAAAGGCGCTGCTGCGCGCCTTGCCGCAGCGCCCGGCAGAGAGCGCCGCCACCCAGGCGAAGGCGCTCATCTCGCCGCGGCTGTCCTCCACCCCGCCCTCCACACCGACCCAGTAATCCGCCTCCGGCAGAGCCGCCCGCGCCGCCCGTGCGCGGTTTAGCGCGCCTTGCAGCGTTTCGGCATCGCTGAACGGCTGGTCGCTCACCCCGGAGGGCACGCCAATTCCGCGCACGGCAAACGCCTGAGCGGGGAACATGCGCTCGAAGCCAGCCTGCACACACGCCCGTTTGACCGGGTTTAACGAAGCCACTACCACCTGAACCACCCTCTCCACCATGCTGATACTCCTGCGACTCGCTTATCCCGGCGGCGACCAGCCGCCCACCACCCACAACCCGCCGGGCGGGGCGAGCGGGTGCTCCCAGCCGCGCTCGGAGAAGACGCGCTCCCGATTGGCGCTGGATTGAGCGTGTCGGGCGAAGATCAGGCGCAGCATGACCTCACGGCTTGATCGCCCGGGTGGCAATGTAGGATGGAATATACTCGCCGAGCACGCTGGTCGGGTCAATGTCCTCGAACAAACCGGTCAGCACCAGCCCAGCCGCCAGTTGACCACCGATCTGCTCGTCGAGCGAATGGCTCCATTCCAGCGGCAGACCTTGCGCCATGTACGTTTGGAGCTGCTCGGGGGTCTGGTGGGTCAGGTCGGAATAGGGCAAGCGGTTGCGCACCACCAGCCGCCCCTGGTCGAGCTGATCGAAGTCGAACAGGTAAGCCAGCGGGTTGTTGAAGCCCGCCAGCAACACCCCACCGCGGCGCAGCACGCGGCTGGCTTCGCGCCACATGGGCAGCACGTCCGGGATGAAAATATTGGACACCGGGTGCACGATCAGGTCGAAACTCTGGTTGGCGAAGACCGACAGGTCGCGCATGTCGCCCTCCACCAGGCGGATAGCAAAGCCCTCGCGCTGTGCCACGCGGCGGTCCTGCGCCAGCTGGGCAGGTGAATTATCGAACACGGTCACATTCGCGCCGCAGGCTGCCAGCAGCGGACCCTGCTGACCGCCGCCGGAAGCCAGGCAGAGCACCTCGGCGCCCGCCAGCGGCGGGAACCATTCAGCGGGCACAAAGCGGGTGGGGGTGAGCAGAATGCGCAGTTCGCCGCGGCGGGCGGCTTCGACTTCCTGCGGGTTGACCGGCACAGTCCACGGGTTGCCGCGCTCGACCTCGCGGTTCCACGCCTCGCGGTTGTAAGCACGAATATCCATGTGCCCCTCCGGGTGTGATTTTGCTCTGATTGTACCGTGAATCAAGGTATCATTGTTCTTGGAACGCGAACTTGCACTGCCATGCTGCCCGCCGGAGGTTGCCGATGCCCGCTACACCCGTGATCATCGCCGCTGCCATGCTGCTCTTTTTCGCCGCCATCGTCGCGCTAATGCTGTGGCAGAGCCGCCGCTGGCAGCAAAGCCGCGCCCAGATTATGGCACGGCACGGCTTGACCCTGCTCGATCCGCCGCCGGACGAATACGTCCGCCGCATCCTGGCTCTGCAGCCCGCCCGCCGGAGCGTGATCACGGTCACCCGCCTGGCGCGCCGTTCAATGCTGGACGGTGAGTTGATCCTTTACGATCTGCGCTCCGCCGGGCGGGAGAACGACCTGGATCAGGACAATGTGATGGTCGTCTCACCCAGCCTCGACCTGCCGCGCTTTGCGCTCTTCCCGCTGCCCGCCTTCGGTGTCAAAGCCGGCGGGGTGGTTGACCGGCTGGTGAGCGCCGTAGCCGATATGGCAAGCGGACATACCGGCATGGTGCGGGCGCGCCTGCCGGGCGCGCCGGAGTTCGAGCAGCGCTATTCGCTGATGGCAGAGGACGAGTTCGCCGCGCGCGACTTTTTCACCCCGCAGCGCGTGGGCGACCTGCTGGCACTCGAGCAGCCGGTCACGCTGTTCGCCCGCGGGGACACCTATCAGGTCAGCCTGATCTTCGCGCAGGCAAAGTCGCCGGGCGATACGCTCGAGCGCACCATCCAGGTCGCCCGCCGCCTGCTGCCGCTATTGCAGGGTTGAAGCCCGCCGCGGCGCGGGAACTTTCGCCCGCCGGACGGGCATTGTATACTTACTGCCGCCCCTGCCCGCGCGGGCGGCGCGCTGTTGCTGGTGGCGGCGCTGATCGGCATGCTGGTCTGGTTTGGCTGGGCGGCGCGCAAGAAACCCTCCTGGCAGGAGGCGGGCGTGGCGGGCAGGCTGCTGCTCGTCCCACTGGCGGCGTCGCTGCTGCCGCGCATTGGCGATGTGCTGCTGGCAGCTGTTTTACCTGTTGTGGAGTTGAGCCGCCAATCGCTGCTTGCGGACGGGAGTTGCTTCCCCGGTGCGGAATTGAATCATACCAGCTGGGAGTTCAGAGTAGTCATGCGCCAGGGATAGGGAGCATCCCTTCGGCGCCGTCTCTGCATACAAGTTATTAATTCGGAAATCCAGTTAATTCACTCCGATACTTGATAAAAAAGATCATGTTGGCTATAATTAACCTACCCCCACCCCTGCCGGGAGGGGGTAGGTATTTCTCTTTTATTCGACATAAGGAGAAAAAATGCCCAACCAACACACACAGCACAAGGACGACCCGCATTCGGGTCATGGCATGCATTCACCATCCGAAACCATCTCGGAAACCGCACTTTCCCCACTCACACAGGCTGAACGTGACCAAAATCGGGCTGACGCTCAACGGCACACCCACACAGAAAGCGCAAACCAACCCGCCAACCATGTAGATCACATGGGCCACGAAGACATATTCCGGCGCAAATTTTGGCTTTCTCTCCTGCTTTCGGTACCGGTGCTTTTGTATAGCCAGGGCTTTCAAATGCTGCTGGGGTTCTCCCCTCCTTATTTCCCCGGAAGCCAATGGGTGGCGCCGCTCTTTGCCGTGATTGTCTTTGGATATGGCGGACTGCCGTTCCTTAAAATGGCGCTGCCCGAACTGAAGTTTCGGCAGCCCGGCATGATGACTCTCGTTTCCCTGGCAATTTCGGTTGCTTTCATCTACAGTCTGGCGGCTCTATTCATTCCCGGACAGATGGATTTCTTTTGGGAGCTGGTTACCCTGATCGACATCATGTTGCTCGGTCACTGGATCGAAATGCGCAGCGTTCGCCAGGCTTCCGGCGCATTGAACGAATTGGCAAAATTGATGCCCGACCACGCTGAACGCATAGGTTTGGATGGAGAGATCGAAAACGTGCCGGTCAGTCGTCTGCGCCAGGGCGACCGCGTATTGGTGCGCCCGGGCGCCAACATTCCGGCGGACGGCGTGGTAATTGAAGGTGAATCAGCGGTCAACGAGGCAATGATCACCGGCGAATCGAAACCGGTGCGAAAAACCCCTGGTACGGGGGTAATTGGTGGTTCTGTCAATGGAGAAGGCAGCCTGCGCATTCGCGTAACCGCCACTGGCGATCAAACCGCCTTGGCAGGGATTATGCGCCTGATCCAGCAAGCGCAGCAATCCAAAAACCGCACCCAAATTCTGGCGGACCGGGCCGCCGGGTGGTTGTTTTACATTGCCCTGGCTGTGGCAGCCATCACAGCGGTAACCTGGACGGTTGGCAGCGGTTTCAACCTGGCGGTGGTCGAACGGGTCGCTACTGTGCTGGTGATCGCCTGCCCCCATGCGCTGGGGCTGGCGATCCCGCTCGTCGTGGCAATCACCACCGCCGTAGGGGCATCCAACGGCATTTTGGTGCGCGATCGTTTAGCGCTGGAAAAGATGCGCCTTGTGGATACGGTATTGTTCGACAAAACCGGCACCCTGACCGAAGGCCGTTTTGGCATGACCGGCTGGGAAACCGTTGGTGAACTGCAGCCGGATGAAGCACTTGCCTTGGCTGCGGCGGTTGAAGGCGATTCAGAGCATACCATCGCGCGCGCCATTCGCGATAGTGCTGCCCGGCGCGGATTGACCTTGCCAAAAGTTTACGGTTTCGAAGCGATCAAAGGACGCGGCGCCAAAGCGCTCCTTGACAACCGCGAGTTCTATATCGGTGGACCGCGCCTGCTCGAGATGCTCAAGGTGAATTTGCCAGATCAATTTGCCCGTTTCGAACAAAGTGCCAGCGTCAAGGGACACAGCGTGGTACATCTAATCCGCGCAGATCATTCCCTTGCTCACCCGGAGGTTATTGCCTCCTTTGCGCTGGCAGATGTAATTCGATCCGAAAGCACGCAGGCAGTGCGCACTTTGCAGCAAATGGGTGTACAGGTGGCAATGTTAACCGGCGATAGCCGCGCAGTTGCCCGCACTGTGGCGGACGAGCTGGGGATCGATACTTTTTTTGCCGAAGTGCTGCCGGAACACAAAGACGCAAAAGTGAGCGAACTGCAAAGTCGCGGTCACAAAGTCGCAATGGTTGGGGATGGGATCAATGACGCGCCCGCGTTAACGCGCGCCGATGTAGGCATTGCCATCGGAAGCGGTACCGATGTAGCCGTTGAGTCGGCTGGCATTATTCTGGTGCGCAGCAATCCGGAGGATATTGTCAAGATCATCCGGCTTAGCCGGGCAAGTTACCGAAAAATGATCCAGAACCTGATCTGGGCGGCTGGATATAACGTGGTAACGCTGCCACTTGCAGCCGGTATATTAGCGCCGGTGGGTATATCCCTTTCCCCGGCAATTGGTGCGGTGTTGATGTCGCTGAGCACCGTCATCGTCGCCCTCAATGCACAATTGCTTCGCCGATTAACATTCTGAACTGCGCCAACGAAATGAACGTCCCAAAAGTGTGTAAAAGGAGATAGATCAATGCGTAACGCATGGATGGTCGTGATTGGTATAGCTTTTTTACTTTCCGCCTGCGCGGCTCTTCCGCGCCCGGAACCCGGCAAACAGGACTCACCCCAAGTGAGTCTCGCGACTCCAACGCCGGGGACGATGACCAGCCGCGATGGTGATCATGGAATGCAGTCAATTCCCAGCGAGGGAGTCGAGCTGGCAAGCGAGACTCGCGGTGGACAACCGCTTTCCTATCGGATGGAAGCAGGGGTAAAAGTGTTTGAACTGACCGCCTACCCAATTCGCTGGCAAATCTTACCGGATGTAACCGTAACCGCCTGGAGCTACAACGGCACAGTACCAGGACCGCTGATCCGCGTTACCGAAGGCGATCGGGTGCGGATTGTTTTCAAAAACGATCTCCCTGAATCAACCACCGTTCACTGGCATGGGATTGAGGTGCCCAACGACATGGATGGCGTGCCCGGAGTAACCCAACCGCCGGTTCAACCGGGAGAAACGTTCGTTTATGAATTCGAAGCCAAACCTGCCGGATCATTTATGTATCATTCGCATGTCAATAGCGATGTGCAAGTACCGATTGGCTTATATGCTCCTTTCATCATAGACCCGCAGCAACCGCCTCAACAGCCGCCAGATGTCGATGTCAGTTTGATGCTATCGGAATGGTTGGTGAAGAATGAACGCACCTATCCCGCCATGCCCATGGCGGGCATGGAGCCCAATTACTTTACCATCAATGGCAAAGCCTTCCCAGCCACAGAGATGATCGAAGTCAAAAAAGGACAGCGGGTGCGGATACGATTTTTTGGCATTGGGCAATTCGTCCATCCAATGCACCTGCACGGCGTTCCTTTCAAGATAACCGCCACGGATGGTCACCCGGTACCCGAAGGCGCGCAATTAACCAAAGATACCGTCTTGGTCTCACCGGGTGAACGCTATGACATAGAATTCATAGCCACCGAAGTTGGAGAGTGGATGTTGCACTGTCACATCCCTCATCACACGACGAACGACCACGCCGAACCCGGCGGGTTGATGTTGATGATTTCCGTAACCGAATAAGATGCGAAAAAAGGACTACCCATGAATAATCCACTCTTTCGAACTTTCCTTTTGCTGCTCCTGTCTTTCATTTTCTTGGCAGCCTGCAGTAATCCCACGCCAACCGAGAGTCCGTTGCCTGCTGCGCGGGGAATCAGCGTTACCCTGAAGACCCAACCCGACATACCGGTGGTTGGGGATATCGAATTGTTGCTGGATATTGCCGATGAAAATGGGCAGCCGCTTGACGGTGCAGTGGTCGAAGTGAGCGCAGATCACACGGATATGAGCGGCATGGTGATGAGCGGTACGGCAACCGGGCAAGGCAATGGACGCTACGCCATCACCGCCGACTTCAGCATGTCGGGCAATTGGTTGGTTACCGTCTCGATCAAAAAGGACGCGATAGAGGAAAAACATGAAATTCGTCTGAAAATCGAATAACCTGGAATTCCAGGTTATTCGATGTGCGATCAAGTCCAGTCCGCAGGCGGTGCTGTTTTACCGGTTGTGGAGTTGAGCCGGGCTGGGGTACAATAAGGAAAGGGAGGCAAGCATGCACACCCACCCCCAACTGGAACGACTGGATCAGATTGCCCGCCCGTGGCGCGAAGACGCAGCCCTGGCAGCCGCCAGCGCACTGGAGTGCGAACTGGGCGGCTGGCAGCCGCCCGCCGGGATGTGAGCGCGCCATGCGTATCATTACCTTTGATTTGTTTGCCGTGCTGGGGCTGGCGGTCGGATGTGCGCTGCTGCCCGGTATGTGGCGCGCGCGGCGCAGCCTGTCGCAGCTGTTCTTCTTCAGCCTGTTTTGGGCATACCTGCTGCTGGTGGTCAACCTGACGCTCTTCCCAATATACATCGACCCATCGTTCGCCGCCGCGCGGTCGTGGCAATTCATGGGGAATATTAACCCGCTGCCGCTGGATTTTAGCGCATATTTTTCGCTGCGCGCCGCGCTGCGCGAAGCCATGCTCAATACGCTGATGACCATCCCGTTTGGCATTCTCGTCCCGTTGATCACACCGCTGCGCGGCTGGCGCGCGCTGGCGCTGTTGGCGGTGTTTGGGCTGGGCTTCGAGGCTGCCCAGTTGAGCATCTCGCTGCTGATCGGCTTCCCCTACCGGGTGATCGACGCCAACGACGTGGTCTTCAACGGGCTGGGTGCGTTGACCGGCTATATCGTCTTCCGGCTGTGCGCCGGGCTGTACCTGGGGTTGCTGCGCGCGCTGCGCCTGCGCCCGCGCGGGCTGTTTGCCTATCTGCAGCGCATGGCGCTGGGCGAGGCGTGATGGGCTAATTCCACGCCCAGCCCTGTCCGGGCATTTCGATACGATCAATAGTTGGGCGGCGGTTAACTGCTTTCACCTGTTGTGCAGCAGCCATTTATCGGCGTGTGGACGGCTGGCTTCGGGTATAATTTTTATATCATCAATCAACGCCGCGCGGGGCAGACCATCATCTGCGGCGATTCACACCACCCCAACCCAATTGGTTTGCATGAACGACACACCCCAACAACCGGCATCCGGCGAATGGCGCCTTTTCCTGCTGGACGGGCTGCGCATTACGCGCGGCGGGCAAGCCATCCCGCCGCCGCCCTTCCGCAGCCAGAGCCTGCTGGCGGCGCTGCTGCTGCGCCCGGCGCTCAACAACCGCTCGTTGCTGGCTGGTTTGCTCTACCCGGAGTGCTCCGAAGCAGCCGCCCGCGCCCGGTTAAGCGACCACCTGTATCACTTGCGCCGCGGCCTGCCCGGTTTTCCGTTTGTCTTTTCCGCCAGCGAGGTCGCGCTGGATTGCGCCGGGGTGTCGGTGGATGTGCACCGCTTTCACAGCCTGCTGGCGCAGGCGCAGCCCGCCGGTCTGCTGGCGGCGGTCGAGCTGTATCGCGGCGACCTGTTGCCCGAACAAAGCGACGAGTGGCTGCTGGTGGAGCGCGAGAACCTGCGCCTGAACTTCACCCATCTGCTGCAAACCCTCGCCACCGGCGCACTTGCCCGCGCCGATTACGCCCAAGCCATCCCGCTGCTGGAACGCCTTCAGCAGGTCGAGCCGTATGACGAGAGCCACCTGCGCAGCCTGCTGCGCGCTTACCAGGCGACCGGTCAACGCGGGGTTGCGTTGGCTGCTTACGAACGCTTCCGCGCGCTGGCGCTGGCGGAGATGGGCTTGCCGCCCGAGCAAGCCACCCTGACGCTGGTGCAGGCGATTCAGGGCACGGGGCGGGTGGCGCCGCCCGCCGGAGAGGAAGCCGCTTTACCCGCCCAGCCCGAGGACCTCGCCCGGCGCGGCATGCTGGCGCTCTGGCAGGGTGATTTCGCCACCCTGCAAGCCTGCCTGGCGGCGCTGCCGCCCGGCTCGACAGCCGATGGTCTGCAAGCCGCCTGGGACATGCTGCGCGGTGATTTTTCCGCCGCGCGCCGCCGCCTGGACGCCTACCCCGCCAGCCCGCCGGCGGAGATCGAACTGCAACGTATCCACCTGGCAGCCGAACTGAAACAATTCACCGGGCTGGTCGAGTGCTGTAAACCGGCGCTTGCCGAAGCCCACCGCCGCCGCGATTCGCTCTGCGCGGCGCTGCTGCTGGTTGACATGGGGCTGGCATACCAGCGCCAGGGGCAGATGAACGAGGCGCTGCGCTGCGCCAACCAGGCGATCAACCAGGCGGAGAAAGCCGGGCTTGCCTACCCGCTGGCGGAAGGCTGGCAGTTGAAAGCCAATCTGCAGGCGGCGCAGGGGTTCGAGCGCGATGCGCTGGAAACCTATCACTGTGCGGCTGCCTACGCCGCCGAGCATGGTTTTTTGCCACTGCTGGCGCGCATCGAGGGGCGGCTGGGCATCTGCTACCAGAACGCAGGCAAGTACCGCTTGTCGCTGGAACATTACCAGCGCGCCCTGCGCGGAATGCGCGACCTGGGCATGCGCCGCTATGAAGCCGAAACGCTGCACAACCGCGGCATTGTGTATGATTCGCTCGGCTGCCACGCCGAGTCCGGCGCAGCGCACCGCCAGGCGCGCGAATTGTTCGCCGCGCTGGCGGATGAGCAGGGCACGGCGCGCAACGATTACCACGCCGCCTTTTCCGAGGCGTACCGCGAGGATGGCGACCTCGACCAGGCTCTGGCGCTCGGCTGGCAGGCGCTGGCGGTGTTCGAGGCACACGGCTCGCTGGGCTGGATCGCCTCGCTGCACCACCTGCTGGGCTACCTTCACTGGCTGCGCGGCGAACCCGATGCAGCCATCCAGTCCTGCCGGCGGGCAATTCCTATTTACCAGCAATTGGAAGAAGCCGATTACATCCCCGAACTGTACGCCTACATCGGGCTGGCTTGCCTGCAAAAGGGCGACCCGGCGCAGGCGCTGGAATTTACCACCACCGCGATGGACGAGATGCTGCGCAGCGAGTTGTACGACATCGCTTCCGAAATCTACTACGCCCACGCCGCCGTCCTGGCGGCGCTGGGACGCGAAGACGAGGCTGCCGGGTATTTCGCCCGCGGCTACGAGAATTTGCTCACCTACGCCGCCGAGATCGAGGACCCCGACGCACGCCGGGCGATCTTCCGGCGCGACCCGACCATCCGCCGGCTGATGGCGGAGGTATACCAGCGTGGCATTGCCCTGCCGCCGGAGCAGCAGCCCGCTGCGGACATGCCCGTCCGCCAACCGCCCGGCAACGCAGGGGACAACCCCGTTGCGGCGCTCAGACACGCTCACGGAGCGCTGGCGCTGCGCCGCATGCGCCTGGTGCGCCTGTTCGAGGATGCCTGCCGGGCAGGCAGGCGTTTGACCGCCGCCCAGATCGCCGCGCAGTTGGGGGTAAGCCCGCGCACGGTCGAACGCGACCTTGCTTTGCTGCGCGAGCGCGGCGAAATACTGCGCGATTGAGCCTGCCGCCGGCTGCCCGCCAAACCAACCACACTCCGACAAACCCGCGAGAGTTGGGGGAGAGGCGCGCGGTATGCTGGTGGTGTATGCAGGAACAGCCCAATCCCCAGTACAGTTTTATTGTCCGCTGCTGGCGCGATGAGCGCGGACGGCTGCGCGGGCGATTGATTGATGCGCTTTCCGGGCAGGCGCAGGCGTTTACCTCCACCCGCCAGTTAAGCAGCCTGCTCGAGCGCCTGACCCGCCCGCAGCCGGCTGCCAGTCCGCCGCCGTCCAAGCCCGGAGAATGCGCCGGGTGAATTTTTGCTCTCCATTTTCCCAAATCGAAAGGAAACTGTCATGAAACTTCTGCTGCGTATCTTGTTGATTGCCGCCCTGCTCAGCCTTAGCGCTGCCGGGCTGGCTGCCCGCCCGGCGCAAGCCGCCACCCTGACGGTGACCACCTGCGCCGACAGTGGCGCGGGTTCGCTGCGCCAGGCGGTGAACAGCGCCAATAACGGCGATACCATCCTCTTTGCCATCGACTGCCCGGCATCCAGCCCGCTGCTGCTGACAACCCAAATCACCGTCAGCACGGGCATGACCATCAGCGGCGCGGGGCGCGAGGTGGTTTTGGACGGAAACCATGTAACGCGCATTTTCGATATCGCCACTTCGGGCGACGTGCGCCTGGAATACCTGACCCTGCGCAACGGCAGCGCCAACCGCGGCAGTGCCATTCAGAATATCTCCAACACCACCACCATCGACCATGTCACCTTCATAAATAATTCAGCCAGCTCCAATGGCGGGGCGGTGTTCATCTCGTTCAGCAACGGCTTCGTGGTGCAGAACAGCCGGTTTATCAACAACACAGCCGCGATTCACGGTGGCGCAATTTATGCTGGGTCCAACATCACAATCACCGACACGCTATTCAGCGGCAACCATGCCTATCGTGGTGGCGCGTTCACATCCTATGTGAACGGGGTCATAGCTACTTTCGAGCGGGTCACGATGAGCGGCAACGCCACCGGGTCGAGCGATGTTCATGGAGAGGGCGGGGCGATCTACCAGGGATTTGGCTCGCTCAATATCCTCAACAGTACCCTGTCGGGCAACGGCTCGCCGGAAACCACCGCGTATGGCAGCGGGATGTATTTGTATTGGATGAACAGCGTCGTGATCAAGAACAGCACGATCGTCAATAACCAGCTGATCAGCCCTTATCAAAGCGCCGCATTGCATATCAACACGTCCACACTGTACCTGTACAACACCATCCTGGCTAACAATACCACCGCGGATTGTTACACTGACGACAATTTGACCGTGTCTGCCAACCTCAACAACCTGATACGGGTCAGCAACGGCTGCCCGGCGGGGGCGTTGAGCGGCGACCCGCTGCTGGGCGCGCTGGCGGACAACGGCGGCGCGACTCGCACCCACGCCCTGTTGAGCGGTTCGCCCGCCATCGATGCCGGCGACAACGCGCAATGCCTTTCGACCGACCAGCGCGGGTTGGCTCGCCCGGTGGACGGCAATGGCGACGGTTCGGTGCTGTGCGATATCGGCGCCTTCGAGGTGCAGGAGAGCATCCCGCCAACGCTTGTCTCGATCACCCGCGCCAACCCCAACCCGACCAACGCCGCCAGCCTGAACTTCACGGTCGCCTTCTCCGAATCGGTCACCGGGGTGGGCAGCGCCGACTTCAGCCTGAACGCGGATGGGACGCTCAGCGGTGCGCAGGTCAGCGCAGTGAGTGGTTCCGGCGCGGTGTATACCGTCACGGTGACGACCGGAAGCGGCAGCGGCACGCTGCGGCTCGACCTGCCTGCCAGCGCCGACATCCGCGACCTGGCGGGCAACCCACTCGGCGGACTGCCTTACACCGGCGGGGAGTCGTATACCCTTGACCGCAGTGCGCCGACGGTGGTTTCCATCACCCGCGCTGACCCCAACCCGACAAGCGCAGCCAGCGTGCGCTTTACGGTCACCTTCTCCGAGGCGGTCAGCGGGGTGGACAGCGCTGACTTCAGCCTGACCAGTGGCGGAGCGCTCAGCGGCGCGCAGGTCGGCGCGGTGAGCGGATCCGGCGCGGTGTATACCGTCACGGTGACGACCGGGACGGGCGGCGGCACGCTGCGGTTGGATGTAACCGCCAGCGCCGAGATGCGCGATGCAGCCGGCAACCTGCTGAGCGGGCTGCCCTACACCGGCGGGGACAGTTACCTGCTGCAGTATGCCCTCTTCCTGCCGATGACGGTCAAAGCCGCGCCGTAACCTTGGGCGGTTGGGTCCCGATTGTATGCCCTAGCGCTCTTCGACACTCCCAGGGCGAGGGCGGTTAAAGACGCCTTTCTTTGCACGGACGGGAGATTGCTTCAGCCCGAAGAGCGGGCTTCGCAATGACGTCGAGATTGATCCGGATGTCGTTGCGAGGGCGACAGCCCGAAGCAACCTCCCGCACGCCGTCAGTACACACCCTTCGATACGCTTGGTTGGCGATGCCTGTGCTCAAACCGCGCTTTGCGGGCGGCGAACGGCGCGCACCAGCAGCCCGAACAACCCGCGCAGCGGCGCCAGCAGCCATTCCACCGTCGCATTGATCAAGCCAAACCCCTGGCTGATCCACACCAGCAGCGGGCGCAGGATGGTGCGCAGCAGCGGGATGCGCTCGTACGCCAGCGCGATCAAAATCGTCGCGACGGAGATGCCAAAGCGCCCCAGGTCGGAAAATTGCATCACGTGCAGTTCTTCCAGTACCAGCTGCACCCCAATGTTGAGCACCAGCACGTACGCCGCCGCTTTGAGCACCGGGAAGCGCAGCACCACCGCACTAAAGATGCCCGCCGCGAAGCGCATCACCACGATGCCGATGGCCACCCCCAGCAGCACCACCCACAGCTCGTCGGAGAGCGAAACCGCCGCCACCACATTATCCAGGCTGAACGCCAGGTCCATCAACTCCACGTTGAGCACGGTGACCCAAAAACCGGCTTGATGAACCTTGCGCAGTGGGTCATCGCTTTCGCCGTGATGCCCGGCGCCCAGGTCGTCCAGCGCCAGGCGGATCAGGTATGCTGCGCCAACCAGTTTGAGCCACGGGTTTTGGATGATGTAACTGGCTGCCAGCAGCATCAGCCCGCGCCCGATGTAGGCGCCCAGCAAGCCCACCCGCAGCGCGGCAGCGCGCTGGTGGCCAAGCGGCTTGTCGAGCAGTTTGCCCAGCCACCCCAGCGCGCGCGGCCAGGGTATCGGCTGATCCTTGGGCAGCACCGCGACCATTGCCCCCAGAATGGCGGCGTTGTCGATCGACAGGATGCCTTCCAGGAAGATCAATTGCAGAACGATGGCAACGAACGAAAAATCCACGGCGGTTCTCCCGTTTACCTACCCGCGATGAAAAAAGCAAACACCCCCAAACAGCTACCCGGATGGGATGCTTCCAAATGGTATCTCGATGCATCAATCAAGAGGGGATTTTTACGGCTCTTCTGGTTATACCACTAATGCGCCGCCGAATCACCAAATTAAGCGTTTTGTCGCCCGGTTACAGGATGAATTTCAGACGATTTTGGAGAGGAAATAGGGCAGCATCTTGCGCCACCACGGCCAGTCGTGGTTGACATCGTAGCCCCACAGGTCGATCCACGCCGGGATGCCCTTTGCCTCGACAATCCCGCGCAGCGCACCCAGTTCCGCCAGCATTTCCTCTTCCCAGGCGCCCTGACCGGCGCACAGCACGATGCGGCTGCGGCGGTATTTGTCCAGATACCACGCGTCGTTCAGGTTGGGCAGGTAAAGCAGCGGTGAGTTGAAGTATACCCGGTCGTCGACGTACTCCCCGACGAACAGGCGCAGGCTGAGCACCCCGCTCAGGCTGATCAGCGCGTCGAACACCTGCGGGTGGCGGAAGAAGAAATTGGCGCTGTGATAGCCGCCCATGCTGCAACCGGTCGCCAACAGCCGCGCCTCGCTGCCGCAGCGCTGGCGGATAAAGGGCGTCATCTCGTGGACGATGTAGCGGTCGTAATCCTCATGCCGCCAGCCGCGGTCCGCCGGGTGGAGGTGCGGGTTGCACCACGACTGGTAATCCACGCTGTCCACGCTGAAGAACTGGAACAAGCCCTGCTCGATGAACCAGCCCGCGGCGTCGATCATGCCAAAGTTTTCAAAGTCAAAAAAGCGCCCGCCCATTGCCGGAAAGACCAGCACCGGCTTGCCGGCGTGACCATAGACCTTGAATTCCATCTCCTGGCACAGGTGTTCGCTCCAATGGCGGTGATATTCGACGTTCATCGCAGCTCACGCCTTTTCCTGGATAAAGGCGGCAATTGCAGCCACCTCGTCTTCGTCCGGCGAGCGCACCAGGAAACCGTAATCGCCGATGGCAGCGCTGAATGCGCCGTCGATTATCCCGCTGTAAACTACCTGCAGCGGAAAGGCTGCCCGCACGGCTTCGGGCGCGTGGCGGTAGTTGAGCGCGGCGCGCCGTCCGACGTAGGCGCAGGCGTACCGGCGGGAAATTTGCGCGTCGAAGCGGTTGTTGACCACCACGTTGGCGTATTCGTAGAAAATATCGATATCGTTGGCAAAATTGAACATGTCGGTGGTCAGACCGCCGGGCGGGCGCATGTTGACCTCCAACGGCGACAGACTGCCATCCGGCGTGCGGAAGAATTCGAAGTGGAAGAAGCGCTCCTGCAAGCGGTAAACCGAGGCGACTTTGCGCCCGGCGCTTTCCACGTCCGGAGCAATGGCGCGGGTGATCATGTACCACACGTCCGAGCCGCTGTTGACCACGTCCATGATCCCGCCGTAGCGCATCGAGGAAGCAAAGACCACCTTGCCATTCTGGTTGGTCAGTCCGTCGTAGGTGACGATCTCGCAGTCGATCTGCTCCTCGAACAGGTAATCGACCAGCGGCTTGCGGCTGAAAAAATCCTCCAGGTCGCGCAGACTATTCAGGCGGTAGGTCTGGTGGGCGCCGACGCCAATGTCCGGCTTGGCGATCAGCGGGTAGCCGAATTCTTCGCCCAGCGCGCGGGCTTCGTCCAGGGTGGTACACACCCGCCCGCGGATCGGCTGCAGCCCAGCTTTGGTGAACATTTTCTTCATCTCCGACTTGCGCTTGACCGCCGGCATGTGTTCGGAGCGCAAGCCGGGAATGTTGAAATCGCTGCGCAAGCGGGCATTGGATTCCAGCCAGTACTCGTTGTGCGATTCGAGCCGGTCAAGCTTGCCATAACGATGGGTAAAGTAGCCCAGGGCGCGTACCAGCGCGTCGTAATCGTGCCCGTTCCAGACCGAGTAGTACTCGGTCAGCGCGGCGCGCAGTTCGGGGCGCAGGTCGCCCCACGCGGCGTCACCCAGCCCAAGCACATTGACACCCATGCGGCGCAAATTGACCCAAAAAGGCAGGTAATTGGGCGGGTAATGCGGTGAAAAAGCGACGAAGTTCATCCAAGCCTCCCGGCAGTCAGGCGCGGCTGACCGCGCATTTTGTCAGGACATTGTAAGGAAAAATTGTCCGAATTTCAAGTCCCTAATGACGGGTTTCTCGGGCGGTCGCCGCGATCAACGTCCGCGTACCGGGTTCAGGTTACGAACCCGCCGCAGGCTGAACTTATCGAAGCCCGCAGCGGGAGACGCGATCCGCCGTGATACAATGGACATTACGAGGCGCGGCATGGCATTTACCCCCACCCACACCGACCGGTTGATAAACGTCCAGCTGGCGCTGGCGCAGTACCCCATCCTGTGCGGGCGCATCCGCCAGCAAATGCGCCGCGAACTGTTCACGCGCGGTATTATCCCCCCGGCAGATTTCGAAAACGAGGTACGCCGGCTGGCCATCCTCTCCCAGGAACGCGAAGGGCTGCGCAACCCGGTCGGCGAGGAACCCGCCGAGGTATGGGAAACGCGCATGGCGCGCATCCGCGATCACCTGACCGATCTGCGCTTCAGCCAGCACCTGACGCTGGAACTGCTGGAAACGACCATCAGCGAGGTGCTCAGCGAACGCGGCATCGACATGGTCGGGCTGATGCTCTCGCTCAACCCCGAAACCGCCCCGCTCGACCTGGTCTTCGAGCAAGCCATGACCATCGAGCACCTGCCACCCGCCGAGCGCGCCAATTACGAAGCCCGCCTGCAGGAAACCAAAGTGGTGCTGATTCGCAGCCTGATCAGTGACCAGCTGCGCTACATCAACGTCGCCAAGCGCTGGTTCACCATCGACGACTTGCAGCAAATCCGCCGCCACAAGATCGGTCCCGGGCGCATCGGCGGTAAAGCCGCCGGCATGTTGCTGGCGCACCGCATTCTGCGCCAGTCGGCACAGTTAAGCCCCGATACCTGCCTGATCACGCCCGAATCGTTCTACATCGGCGCGGACGTGTTCTATTCGTTCATGTCGATCAACAACCTGTTCCACTGGAACGACCAAAAGTACAAGAACGAAAGTGAAATGCGCGCCGATTATCCCCACATTCTGCGCGATTTCATGGACGGCGATTTTCGCCCCGACATCGCCCAGCGCCTGGAAGCCCTGCTGGGCGGGGTGGGTAAACAGCCGCTGATCGTGCGCTCCTCCAGCCTGCTGGAAGACAACTTCGGCACCGCCTTCGCCGGCAAGTACGAAAGCATCTTCCTGCCCAACCAGGGCAGCCCGTCGGAGAACCTGCGCGCGCTCACCCGCGCCATTGCCCGGGTGTACGCCTCCACGCTCAACCCCAATGCGCTGCTCTACCGGCGCTCGCGTGGCTTGCAGGACTACGACGAACGCATGGCGGTGCTGATCCAGGTGGTGCAGGGCGAGCGCTTTGGGCGCTACTACCTGCCGCACGGTGCGGGGGTTGCCTTCAGCCGCAACCTGTACCGCTGGGCGCCGCAAATTCGCCGCGAGGAGGGCTTTGTCCGCCTGGTGTGGGGGCTGGGCACCCGCGCGGTTGACCGGGTGGGCAACGACTTCCCGCGCCTGATCGCGCTCAGCCACCCGCTGCTGCGCCCCTCCACCGAAGCCAAAGCCATCCGGCGCTATTCGCAGCAGTACGTGGACATGATTGACCTGGAGGACAACACCTTCAAGACCCTGCCGGTGGCGGAGGTGCTCAACGCCAACTACCCGCCGCTGCGCTACCTGGCGCAGGTGGAGGAGGACGGCTACTTCACCACCCTGCGCACGCGCTTCTTCGGCGACGACACCCGCGCGCTGGTGCTGACCTTCGAGGATATGCTGCGGCGCACACCCTTCGCCGAACGGATGCGCGAGATCCTGCGCTGCCTGGAGAAGAACTATGAAGCGGCGGTGGATTTGGAGTTCACCCTGTCGGTCGAGGAAAAGAACGGGCAGCCGGAACTGTGCATCACCATCCTGCAATGCCGCCCGCAAAGCCAGCTGCAAGTGACCGCCGCCGCGGCGCTGCCGACCGACCTCGACCCGCAGGATATCGTCTTCCAGACGCGCTTCGTCGTCCCGGAAGGCAACATCGAGCAAATCAATTACGTCGTCTTCGTCCCCGCCGAGGGGTACTTCCGCCTGGCGAGCATGAACCTGCGCACCGATCTTGCCCGCGCCATTGGGCGGCTGAACGCCGCGTTGGAAAAGGAGCGCTTTATTTGCGTTGGTCCGGGGCGCTGGGGCAGCTCCAATTCCGACCTGGGCGTGCCGATCGACTATGGGGACATCTACCACACGCGCGCGCTGGTGGAACTGGCTGGGCAGGGCTATGGGCTGCCGCCGGAGCCGTCGCTGGGGACGCACTTTTTCCAGGACCTGATCGAATCGGGGATTTACCCGCTGGCGGTCTACCTGGACAACCCCGGAAACACCTTCCAGCGCCAATTTTTCTATGAGACCCCCGACCGGTTGAGCGAATTTTTGGAGATCGCCCCGGATCTGGCGGGCAGCCTGCGCCTGATCCGCGTGGCGGATTACCGCCCCGCCCACCACCTGCAAATTGTGATGAGCGACGACAAGGGCGTGGCGCTGGCGTTTGTGCAGCCGGACGACGGGGCAGGCTGACGATCAGGAAATTTTGAACCGTTCCAGCCCCTCGAAGGCGGACATCTCTTCCGAGAGCAGTTCGTACAGGTCGGTTTTGCGGCTGCGGAACGCCACCTCAACGTCCAGGTGCCGGTCTTTGATATTCTTGCGGATGGAGATGATTTTGGCGTTCAGGTGGTAGGTTTTCCACGCCTGGTTGAGTTCCTTGAGCACGCCCGGGCGGTCGCGCAGGTGTAGTTCAACCGTCACCGCCAGGTCGGGACCAAACATCTTTTTCTCCGCCAGGTCGAGCAGTTCCAGCACAACCAGCAGCAGCAGGGTGGCGGCAGCAGCCGGGACGAAATAGCCCGCGCCGACCACCAGTCCCACCACCGCCATCGTCCACAGCGAGGCGGCAGTGGTGAGTCCCTTGACGTTGGCACCGTAGCGCAGGATGGCACCCGCGCCAAGGAAGCCAATGCCGGAGACGACCTGCGCCGCCAGGCGCGCCGGATCGCCGTTGGGGGTCAGGAAGCGAAATTCCATTGCCAGGTTGATCGAGAGCGACATTGCCAGGGAAGCGCCGACCACCAGGACGATGTGGGTGCGCCAGCCGGCGGGCTGGTTCTGGCGCTCGCGCTCGAAGCCGATCACCGCGCCGAGGGCGGTGGCGACGAGGGCACGGATGAGGATATCGACATCACTGATCATGGGATACTCCGTAAAGGGTGAGTAAATAGAACATTATTTCTATTTATTAAGAGGAGCAACTACTGGCGGGCAGCGGAATTAACAGCAGTATACCATAGCAGCGGCGCGGTTGTTCATACAGCCAGCGGCGGGGCGAACTTACCCACGCGGTTTCACGTGAAACAACGACAGCCCTGTGTTTCACGTGAAACCCGTCTGAGATCACAACTCCTGGCGGCGGAACGCCAGCCAGGCTGCCAGCAGCGCCGCCGCGATCAGCCCGGCGCTGACCCCCACTGCGCCCCAGTAAGTCTTGCCCGCCTCCACCCACAGCAGCCCGCTCCAGTTGACCAGTTGGGCAGGCAGATAGACCGCCAGCGCCGGGCTGATGCCGATCACCCCCAGGGCGAGCAGCACAGCAAACGACAACCCGGCTGCCAGCGCCTGGCTGCGCGTTAGCGTGCTAAACAGCAGCGTCAGCGCCGTATACACCATCACGTACAACAGCAGCAGCGCATTCATCACCAGCCACTGGTCGAGCGGCAAAAACTCAAACAGCAGACCGGTGTAGTAATAGCCCGCCAGCCCCGCCAGCAAAAAACCGGCAGCAAAGAGCAGCAGGTAGGCAGCCGCCTTCGCCAACAGAAAGGTCGCCCGCGGCAAGGGCTTGGACAGCACCAGTGCCGCCGTGCCGCGCTCCTTTTCGCCCGCCACGGCGCCCATCGGCAGCAGAATGGCAAACAGGACGGCAAACTGGCTCAAATTTTTGACGTACTGCGCGACCGCGTCGACCACCGCCGGCGGGGGAATTAACCCGGCAAAGGCTTCTGCACCGGGCACGGCAGTAAGAATCTGCGGAGTAAAGTACGCCAGCAGCGGTGAGGTCAACCCAAACAGGGTCAAGACCACCAGTACCACCAAAAAACGGTAGGTGCGCCACTGCTCGCGCAATTCTTTGGAAAGCGCCGCGAAAAACAGGTTCATCGGTCGATCTCCTCGTTCACCAGTTCCAGAAAGACTTCCTCCAGCGAGGGCTTGACCACCTCGAAGCGCTCAACCGCCAGCCCGCTGCGCGCCAGAGCTTCCAGCAGCTGGCGGCGCGCGGCGTCCAGATCGCGCACGCGGATGCGCGCGGCGTTTTCCTCCACCCGTACCTGCTCGACGTATGCCTCGCCGCTGATCTGCTTCGCCCAGGCGCTCAGGTCACTGCCGCCATTGGCGGTCACTTCCACCCGGAAGACCGGCGCGGTGTAGGCGTCCAGCAGCTGCTCCTGGCGGGCAACGCGCGCCATGCGCCCCTTGTGAATGATGCCAACCGTATCGCACACCCGCTCGACATCCGCCAGGATGTGGGTGGACATGAACACGGTACACTGCCCGCGCAGCCCGGCAATCATCTCGAGCACGTCGCGCCGGCCGGCGGGATCCAGCGCCGAGGCTGGCTCGTCGAGGAACAGCACTTGCGGGCGGTTGACCAGTGACTGGGCAATCCCCAGCCGCTGGCGCATACCGCGCGAAAAGCCGCGAATCACCCGCCGGCGCACCTCCCACAGCCCAACCAGGCGCAGCAACTCCTCCGCGCGCTGGCGGCGGGCAGCCGCGCCCAGCCCGAACAGCTGACCGGTGTATTCCAGAAATTCCTGCGCGCGCATCCAGGCATAGAAGGGCGGCTCTTCGGGCAGGTAGCCGATCTTGCGCGCCAGCACGCCGTTATGCCCGATTTCTACCCCCGCCACCCGCGCGGTACCGCTGCTGGCGCGCGCCAGCCCGGTCAGAATGCGGATGGTGGTGGTCTTGCCCGCCCCGTTGGCACCGAGGAAGCCAAACACGCTGCCCTCGGCGACTTGCAGGCTCAAACCGTCCAGCGCGCGCACCGCACCGTAGGTTTTGGTCAGGTTTTCGATGCCAATCGCGCTCATTCATCCCGCCTTCCAAACAGCAGGTAGAGGATCGGTCCAAAAATATTGAAGAGCAACACTACCACCAGCCAGACCCACTTGGGTCCACGAGTCTGCTCGCGGCGGGCAAGGTCGATCAGCGCGACCAGCATGAGGATGATCTGCAACAAGATTACCGGGATCATAAAAGGCAAATAGCGGGATAATTCGTCCAGGTTCATGCTTGTTTCTCCTTGTTTTGCTGCGCCAGGCTGACCATGCCGCTCAGCCCGCCCAGGTTCATCGTGTCCACCGCGCTGGAGGGCACGATCACCAGCGCGCCTTTTTCCTTCAAGCCCTCGAAGAGCATGTTCATCGCCCGCAGGTGCAGCGCGGTGGGGTTGTCGATGTACGCCTGCGAGGCTTGGGCAAAACTGGCAGCAATCTGCATTTCCGATTCGCCCAGGATGACCCGCGCCTGGCGTTCGCGCTCGGCTTGCGCCTGGCGGCTCATCGCGTCTTCCAAACCCTGCGGGATGACGATATCGCGGATCTCGACCGATTGGACGGTAATGCCCCACGGGGTGGTGCGCTCGTCGATGATGTGCTGCAACTCGGCGTCCATCTTTGCCCGTCCGACCAGGATGTCGGAGAGCGGCTTCTGCCCGATCACCTCGCGCAGGGCAGTTTGGGCTGCCCAGGCGATGGCGGTCTGGTAGTTCTCGACCTCCAGCGCGGCTTTCTCAGCGTCCCACACGATCCAGAACAGCACCGCGTCCACGTCCACCGGCACGGTATCGCGGGTGAGCGTCTTTTTAGCGTCGAAGGGAGTGACGATCACACGGTGGTCGATCCAGGTGGTGACCTGGTCGATCAGCGGCAGGATGATGAACAACCCGGGTCCGCGCAGCCCGGCGAACTTTCCGAAGCGCAGCACCACCGCCTTTTCCCACTGGCGCGCCACCTGAATGGCGAACAACGTGGTTGCCCCCAGCAGCACAAAGGCGCTGAAAAACACGCCCACCCAAAGATCGCTGACCTGTCCGTCGAGGGCGATGGCGCCAAGCACGCCCGCCAGGAAAAAGACGGTCGCCACCGCCGCGCCAATGCCGCTGACGCGGAAATCAAGCTCTGCCCGCGGGCGGGTGGATTTTTCACGAGGGGTTTCTTTTTTAATCATGGTGATCTTCTCCTGTTCTGCAATAATGCCGTTTCTTGGGGCGGGATGCGCACGGCTTCGGCTGGACGGCACGAAGCGGGCAGCCGGTAAAAAAGCATCACGAATTCTCCTCGGCGGCAATCTCCTGGAATGCCGCGCTGATCTGGGCGTGGATGTCGGCAGCGGTAAAACCGAGCGCCAGCGCATCGCGCAGGTAGTGGCGGGTGATCTGTTCCAGCGCGGTGCGGCGCTGGCGCTGGCGTTCGCCGGCTTCGCTGGCGGACCAGATGTAGGTGCCGCGTCCCTGCTGGGTGGAGATCAGCCCCATGCTATCCAGGATGCGGTAGGCGCGCGCCACGGTGTTGAAGTTGACCCGCAGATCGGTGGCGAGCTGGCGCACGGTGGGCAGCTGGTCGCCCGGCTTGAGATCACCGCCCAGCACCCGGTTGCGAATCTGCTCGACGATTTGGGTGGTGATAGGCGCTTCGGAGCGAAAATCGATCCGCAGGCTGAGTTCAGGCACGCTGTTCTCTGGTTGGAGGAGGGCAATTGTATAATTGTATCATTGAATAATTGTATAGCGAATGGACACGTTTGTCAAGGGGAATTGAGCAGACCGCACGCGCGGAAAAGAGCGTACCCTTGGACAGGATCAGGGTACGCCCCATGCCCGCGCGGGAGGCGGCTCGCTTACCCGGCAGCCAGCGCGGTTTACTGAGCGATCGACCGCTTCTGGCGCAGGTCGCGGTACAACCACAACAGCAGCCAGGTGCGGTAGGCGGCTTCGACCTGAATGCGCAGCGACATCTTCGACTGCCCCCAGCGCCGGTCGGCGAAGTGAATTGGGATTTCGCGCGAGCGGAAACCGAGCAGGTGCGCCAGGTAAATCATCTCCACCTGGAAGACGTACCCGTTGGAGCGCACCCGTTCGAGCGGCATGCGTTTGAGCGTCTCGCGCCGCCACAGGCGGAACCCGCCGGTCACGTCCTTGACCGGGATACCCAGGATGGTGCGCGCGTACAGGTTGCCGAAGGACGACAACCCCTTGCGCCAGAAGGGCCAGCGCTCGTCCAGGCTGCCGCCCGGAACGTAGCGCGAACCAAGGGCAACGTCGCACTGTTTGAGCGCGGCAGCCAGCTCGACCATCTTCTCCGGCGGGTGGGAAAAATCTGCATCCATCTGGCAGACCGCCTCGGCGCCCAGGTTGAGCGCGCGCTCGAAACCCTGAATGTAGGCGCTGCCCAGCCCCAGTTTGCCCGAGCGGTGCATCACAAACAGGCGGCCGTTGGAAGCCGCCGCCAGTTCCTCGGCGATCTGCCCGCTGCCGTCCGGGCTGTTGTCGTCCACAATCAGCAGCGACAGGTCCGGCAGGGGCAGCGAGAGCAGGGTTTCACTCAGGCGGGGGAGATTTTCGGCTTCATTATATGTGGGAATAACGGCAATGATTTTCATCAGGTTGCGCCTTGAACCATTTCTTGCAGGCAGGAACGCACTTGTTCCAGGTCACGCAGCGCTTTTCCCGGCGCGGGCTGCAGCTCCTGCACCGCAATAGTCAAGCCCTGTTCGCGAAACACGCCCCGTGAACGGTCCTGGTCGCGGTAAAAATAGTCGAAGGACTGTTCCAGGCGCTTCTTTGCCCGCTCGCTGAAGACCGCGCGGCTTTCCAGGCGGGCGATCGCCACGAAATTGGTCTGGGTCAGGTGACCCAAAAAGAACCCGGCCGGACTCATCTCGCCCAGCAGGTCGTGCAGCATCAGCCCAACCGCGCGCAGCAGATCGTCCGAGGCGACGAAACCGTACACCTCGCGAAAGTGATCCAGGTTGCGCAGCGAAACGGTGAACAGGGCGGCGGTGCTGTCGTTCAGCCAGGCTTGCAGCTGCTCGTCCACCAGTCCGCCCTCCGGCAAACCAGTGACCGGGTTAGTCAGCGAACCCTGGCGAGCGCGGCGCAGCGTGTTGCGCACGCGCAGGCGCAATTCCTGGATATCGAACGGCTTGGTAATGTAATCCTCGGCGCTCAGTTGCAGCCCGCGCAGGCGGTCGCTGCGCTCGCGGCGTTCGGTCAGGAACAGAATCGGGATGTCCTTGGTCTTGCGGTGCTGGCGCAACTGGCGGGCGACCTCGAAACCGTCGATGTCCGGCAGGCGGATATCCAGGATGATCAGATCGGGCAGGGTGGCGAGCGCGGCGCGCACGCCGTCCTCGCCCCAGTTGACCGCATGGACTTCATACCCCTGCACCTGGAAGTAGGCATTGAGCATTTCGGCTACATCCAGGTCGTCTTCGACAATCAGCAGGGTTGCCTTTTCATCTTCCACGGGGGATTTACGTCCAATGTCAGTTAACAGGTTCTTTGAGAATCACGAAGTCGCAGGTCGGGTCGCCAACCGAATGGGCGGTGACCTGATTGACGCGGAATTCATGCCCGCCAGAGACCCACTTCAGCCCCTCGTGAAGCAGGCCGGTGGCGATGAAACAAGCCGGTTTGTCGGTGCGACGCCCCCAGCAAACCGGACAGCGGTGGATGAGATACAAAAAGTGATCGTCTTTTTCCTCGACCGTCGAGTGTTGGTCGCTGGTCTGGGTGAAGATGCGCGCCATGGCAGGCAAGCCGATGCGCAGTTTGGCTTGCAGCGGCAGCACCTTGAACGCCAGGTCGCCCACCCCTGCCAGGGCGCCAAAGTTGCGCAGTCCGGCGTCAAAGGTTGCCCTTCCGGCGCGCAGCGCCAAGCCGCGTCCGCCGCGCGGACCGTACATTTCTTCCAGCGCGCCCTGAATAGCGGAAAAATCGGCGAAATCGAACTGGCGCTCCAGGTTGTCGGGTGGGTAATTGTTGATCAGGTGGGGCAGCCCAGCCAGGTTGAGGATGGCGTTGAGACCATTTTTGCCCATCACCTCTTCGTAGGCAAGAATGGCAAGCCGGGCTATTTTGTTGGGATAATAAAAGCCGCTTTTAGGGATCGGTTCCATGGTTTGTCCGCGCCTTTAGATCAACCGGGAAAGGTCTTCCGCGGCACGGCGCATGTCCAGTAAAATCAAGCCCAGTTTCGCCTGTTCGCGCGCCAGGGTGGTCAGCACGGCTTCCTCGCCAACCGACATTAACACCACATAGCCTTTTTCGCCGCGGATGTAAACCTGTTGGATTTCCCCTCTGCCCAGTTCACCGGCGATGCGTTCGCCCAGCGCCAGCATTGCCGCCGACATTGCCGAAACGCGGTCTTCTTCCACGCCCTGCGGGAGCGCCGAGGCAATCGTCAAACCGTCGATGCTGACCACCGCCGAGGCTTCAATATCCGGAGAGGATGCCTGCAATTCGCGCAAGCGTTCAACCATCAATTGGGTGCGTGTTTTTGTCAAGACGGAACTCCTGGGGGGACAAATTTTGCCCGCACCAATGCGGGTCTGGCAGACCTGATATTACTTTAGCATAGGGTCATGGGGGTGTCAAGCAAAGCGAGTTTGTAATTTTGAAAAGTAGGACACCCTTCGACAGGCGGTTGGTGAGCCTTGCCGAAGCACGGGGTACACCCTTCGATGGGCTAAATTTAGACTAAATCAGGCTTATTTACGTCCAAAAACCTTGATATAATTCGGCGCATGAAATATTACATCTGGACCGAAGGCTGTCAGATGAACGTCGCCGACTCGCAGCGGGTGGCTTCGGCGCTGGAACACCTCGGCTACCACAGCGCGCCGCGCGCCGAAGAAGCCGACGTGATCGTGCTCAACACCTGTGTCGTGCGCCAGTCCGCCGAGGACAAAGCCTACGGGCGGCTGAGTTCACTGCGCCCGATCAAAAAACAACGCCCCGACCTGGTCATCAACCTGATGGGCTGCCTGGTCGGCGTCAAGGGCAACCCGCAGGTGAGCGGGCGCTTCCCCTACGTGGACGTCTTCTCCCCGCCCTCCGACCCGCGCCCGCTGGTCGAGTACCTGCTGCAACGCGACGGGCGCGACCAGCAGCAAACCGAGACCGCGCTGCGCTTTGCCCTACAGGACGAAGACCTGACCCTGCCCGCCGCCGAGCGCGGCAGCCTGGTCTCCGCCTTTATCCCGGTGGTGTACGGCTGCTCGCACGCCTGCACCTTCTGCATCATCCCCTACCGGCGCGGGGTGGAAAAAAGCCGCCCGCCGGAGGATCTCCTTGCCGAGGCGCGCGCGCTGGTCAGCCAGGGCGTGCGCGAGATCACCCTGCTAGGGCAGATTGTTGACCGCTACGGCAAGGACGAGCCCGCCTACCCCACGTTAAGCGGCTTGCTGCGCCGCCTGCACGCCATTCACGGGCTGGAGCGCATCCGCTTCCTCACCTCGCATCCCAATTGGATGACCGACGACCTGCTCGACGCGGTGGCGGAACTGCCCAAGGTGATGCCGCACATCGAAGTGCCGGTGCAAGCCGGCGATGACGCCGTGCTGGAAAACATGCGCCGCGGCTACACCGCCGACCAATACCGCACGCTGGTCGAAAAAATCCGCGCGCGCATTCCCGGTGTGTCGATCGCCACCGATGTAATCGTCGGCTTCCCCGGCGAGAGCGAGGCGCAGTTCCAGCACACCTACGACCTGCTGGCGGAGTTGAAACTGGACGTTGCCCACCTGGCACGCTATTCGCCGCGCGCCGGCACCGTCTCCGCCCGGCGCATGGCAGACGACGTGCCGGACGAGGAAAAATGGCGCCGCTTCCGCCTGCTGGAGGAACTGCAGCAGCAGATTGCCGCCGGTATCCACGCCGCCTGGCTGGAGCGCACGGTGGAGGTGTTGTTCGAGGAAAAGGTGCGCGGGCGCTGGAAAGGACGCACCCCGACCAACAAACTGGTCTTCGTTGAGAGCCAGCGCGACCTGCGCGGTGAAATTCTGCCGGTGCAGATCACCTGGACAGGACCCTGGTCGATGCGGGACAACCCCGCCAGGTTCAGGCGGGGTGAAGAAATTCCTCGCCGTTGTGCTGGGCGGGATGATCGTCGCCGGGCTGGTGGGCGGCTATTTTTATTTCGTCCACCCGCACCGCACCGCCAGCCGTACCACCCGCGTGGTGCAGTTCCTGCGCAACCCGCAAACTTATGCCGCTTGGGCGGTCAGCGCCAATACCCGCTGTCCGGGCGCACCGTTTGCCTTACCCACCAGCGGGTACATTGGCTTTCTGTGGGATGATTCCTTCCGCCCGGGTCACCGCCACACCGGGCTGGACATCTTCGCCGGGACGACCAGCGGGCAAACGCCGGTCTTTGCCGCCTACGACGGCTACCTGACCCGCCTGGCGGATTGGAAATCCTCGCTGATTGTGCGCATCCCCGACGACCCGCTGCAACCCGGACGGCAGATCTGGACCTATTACACCCACCTGGCGGACGAGCAGGGCAATTCGCTGATTGCCGCTGCCTTTCCGCCCGGCAGCAGCGAGGTATTCGTCCCCGCCGGGACGCTGCTCGGCTACCAGGGCAATTATTCCGGCACGCCCGGCGCGCCGGTGGGCGTGCACCTGCATTTGTCCATCGTCAAGGACGACGGGCAGGGACGCTTTTTAAACGAGACGGACATCGCCAACACGCTGGATCCTTCGCCGTACTTCAACCTGAGCCTGAACGCCAACGACAATCCGCCCATGCCGCCGCTGTGCGCACCGGCAGCCGGCGCGGGCGGAGGCGCGCCGTGAGCCGTCCGCCCAGTGCGCCGCAAAGCCCGCTGGCTGGTAGCGAGTCACCGCAGACTTGCGGGGTTGCCCCGCAGACTTGCGGGGTTGCCCCGCAGACTTGCGGGGTTGTGCTGGTGTGCGGCGCCGGGCGGGCGCCCGGGCGCGACCTGGCGCTCGGACTGGCGCGGGCGGGCTGGGCTGTGGCGGCGCACGATCTGCAGCCGCTGCACCTGGAGCCGCTGCACGGCGAGGTGCAAGCCGCGGGCGGCGTCTGCCGCACCTACGTCGGCGACCCCGGCAAGGGGTTGGCGGCGCGGGCGCTGATAGACGACGTGCTGGCGGATTTTGACCGCCTGGACGGGCTGGTGTACTGCCTGGGGGCAGCCCCGCCGGCTTCCCTGCTGCTGCTGGACGAATGGGACTGGCAGCGCGCGCTGGAACTCAACCTGAGCGCGCCGTTCCTGCTCAGCCAGGCTGCCGCGGCGGTGATGCGCGCCAACGGCGGCGGCGCGCTCTTCTTCGCCCTGCCGGAGGATGCGCCCTCCGCTTCGCTGCCGCTGGCGGTTGCCCGGGCGGGAATCGCCGGGCTGGTGAACGGCATGGCAGGCGAACTCTTGACGTATAATATCCTCTGTGCGCTGTTGCGCACCGCCGCGCCCGGCGGCAGCCCGGCGGCGTTGGAGCAAATCCTCGCCCAACTTGACCGCCGCTGATCACTGCGCGCCGCCCATCCTTTTTGTGCGGGGGAGGCAGCCATGTTCGTGACCTTTCGAGAATTGCTTCAGGAATTGCAGCGGCTGGGCGTCGAGCCCGGTAAGCCGGTCATTTGCCACGCTTCGCTCAAGGCGTTCGGCGAGGTGCGCGGCGGCGCGGATGCACTGCTCGGCGCGCTGCTGGCAGTTTTTCCGCGCCTGATGGCGCCCACCCACACCTACCAAACCATGCTGATCCCCGAAGAGGGACCCGCGCACAATGGTATGACCTACGGCAGCGGCAAAGACCTGAACGCCATGGCGGTCTTTTTCACCCCCGACCTGCCCGCCGACCCGTTGATGGGCGTACTGCCCGAACGGCTGCGCTGCCACCCGCAGGCGCGCCGCTCCAGCCACCCGATCCTGTCGTTTGCCGGCGTGGGGGTCGATTCCGCGCTGCAAGCCCAAAGCCTGGCAGACCCGCTGGCGCCGCTGGGCGCGCTACAAGCTGAGGGCGGCTGGGTGCTGCTGCTGGGCGTCGATCACAGTGTCAACACTGCCATCCATTACGCCGAAAAAATAGCCGGGCGGCGGCAGTTCGTCCGCTGGGCGCTGACCCCCGGCGGCGTGGCCGAATGTCCCGGCTTTCCCGGCTGTTCGCTCGGCTTCGAGCAAGCCGCCCCGCTGCTTGCCCCCTTCACCCGCGAGACGACCATCGGCGGGGCGCGGGTGCGCGCGCTGCCGCTGGCGGAGATGATCAGCCTGCTGAGCGGGTGGATTCAGGAGGACGCGCTGGCGCTGCTGTGCAGCGACGCGCACTGCGAGCGCTGCAACGCCGTGCGCGCAGGGATCACGTCATCCTGAATCCGGCCGGCTTCGCATACCCTTCGACAGGCTCAGGGCACACCCGCGCGCTGGCTGAGCCTGTCGAAGCCAGCGGCGGGGGAAGGGTACACCCTTCGGGGATTCGCAAAGACATCCGCACGCCCCGCCCGCCCAAAAAGGACGTATAATCAATTGAAATCATGTGACGAAGCAGCAAACCATGACCCTCGAAACCGCCATCATCCGCAACCGCTTCCCCACCCTGCAATCCGGCGTGGTCTTCCTGGACAGCCCCGGCGGCACGCAGATCGCCCTTTCTTCGCTCGACCGCATCCAGCAGTACCTGACCGGCTCTAACGCCAACCACGGCGGCGCGTTCCGCACCAGCCAGCAGTCCGACGCTGTGCTGGACGCCGCCCATGCCGCTATGGGCGACTTTTACAACGCTGCCCGCCCGGAAGAGATCGTCTTCGGCAACAACATGACCACCCTCACCCTGCACTTCAGCCGCTCGATCGCTCGCACCTGGAACCCGGGCGATGTTATCGTGGTCACCCGGCTGGATCACGACGCCAACGTCACCCCCTGGGTGCTGGCAGCCGAAGAGCGCGGCGTGCGCGTGCGCTGGGTGGATTTTCACCCCGAGGACGGCACGCTCGATTTGGAGGACCTGCAGCGCGCGCTGGACGAAAAACCGCGCCTGCTGGCGCTGGGCTACGCCTCCAACGCGCTGGGCACGATCAACCCGCTGGAAACGATTATTCCGATGGCGCACGCCGCCGGCGCGCTGGTGTACGTGGACGCAGTGCAATACGCTGCTCATGCCCCGATCGACGTGCAGGCGCTGGGCTGCGATTTTTTGGTCACCTCGGCGTATAAATTTTTTGGTCCGCACGCCGGCATTCTCTACGGGCGCTACGATCTGCTGGAAAGCCTGTTTGCCTACAAGGTACGCCCAGCGCCCAAGCATCCGCCCGGCAAGTTCGAAACCGGCACGCAGAACCACGAGGGCATTGCCGGCGTGCTGGGCGCGCTGGAATACCTGGAATGGCTGGGGGAAACCTTCGGCAGTGAATTCACCAAAGAACTTGGCAGCCATTACCACGGGCGGCGGCTGCGCCTGAAGCAGGCAATGGTCACCATCCGCGCCTACGAATACATTATCAGCCGGACGCTGCTGGACGTGCTTAAAACCGTGCCCGGACTGACTCTGTACGGCATCAGCGATCCGCGCCGCATCAAAGACCGCGTGCCGACCTTTTCGTTCCGCCTGGACGGCATTCACCCGCGCGAAGTGGCTGAACGGCTGGCGCGCGAGGACATGTACGTGTGGGACGGCAATTATTATGCCCTGTCGGTCACCCAGCGGCTGGGGCTGGAAGACAGCGGCGGCATGGTGCGGGTGGGAGCGGTGCACTACAATACCGTCCGCGAGATCAACCGGTTTGCCGAGGCGCTGCTGCGGATTGCCACAGCCGGTAAAAAATAAGCCTTATTCGCCGCTGCTGCGGCGTTCCTTGATCCCCAGGGCGGCGCGCACAGCGCGGCTGGCGCGCACCACCCCAAATATGTGCAGCGAGCGGATCACCGCTGCCGCCAGTTCGGGCGGCACGTCGGCGTCGATGGCCACCATGCCAATCACGCGCAGATCGAGCGTCTCGCCGTTGCGGCGGCGTTCTTCCAGTTCGGCGCGGCTCAATTGCAGCGCGCCCAGGGTCAACCCGCGCCGTTTGATCATCTCGCGCAGCGAATCCCCCTGCCGCTCGAGCTGAGCGCGGGCGGCGGTGCGCAGAAAATCGGTGCGGCTGGAATAGTAGCCTTCCTCCACCAGCATATCGATCTGCCCGAGATCCACCACGCTCAGGTTGATGGTGACCTTTTCGGGTTCCGGCATGGAAGGGTCAGATGCGCGGCAGACGGGATTTGCCGGCGTTCAGGTCAGCCTGGGGTGTTTCGGTTTCGTCGAAGGCTGGCGGCAGGGTTTGGGGGCGCGCGTGCTGCACCCGGCGGCGCAGCGCGGCTGAAACGTAGTAAGCGTGCGCCGGGTGGATCAGCGCCGGGCGGTGGATGCGCCGCGAGCAGCGCAGCGGCAAATGTATGGAGGGCAGGGAGAGCAGAATTTGCATGTTATACTCCAAATAGATTGCAATAAACATCCAAAAAACATCTAAATAGAGTATAGATGTACTCGACGGGTTTGTCAATCGAAAGATGGGCGCAGTCCGCCCGGTTGTGGTAGACTTCAGTCCGGATCACCGCCCGCGGGACGGTGCATTCACCCTGGCCAGGAGGTTTTGCGATGTCCGCTCCATCTGTGCGCACTCATTGGGTCAGTGTTGTCTTGTATGCGTTCTCCGGGCTGGCGCTTGCCCTGGGCGTTGTGCTGCTGGTGGGTTTGATCAACGCGTCCAATGCGCTGCCTGCCAACCAGATCTTTTTCCAGATGATGGGGCTGGGGGAGATTGCCGGCCTGGTGCTGCGCCCGCTGCAATCGGCGCTGATCAACCTGGGGATTGTGCTGTTTGTGCTGATGAGCGCCATCGCCGCGCTGCTGTTCACCGCCGGGCGGCTGACCGCCGCGCAGCGTTCGCTGCTTGGGCGGGTGCGCCAGTTGGAATCAAAGGTCGAAGCGCTGGCAACCTGAAGCGCGCCGCCGGCTGAACCCGTCGAAGCCCGTTGACAGCCTTCGACGGGTTGAGGGAGCGCAAGCCGGGTGGCTGCGCAGCGGCTTACCGGCAGCCTTCGCCGGCGTCCCAGCCTTCCAGCGACCACAGCGGGCTGCGCGCGCCGCTGTCCAGTTCGTACTGGCACAGGTCGGGGCGCGAAACGGTCAGGTCAACGCGGAAGTACAGCGGCAGCGCGGGCAGGTTCTCGATAAACGCCTGCTGCACAGCGCGCTGCGCCTGCCAATAGGCATCCCCCTCGAAAGGCGCCGTCCGCTGGGCTGCCGCGCACAATGCATCGTAGACCGGGTCGCTCCAACCGCTGACGTTGACCCCCAGCCAGCTGTTGCCCGCGCGCGGGATCTGATCGCCGCTGAACAGGAAGCACGGCGTGCCGCGCCCGGACTGCCAGGCGAACTGTGCCAGGTCGAAGTTGCGCCCGAACAGCGCGCCCTGCGCGCCCGGAGCGAATAACTCGCCCGCCTCCACCAGGCGCAGGTTAACCTGCACGCCGCAGCCCGCCAGGTCTTCGACGATTCGCTCGGCGGTCATCTGGCGCAGGCGGTCGGGGGTAGTGTGGTAGTCCAGGGCGAGCGGCGTGCCGTCCAGCACGTTGGCAACCCCGCTGGACAGGCGCGGCGTGGCTGGGTCGCCGTCCAGGTCGCGCCAGCCAGCCTCGTCCAGCAAACGCCTGCCCTGCTGCGGATCGAACGGCAGGGCGGGCAGGTCGGCGGCGTGCAGCGGGTGCGCCGGCGGGAAGAACCCCAGCGGTACTGCCGAGCGCCCGTACAACAGCCGCTCGACCAGCGCGGCGCGGTCGATGCAAGCCGCCAGGGCACGGCGGGTGCGCGCATCACCTAGAATGTCCTGGCGGTAGCCGCCCCACGGGGTGTAGCCGCCGTCGTAGGCAGCCGGGCGGATGCCAAAAGCCAGCTGTTCCCACACCGCGCTGGGAGCCGAGTGGATGCGCGCGGCACCTTTGTCCTGCAGCTCGGTCAGCACAATCAACTGACCTTCCCAATCGACGGTATTGTCGATGAAATCGCACGCGCCGTTGGCTAGCGCGGCAATGTTATTGTCGGCCGGCTCGCCGTAGAAGCGGAAGGTAAGCACGTCGAAGCGCGGCAAGCCCTCGCCGGCGCGAAAGTAGTTGGGGTTGCGCACCAGGCGGATGCTCTCGCCGGGTGTCCAGGATTCGATCTGGTAGGCACCCCAGCCCAGCGGGCGGCGGTTGACCTGCTCGTTTTCGAGCAGTTCGGCAGCCGAATACTGCCCCCAGGCGTGTTCGGGCAGTGGCAGCCAGAACAGGGCGGCGTGGTCGTCCGGCAGGTAGCCGGGCAGCCCCTGCCATTGCACGCTGGTCTCGTCCAGCGCGCGGTAGTCGAGCGTGCGTTCGACCAGGCGGCGGGCGGCGGGCGTTTGCGGGTCGGCAGCCAGGCGGAAGGCATAGACCGAATCGGCGGCGGTCAGCGCGGTGCCGTCCTGCCAGCGCAAACCGGGCAGCAGGCGGAAGGTGAGCGTCAGGCGTTCCATGTTGAGCGGCGAGACACCGTCCCAGCGCACGGCGCAATCCGCGGCGCGGCAGCCGGCGGGCAGCACGCTCACGCCGGTGTCGAGCACGGCCGGGTTGCCGCGCGCGTCGAGCACGTCTGCGCCGCGTTCGACCGGCAGCGACTCGATCTGCGCGCCGCCGTTTTCCAGGCTGGGCAGTCCGTCGAGGATGACCGGCTGCGGCTGGTAGGCGCGGTAGTCCACCGGTCCGTCATAAATGGCTTCCAGCACGTTCCACATGGCGCGCGAGCCGCCCCCCGCGTACAGGTAGAGCGAAAGCGGTTCCTGCCCCAGGCAGATGTTCAGTTCGCGCGGCGGGATGGGCGTCTCGGTCGGCGGTGGGCTGGTCAGCGTTGGCACAGGGGAGGGCATGGTGGTGGGGGCGAGCGGACCACCGCTGCAGGCTATCAGCAGGGCGGACAAGATTAGGGTGAGCACAAAAACGGTCAGGGTTTTGGTAGGCATCAGGGTTGTTCTCCGGTACATTAACATCCCTGATTATAACGAATAACCGGCAAGAATCGCACTCGCCCGGGTAATCGGATCGATTTTTCTGGCGGTGAGGCGGTTTACACCCCATTCGTGCCCTTCGACAGGTTTTACCTGGCTGTTGGAGCCAGCCCGCCGAACTGATGCGCTGGCTCCAACGGTTAATCGCCAACTTTCCCCGCAGCAGAGCGGGCTTCGTCATAATCATTGCGCAAAACACCCCTCTTTATGTCATAATAACACAAGGGATGCTGCTTCGCCCGGCGGTGAATCCAACCGGTTGGGCAGGGGTTGCCCGGCATTTCCCAAAGGTCGCCATTTGCGCAGGTTTCGTTTTCTCGGATTTGTCCTTTCAATCGTGATCCTAACCGGGTGTGCGCATTCCATCACCGTCATCGAGCATCCGCCCCTGGACTGGAGCATCAATGCCCAGCGGCTGCGCGAAACAGGTTGCCTGCCGCCCTTGCAGGAATCCTGCCCGCAACTGGCTGCGCTCGGCTGTGATGCGATTCAAACACCGGGCTTCTACCTGGGTGGACTCCAGCCGCCGGTTGCCGTGATGGAATGTATTCATGCCAACGGCGAGCCTCCCAGTCGGGATTATTTCAAACAACCACCCGGTCTCGATCCCGGATATCGAAGTTATGCCGTTATCCAGGACGGGATGTACCGGCTGATCATCAAACAATCCGAATTCAAATCTCTGTTTGCCCCGGTGGAATCCACGGACGAAGCCTTGAGTTACGCCATGGCAATGACCTCGCTCGAGGCACGCTTCGACATCGATCCCGACGCCAATGTGGAATACCGGGTGGACGAAATTGAGGAAACTCACGCCGAAGAGACCCCCAACGGCTACCTTGTGCGCTTGTTTGATTGGTCGCACCGGATGGGGTGTGATACGCACCCCTTCTATGCGGTTGACGTTCTCGTCACGCGGGAGGGCGATGTACGCGAAGTGGCGCGGGAAGAGATTTACACGAGCTATGCCTGCTTTGATTTTGAATCCCTGTCGCTGGATAAAGACTGAACGGCGTGGGCGAATCGGGTGGCATGCAACCAAGGGATATTTCGAGAGGATGACCGGATGACGCGAAACCGTAAAATTCTCTTTGCCGCCAGCGGGGTTATCGGGCTGCTGGCGGGCATCAATTCGCCCGTGCTGCTGCCATACCCGCTGTTCGTGCTGGCGGTTTTGCGCGGCTGGAAACTGCCCAAATTCGGCGCTCCTGCGAGGCAACCCCGCAAGCCTGCGGGGCAATTGCTGGTTTCGACCATATTCTGCACCTTCTTCCTGGAAACATGCGCCTGGCTGGACAATTTCATCAAGAACGCGCCCCAGCC
>JBBIQB010000002.1:0-50118 GCA_037442545.1 Bellilinea sp.
AGCAGCAAATGAGCACGATCTATGGTTCGTATTTCCGCAACGGTTGAGCCGCGGCGGCGCAAGGAAGTGTAATTTTTTTTCGCAATGGTGCACGGATGCAAATGAGGTGGCGAAATGAAGGAAATGAGTGTTGCTCCTGTTTCCAAGCCAGCCGCCGAACCCACCCCCGCGGTTCGGCAGGCGGCAGCCTATTACAGCGAAAGCCTGGTGGCAGTACGCCCACACGAACAAGGTTCCGGCGAGTCTGTTCCGGGCGCGCCGGCGATCCAGCCGCGCAATGCCGATGTGGTGCTGCGTTTCAACGTTGACCGGGATACCCGCGAAGTGACCGTCTATGTCATGGACCGCGCCTCACGCCAGGTGCTGCGCACCATCCCGCCCGACGAGTTGAGCAATCTTAAAGCCGGCGACTTGATTGAATTGCTGGCGTGAAGTTTTACGCCTTTTTTACCGCGCCGGGCTAAAGATCACGCGGCAGCAGTCGAAAATAAAGGTAGTCAAGCAAAAACGGCAAGACCACCAACCGAGGAGACCAGATCATGTTGCAGACTGCTTATCGAACCCAGGAATACCGCCAGCAAGACGTGATGGGCGCCAGCCCACTGCGTCTGGTGATCATGGCTTATGATCTGGCAATCCAATCCTGCGAGGTCAAGGACTTCGAGAAAGCCACCAAGGCGATCAGCGTGCTGCGCGATGCACTCAACTTCGATTATCCTGAAGTTTCGGTCGGCTTGTTCCGCCTGTACCAGTGGAGCCTGGATTGCCTGCGCAAAGGCGATTACGACAGCGCCCGCGGCATTCTGACCGAACTTCGTGACGCCTGGAAGATGACCGAAAAACGCTTTGCGCCCCCGGCGCAGCCGCAGGTCAACCCGCAAGCCTATTCATCGACGATTACGCACGCAGCCTGACTCGCTGCCGTGCGATCAAACAAACGGTAAGCCACTCCAATAATTTCATATCGTTTCTCCCACTGTGAAATACACCACCACCCGGCGGTGTATTTTACGTTTTTAACGCCGTTTTTATTTGTCCTTCATACCGCTTTTACAGGATTCCGGTCGCGCTTGTGCTATCCTACCGGCAGGAGTCAAGGAGTGGTTCTATGAGTTTCTGGGAGTCTCTACGCATCGGCGCATCGGGCTTGTTAGCCCAACGGCTTCGACTGGATACGATAGCCAACAACATCGCCAACGCGCAAACCACCCGCACCGCGCAAGGTGGAGCGTACCAGCGCAAGGATGTGGTCTTCATGCCGGAAAGCAAGCGCGGCTTTTTGCCGGATTTCGTTGCCGAACGGCGCGGCGAACCGGCGGTGGTGCAGGGCGGCGTGCGGGTGGCGCAGATTTTTACCGATGAGGAAACCGGACCGCGAGTCTACGATCCAACCCACCCCGACGCGGATGACGAAGGGTTCGTCACCTACCCCAATGTCAACCCGGTGGTGGAAATGACCAACATGCTCTCGGCGACCCGTTCGTACGAAGCCAATCTGACCTTGATCGAAGCCGCCAAACGCATGGCGCTGCGCGCGTTGGATATTGGCAGGTAAACATGAATATACCCCCTGTATCGATTTCATCGGTCTACCGCGCCAGCGAGCCGCAAAATGCCGCCAAACCGGCGGCGGGCGGCTTGCAGCAGGTTAGCCAGTCCTTTGAGGACATGCTGGCTTCGCTGAACGAGTCGCAGCTGCAATCCGACCAACTGGTGCAAAAACTGGCGCTGGGCGAAAACGTCGACCTGCACCAGGTGATGATCGGACTGGAAGAAAATGATGTCAATTTCCGCGTTGCGCTGGCAATTCGCGACAGGCTGGTCGAAGCCTATCGCGAGGTGATGCGCATGCAAATTTAATCCCCGACTGAGAAACGATTATGATGATTCCGCTGCAAAGTCAATTCGCCGGTTATTGGAAAAAACAAAGCCAGTCTCAGCGTATCGTGATCATTGCCCTGCTGCTGGCGGTGCTGGTACTTGCCCCGGTGTTGGTCACCTGGGCAAACACGCCGACCTACTCGGTCGCGTACAGCGGATTGAGCGAAGCCGACGCCGGTCAGGTGGTGCAAAAACTGGACGAAAACCGCATTCCCTATCGCCTGCGCGACAGCGGTACCATCCTGGTGCCTTCCGACCAGGTTTATGACGTCCGCCTGCGCATGGCGCGCGAAGGGCTGCCCAAGAGCAGCACGGTGGGTTACGAATTGTTCAGCGGTAACACGCTGGGGATGACCGAATTTTCCCAAAAAGTGAATTACCAGCGCGCGCTGGAAGGCGAACTGGAACGCACTATCGGCAACCTGCAAGCCGTCGAGGGCGTGCGCGTGCATGTGGTCACCCCCGAGCGCAGCCTGCTGACCAGCGACCAATCCCCCACCACTGCCTCGGTGACGATTGCGGAGAAATTTGGGCAGGCGTTGGACGCCGCCCAGGTGCGCGCGATCACCCACCTGGTCGCCAGCAGCGTCGAGGGCTTGCAGCCGGAAAACGTGGTGGTGGTGGACAGCGCCGGCAATATGCTGGCGGGCGGCGGCAACGAAGCCGGTTCGCTCAGCGCGCGGACCGACAGCCAGCGCGCGGCAGAGCTGGCAGCCGCGATGGAAGTGCGCAAACGGGTGCAGCTGATGATGGACCGCATTCTGGGTCCCAACCGTTCGGTGGTTCAGGCGGCGGTGACAATGGATTGGACGCAGCGCGAAATCGTTTCCAGCACGATGGAACAGCAGCCCACGCCGATCGTGCGCAGCTCGCAAAAGGTGGTTGAAAACTACACCACCAATGGCGCAGTGGATGGCGGCGTGCCCGGCGCCGATTCCAACCTTCCCAACCCGCTGCCGACCGTCGGCGCGGAAGAGGGCGCCACGGTTTATTCGCGCACCGAGGAAACCTACAACTACGAGATCAGCCAGGTTGAGGAACGCGAAATCCAGTCACCCGGGCAGATTACGCGCATCAGCGTATCGGTGATGGTAGATGGTTTACAGCCCAACGAGCTGAATACCATCCGCACGGCGGTGGCTGCCGCCGCCGGCATCGATGAAAGCCGCGGTGACCAGGTGGTGGTCGAGTCGATGGCGTTCGACCGCTCGTACTTCGAGCAGCAAGCCGCGGACATTGCCAAGAGCGAGCAAACCAATTTATACACCCAAATTGGCATGGCTGCCGCGGCGGTGATCCTGCTGGTGGCGCTGATGATCTTCTTCTCGCGCCAGATCCGCGCGCTGCGGGCGGCTTCGGCGCAGGCGTGGAAGCCGGTGATGATGTCCGCCGGCGACCTGGCGCTGCAAGCGCACAGTAACCCGCTGGGCGGTCAGTTCCCTGCCCCGCAGGCAGCCGCGGGTGGTTTGTCCGCCGCCAATCCGCAGCGCACGGCGCTCAACCAGCGCACCGAGGACGTGATGGTGGAATTGACCTCGCGCTTCACCCCCGCGCACAGCGCCGAGGATGATCAGCGCGCTAAAGTTGTCAGCCGGCTGGCGGAAGAAAACCCGGCGACGGTTGCGGAAATCATTCAACTTTGGCTGACCGAGGATAACAAGAGCCATGGCTGATATTGCATTTGCTGCTGCTACCGGAATTGACAAAGCCTCGGCACTGCTGTTGACGCTGGGAGTGGATACCTCCTCCAAGGTATTGCAATACCTGACCGAAGGCGAGATCGAACGGGTGCTGTTGGTGCTGGGCAAGACCGGTCCCATCCCGCCGGATGTGCGCAGCGTTGCCCTGCAAGAGGCGCTTGATTTCAGCACCGCCGATTCAGCCCTGCGTGGCGGCGGGATTGAGTATAGCCGCCAATTGCTGGCGCGCGCAGTGGGTCCGCGCCGTGGGGCGGAAATTCTCGAACGTATTTCGGTGCACCAGCAACTGTCCTCCTTTGAAATGCTGCGCAACGCCAACCCGGAAGAAGTGGCGACACTACTGCAGGAGGAAATGCCGCAAACCATCGCGCTGGTGCTTTCGTACCTGGAAGCCAAAGTGGCGGCGGATATCCTCACCAGTCTGCCCAAGGAATTGCAGATCGAAGTGACCCTGCGGCTGGCGGTGATGGACCGGGTTTCGCCTCAGGTGGTGCAGGTTGTCGAGCGCAACCTGAAAAACAAGCTTTCCAGCGTAATCAGCGAAGCCGATTTCCGCGCCACCGGCGGGGTGTCCTTCCTGGTCAAAATGCTCAACATGGTCGACCGCGGGGTGCAAAAAACCATCCTCGAAGCGCTGGATGCCAGCAATCCCAAGCTGGTGGAAGAAATCCGCGCCAATATGTTCACCTTCGATGACCTGATCAAACTGGACGAGCGTGCCATCCAGCGCGTGCTGCGCGACATCAGTAAGTCGGAACTGGCGCTGGCGCTTAAGGCAGCCCCCGAAAAATTAAAGGACAAAATCTTCAACAACCTGTCCGAACGGGCGCGTGAAAACCTCAAAGAGGAAATTGAAATTCTGGGTCCCCAGCTGGCAAAGAACGTCTATACCGCGCAGCGCAAGATTGTCGATGCGGTGCGGGCGCTGGAAGAAGCCGGTGACATTGTGATTGGCGGCGGCGGTGGTGAAAATGAAGTCATCCTCTAATCTGTTGAAGGACACTCCTGCCGGGAGCTGGGATGCCTGGGCGCCGCTGGATCTCGACTCGCCGGTGGAGGTGGACATCCAGGAGCAAAGCGCGGAGATCATCAACCTGTTCCGACTCAACAATCCGGTTGGCGGGGCTGCGGCGGAACGGCGCTCTGGCTTGCTGCCGGCGGATAAAACCGAAGGGCTGTGCGCCTGGACGGCAGTTGACCTGGAATACACCCCGCCGTTTGTTGATGAAACCGGTCAGGCGTGTTTCCGGCATGTCGGCGGAGCGGGCAAACTGCGCCCCACCGCGTTGGAGAATGCCCACGTTCAGGCGCAGGAGTTGATTCGCCAGGCGGAGGAGGAAGCCGGCAGGATGCGCCTGAAAGCCGCGGACGATATGGAAGCCTTGCGCCAGGCAGGTTACCGCGAGGGACTGGAGCGCGCCCAGGCAGAGATGGCTGCGGCGCTGCAAGCCTGTGCCGATCTGGTGGCAGAAACCCGCGCCTGGCAGGCAAACCTGGCATCTGCCAGCGAGGACATCGTTTTGGAAATGATCCGCGAAATGGCGGCAGCTGTTTTTGGCGATGGGGTTGTGCTGGAGGATCAGTCGCTGCAAATGAATCTCAACCGCGTGCTGCAAAATGCCAGCGCGCTGGGCGATTTGAAAATTTACCTGCACCCGCAGGATGCCGCCCGGCTTGACCCGGCGTGGAAGGAATACCAGTCGCTGGTGCTGGGCAGCAAGGTGCAGATCATCCCGGCGGAAGGCATCACGCGCGGCGGGTGCTATATTCAGGGGCAGATGGGCGCGGTTGACGCGCGTGTCGAAACCCAGATGCGCAACGTGTTGACCTCCTTCGTCGAGGCGCAGGTCAACAGTGAGGTGGACTGATGGCGATGAACCCGGCGCCGCCTGATCTTTCGCGCTTTCGCAGCGCGCTGCGCAGCCTTAACCCGGTGCAGGTTTCCGGGCGGGTCACCCAGGTGATCGGGCTGACCATTGAGGTGATGGGGCTGAACTGCCAGATCGGCGAGGTGTGCGAGATTCTCTCCAACAGCGGCGCGCGCATCCAGGCGGAGGTGATCGGCTTTCGCAACGAACGGGTGCTGCTCATGCCGCTGGGCACGATGGAAGGTATCCAGCCGGAGAGCCTGGTGCGCCCGGTTTCGAGCGTATTCAAGGCGCCGGTCGGCATGTCGCTGCTGGGACGGGTGCTGGACGGGCTGGGACAGCCGATTGACGGCAAGGGCACGCTGGGCACGGTTGAGTGGAAGGTCACCAACCGCGCTGCACCGCACCCGCTCGAACGCCCGCCAATTGTCGATCCGCTGGTGACCGGCGTGCGGGTGATCGACGGGATGCTGACCTGCGGCAAGGGGCAGCGGTTGGGTATTTTCGCCGGCAGCGGCGTGGGTAAGAGCACCCTACTCGGTTCGATTGCGCGCAACTCGCGCAGCGATATTTCGGTCATCGCGCTGATCGGGGAGCGCGGCAGGGAAGTGCGCGAGTTCATCGAGCGCGACCTGGGCGAAGAAGGTCTGGCGCGCTCGGTGGTGGTGGTCTCTACCTCCGACCAGCCGGCGCTGGTGCGGCTCAAAGCCGCCTTCGTGGCGATGACCATCGCCGAATATTACCGCGATTGCGGGCTGGACGTGACCTTTCTGATGGACTCGGTCACCCGCTTTGCCATGGCGCAGCGCGAGATCGGTCTTTCGGTGGGTGAGCCGCCCGCCAGCAAAGGCTATACCCCGTCGGTGTTTGCCCTGCTGCCGCGCCTGTTGGAACGCGCCGGACGCAACCAGCACGGCTCGATCACCGGCTTCTTCACCGTTCTGGTGGAGGGCGATGACTTCAACGAGCCGATTTGCGACGCGGTGCGCGGCATTCTCGATGGGCACATTATCCTCAGCCGGGCGCTGGCAGCCCGCAATCACTACCCGGCGATCGACGTGCTGAACAGCGTCAGCCGGGTGATGCCCGCCCTGACCGACGGCAGGCACCTCTCCATGGCGGCGGCTGCCCGCAAGCACCTGGCAACCTACGAAAAGGCGCGCGACCTGATCAACATTGGCGCGTATGTGCAAGGCTCCGACCCGGAGATCGACGCCGCGCTGGTAGTGATGCCGCTGCTAAGTGCATTTTTACAGCAGAGCAGTAAGGATGTCTCTGCCTTCGAGCAAACTTTAACCCTGTTGGATGCCGCAGCCGGGCAAAACCGCTCGCAGCCGGCGGAGGAGATGGATGGATGACGCCACGCTTTAACCTGCAAAGTGTATTGGATGTGCGCCACACCCGGGTGGAAGCCTGTGAACTGGAATTGAGCGCACGCCTGGTGGAACAAATGAAGATCGAGAACACGCTCGATCACCTGTGCGAACAGCGCGTCCGCCTGATGCGCAAACTCTGTGAAGCCCAGATGGGCGACCTGGACCTGCCCGCCCTGGCACTGTTGCGCGGCGAACTGCAAGACACCGACCGGCGCAAAAAGCGCCTGGAAGAAGCGCTCGAGCAGGCGCGCGCGGCGGTGGAGAGCAAACGGGTCGAACTGATCAAAGCCCGCCAGGATGAGGAAACCCTGCAAATCCTCAAGCGCAAGCAGATCGACCTGTACAACCTGGAACAGGCGGAAAAGGAAGCCCGCGCGCAGGATGACATCTACATTGCCCACGCCTACCGCCAGCGGCTTTCGGAGGCAAGTCCCAATGGATAATTCGATTTTCAGCACCCAATTTCAAGGGGTGATTTACCGGCTGTTGTTTCAGTTGATCGAAAAATTGACCCAGCCGGGACAATCCGGCGCAGCCGGGCAAACCAACCCGCTGGCGGGCGAATCTGGCGGCGGGTACACCGGCGCATACCGCCCACTTGCATCCGCCGGCGGGTACGATGCGCTCATCCAGCAGGCGGCGCAAAAGTACGCCGTCCATCCCGGGCTGGTGCAGGCGGTCATCAAGGCGGAATCCAATTTCAATCCGCAGGCGGTTTCCCGCGCCGGTGCGATGGGCTTGATGCAGCTGATGCCCGGCACCGCCCGCAGTTTGGGGGTCAACGATCCGTTCGACCCGGCGCAGAACATTGATGGCGGGGTGCGCTTTTTGAGCGGGCTGCTCAAACGTTACAATGGCAACGTCCATCTGGCGCTGGCAGCCTACAACGCCGGTCCCGGCGCTGTCGACCGTTTCCAGGGTATCCCGCCCTACCGCGAGACGCAAACCTACGTCAACCGGGTGATGGAATATTTTCAAAACAGTACCTACCAGTGGTCGGGGTGAGCCAATGAAGGATTCCATTCTTAGCGATGATGCACTGCGCGCGGCGCGGCTGGCGCTGGATGGTTTGAGCACCCGCCAGCAGGTGATCAGCCGCAATCTGGCAAATGTGGACACGCCCGGCTACCGCGCGCGGCAGGTCAAGTTTGAAGATGCCTTGAAACAGGTCTTTCAAGGCGGTAAATCGTTGGGATTGGAACAATCCCACACAGCCCATCTGGCATCTCCCACGCAGCGGGCTGGCGTTCAGGTAACCCAACGTCCGGGTGGAAGCCTGCGCGCCGACCTGAACAGCGTGGATATCGATGTGGAACTGCTCGAAATGAGCGAGACCGGTATCCAGTACCAGGCGCTGACCCAGTCGGTCAGCAAGAAATTGCAGCTTCTTAAACTCATAGCCAATTCGAGGTGAACATGAACATGAACTTTGTTGAAGTGCTGCCTGTCAGCAAACCGCCGCCGGAGGCATCCGCGCGCAGTGGTTCGCCGGCAGCCGAATCGCGCCGCGCGGATGTGCCCAGTTTCGAGGAGACACTGCGCGCCCGCCAGCGGGAGGAACGGCTCAGCCAGTCGCAGGCGGAGGCGGCTGCCTTGCAGTCTGCCGCGGCTGCCCAGGTACAGCCTGCCAGTCCGCCCAATGGCGAAGCGCCGCCGGTCGCGGGCAGCCCCGCCCCGGTGAACGCCGAGAGTGGCGCGCTGCCGGGCGTGCTCTCCGGGCAGGCGTTGCTGCCGGGCGCCGTCGTGGAGGGGGCGGGCAAGCCGGTGGCTGTGCCGCCGGCAGGGGTCGAAACGCCTGCCCAGCCGGTGGTCGAGACCGCGCCAGTGTTGGAGCAAGCCCTGCAAGGGGCAGCGCCGCAACCGCAGACTGCCGCCAAGGGCGCGGGTGAAGCCAAGCCGCCTGTTGCCGAGGCGCCTGCTAGCCCGGCGACGGACGCCGCTGCGGCAACACTCCCCAACCCGAAGGCTGAGGTCGAGGCGCGCCGCGAATTCCGCGCCGAGCCTCTCCTGCAGGCTACCCCAGCCGCCGAAGGCGCACCAGCCCCGCAACCCACAGGCGTGCCCGCCGATGCGGCTGCCAGCCCCAACCCGGCGATTTTTGCCATGCGCGATGAAGCCCTGCCGCACAGCCCGCGCCTGATGACGGACATGGTGCGCCAGATCGCCAGCCAGATGGAAGCCTCCATCCAGCACGGGCGTTCCTCGCTGCGCCTGCAACTCAATCCTCAAGATCTGGGTGCAATCGATATCCGCTTTACCAGCAATTCGCAAGGAATCAGCGTTACGGTTTTTGCGGAACAAGCCAGCACCGGACGGCTGCTTGAAACCCAGTTGAACCATTTGCGCCAATCCTTGAACGAGGCAGGTGTCAACCTGACTCAGTTGAATATTCACCATCACAATCTGTCCCACCAGCACGGCGGGTACGCCGGACAAAACCCGCACGGGCGTGCCGCACCCAACCGCGCCACAGCCGACGAACCCGCAACGGCGCTGGATGCGACGGCAGGCTGGCACAACAGCGCTGCCAGCGGGGTGGACTACCGCGTATAACCCACCAGGAGAATTGATCGATGAACGTAAACGAAGTTTCGCAATCCATTTTCAATACCTACAGTCCGGCGGCGGCGTCCAAGACTGCCAACCAGCCCGGCATGGGCGATTTCCTGACCATGCTGATGGCGCAGATGACGCACCAAAACCCGCTGGAGCCGATGAAGGATAACGAGATGATGAGCCAGTTCACCCAGTTGAACTCGCTGGAACAACTGCAATCGATGCGCGCGATTCTGGATCGCTCGGCGGCGTCCAACCACAATGCCTATGCCGCCAGCCTGATCGGCAAGCAGGTCAAAATTGCCCGCCCGGACGGCGCCAGCCTGGAAGGTGTAGTCACTGGCGTCACCAGTGAAAAAGGCGAACTTTTCCTGCTGGTCGGCGCGGAGAAAGCCCCGCTGGCGGATGTGGTCGAAATCAAGGCAGGCATTTCATGAGTGACGCTTTCCGCATTCAACTCGACCGCGCTCAAAACGGTGGACTTGCCGGGCAGCCGCAGGCTGCGCGACCGGCGCCCGCTGCGCAAAGCCCGGCGTTTGCGGAGACCCTTGCTCAGATTCAGGATGTGCGTTTTTCCAACCACGCCCAAAAACGCCTGCAAAGCCGGGACATCGCGCTCAGCGATGAGCACGTCAACCGCCTTGCCCAGGCGATCGACAAGGCAGAGCAGCGCGGCGGCAAGTCCTCGCTGGTCATGGTGGATGACCTGGCATTTGTCGTCAATGTGCGCGAACGGCTGGTGGTCACGGCGGTCGATGCCGGTCACCGCGGTGAAGGCGTGTTCACCCAGATCGACAGCGTAGTGATCGCCGAACCGACCCGCTGCGCGCCGGTTTCAATCGACCGAAAAGGTTAAGAGGTTCTTTCGTACTCAATTCACGCAGGCCGGCCCTCTCGGAGGAAGCCTGTGAACAATACCAAAAATCCGGAGGCACAATCATGTTACGCTCGATGTTTACCGCAATCAGCGCGTTGAACCTGCACCAGAATTACCTGGATGTGGTCGCCAACAATCTCGCCAACGCCAACACCACCGGCTTCAAATCCAGCCGGGTGCTGTTCCATGATCAGTTTTCCCAGTTGATGAACCCCGGCGCCAGCCCCAGCACCACGCTGGGCGGCACCAACCCGATCCAGATCGGTTTGGGGTTGCAGTTGGGCTTCATCTCTCCCGTCTTTACCCAGGGCATGCTGCAAAGCACCGGCCGCAACATGGACCTGGCGCTGCAAGGCGACGGCTTTTTCATCTACGGGCACGGCGCCCAGCGTAATTACTCGCGCGAAGGCTCCATCGCGATGGACTCGGAAGGTTTCCTGGTTAACTCCTCGACCGGTTTGCGCTTGCAGGGCTGGCAGGCGGACGCATCCGGCAACCTGGATATGAACATCCCCATCAGCGACATCCAGTTGAACGCCAATCGCACCCTGGCGCGGGCGACCGCCACAGTCAATTACGGCGGCAACCTGAGCGCCGATACCGCTATTGGCGGCTCGATCACCACCACCATGGGCGTGTACGACTCGCTCGGCGTGCTGCACACTGCCACGGTGGTGTACACCCGCAGCGGCGCCAATACCTGGAACTGGCAGGTGACCGCCCCAACCGGCTCTGCCGGTCAGGGCACGCTGACTTTCGACGGCAATGGGCATTTCTCCAGTAACACGCTCGCCACCGCGGTATCCATTCCCGCCAGCCCGGGCGCCAACCCGATCAGCAACCTCAACCTCAACCTGTCCACCACCACTATGCTATCGGGTCCCGGCAGCGTCACCGTGCAAAGCCAGGATGGCTTGCCCACCGGCACGGTTTCGGATGTGTACATTTCCCCCAACGATGGCGGGATCATCCTGGTCTATTCCAACGGTATGCGCGAAAAAGTTGCCCAGGTGGCGCTGGCGCGCTTCAACAACCCGGCGGGCTTGATCCACGTTGGTCATACCAGTTTCCAGCAAGGGCTAAACTCCGGCGAGCCTGAAATCGGCATCCCTGGCACGGGCGGGCGCGGGCTGGTGGCAGCCGGCTACCTGGAAGCCTCCAATGTGGACATGGCGCAGGAATTTACCAACATGATCCTTGCCCAGCGCGGTTTTCAGGCGTCCTCGCGGGTGATTACTACCTCGGACGAAATCCTGCAGGAACTGGTCAACCTCAAGCGCTGATCGCATCCAGGATCTGCGCCCGCAGCCGTACCGTTTATCCACAGGCTGCCATGAACGTTCAGGGTCCTGCCCCGCTTTCCCCGCTGCAAAATTCCACCGCCGCCGATACCGGCTTGCGCCTGTTTCAGCGCGTGACGGCGGAGATTATGCAGGTCTCCGGGGTGCAGGCGGTGCTGTCCATCGATGGTCACCCGGTGGTGGCGCGGCTGGCATCCAAGCAGGATGCGGCAGAGCTGGCGGGACAAAAACTCGCCCAGTTCGTTGTCGTCGGCATGGACGAGCAGACGCTGGTGCTGAAGATTTTTCGCCCGGCGCAAGCCGGTACAGCCGCCGCCCAGCCGGTGCAGGATATGGCGATGCGCATCCTGCAGCAGAGCGGCTTGCCGCTGCGCCCGGAAATGCTCCTTCTCGCCCGGGCTGCCCTCAGCCAGCACCTTCCGGTCAATGCCGAAACGTTCCAGCGCCTGCTGGCGGCGCTTGGCACGGGCAAGTGGGGACAGATGGAAGCCGATCAGGCGGCGGCACTGTACGCTGCCGGACTGCCGCTGACCCCCGGCAGCCTGTCGCTGGCACTGCGCGGACGGCAGGATTTCAATGACGCGCTGGCGCGCCTGCTTTCCAGCCTGCGCAGCGCGCTGGCGAACCCGAACCAGCCGGCGGATCAAGCCCGCCTGCTGCAAGGGTTGTATGGAACGCTTAAGCAGTTGAATCTGCCGTGGGATGCCGCTGCGCAGGTACTGGCGGGACGGCTGCGGGAAGTGGTGCGCTATCTGGGTCGTTCGTTGGAAAACCTGTTGAGCCAAGCCAATCCCCAGGCAGGTGGATTGCCCAACCAGAACAGCGCCCTGGATCTGGTGCGCCTGATGCAAATGCTGCACAGCAGCGGGCAAGGCGAACTGGCTGAACAGATTGAGCGTTTTCTCGACCAGGCGCGCCTGACCTGGCTGCTCAACGTCCGTCCCGACCCGCAGCCGGGGCGCGGCGCTTGGACCGAGATGGGCGCATTGCTGGCGGCACCGGGCGGCAATGCGGAGGAACAGCCGCTGCCGATGCGCCTGCGGGTGGCGCGCCGCTGCGACAGCCAACAAGGCGAAATCGATCCGGGATACACCTCGCTGACGGTGCAGGTGGAAGTCGAGCCGGGTCAGGTGTTTCAGGTTGCGCTGTCGTTGATGGGCAAACAGGTGCGCGCGCAGGTCACCGCGCCGAGCGAAGAATGGTTAGGCCAGGCGCGCGGCGAACTGCCCGCCTTCGAACAGGCACTGGCGCAATTGGGCTATGCGCTGCGCGAAAGCCGGGTGGAAATCGGCGCGGTGGAGATGACTCCGCCGGTCTTGCAGCCCGCCGCGGGGTTCGGCGGCTTAACGTTCGTTGACCTGGAGGCGTAACCCATGAACCGGCGCATGCGCATTTATTCAGGAGAAGGCAAGGACAAGCCGCGCCGGTTGAGCGCGACCGCGCTGGCGTACGATCCGCAAGCCGACAATGCCCCGCGTGTGGTTGCCAGCGGGAGGGGCAAAAGCGCCGAGAAAATTCTTGCCCTGGCGCGCGAACACAATGTGCCGGTGTACGAGGACGCGGAATTGACCGCCGCGCTGGCGCTGATCAACCTGGATGAGGAAATCCCGCCCGAATTGTACCTGGTAGTGGCGGAAGTACTGGCGTACCTCTACCGGGTGGCGGGCAAACGGACAACCTGACCTGCGGGCGAGTTGTCAGGTGGTTGTAACGAATCGCGGGGTGATTCGTCTGTATACTCTAGGTTATGACCAATGCCGCGCCGCAAACGATTAGCGACGACGACCTGCTCCGCCGCGCCTCGCAGGGTGACAAAGATGCCTTTGGCATGTTGTACGAACGCTACCTGGTGCCCATCTACCGTTATTGTTATTTCCGCGTGGGCAGTCCGCTCGAGGCGGAGGACCTGACCGAAGTGGTCTTTCTGAAAGCATGGGAAAACCTGCCGGTCAAGCAAGTCCGTTCGTTTCGCGCCTGGCTGTACCGGATTGCGCATAACGGAGTGGTGGATTATCTGCGCACGCGCAAAAATCCACAGCCGCTGGAGCGGGTGAACGTGGCATCCGACACCCAGCCTAATCCGGAGCACTGGGTGCAGGCGCGCGAGGATGGGCGGGCGCTGCACAACGCGTTCGGCAGCCTCGAGGCGCAGGATCGTGAGGTGTTGGTCTGCCGGTTTGTCAGCCAGCTCAGCCATGCCGAAACCGCCCAGGTGTTGGGGCTTACCGAGAACCACGTGCGCATCCTCCAGTTCCGCGCATTGAGGAAACTGGCGGGGCTATTGCGAAAAGGAGGGAATGGGGATGGATGAAAAACTGAATGAAATTTTGGCGCAGTGCCTGGAAGCCGTGGAAAGCGGACAGATGAGCGCCGCCGAATGCCTGGCGCGCTACCCCGAATACCGCCAGCCGCTGGAAGAAACGCTGCGCACCGCGCAGATGCTGCGCGCCGCCGCGATGGTCGAGCCGCGCGCGGCGTTTCGCCGTTCGGCGCGGGCGCGGCTGACCGCGCGCCTGCCGCAGCGCACTGCTGTAACGAATCCCAATCCGTTTCGTCTTGTTAATCAAGTCCAACCCCCGCGATTTTCAAGGAGAACGGTGATGAACTGGATTGCAGTATTCGTTTTGTTAGGCAGCCTGTTTGGCGGCGGTTTCGCCGTGCAGGCATCCAGCCAGGCGCTGCCCGATCAGGCGCTCTACCCGCTGAAGACCGGCATCGAAGATGTACGCCTGGCGCTTTCCGGCGCGCCCGGACAGGCAGACCTGTATCTCGAATTTGCCGACCGCCGCTTGCAAGAAGCCAGCCATCTGGTCGAGCGGCAAGCCTACGACTACCTGCCCGGCGTGGTGGCGGATTACTGGGAACTGACCCGGCAGGCGCTGGGCGTGGTCTCGTATTCGCCCTCGATGCAAACCGGCGGCGCTGCCGAAACCAATGCCGAACGGCTGACGGTGCAGGTAAACAGCATGGCGACTCTGATGGAACAACTCCCGGCGGATACGGCTTCGCAAATCGAGTTGATCCTGGATGATCAGAGTGAGACGCCGCCGCCGGGCGAAGGCGAACAACCCCCGGTGGATGGGGAAGAGCCGATCTGTTACGAAGGTCAGGCGCACCCGGTGGGACTTTCGCTGGCTGCCCGCTACGGCGTCCCCTACGATGACGTGATGGGCTGGTTCTGCCAGGGATTTGGCTTTGGCGAGATCATGCTCGCCTTGCAAGCCAGCCAGTATACCGAACTGACCGCCGAAGAGCTGTTGCTGCTCAAGCTGGAGCTGGGCGGCTGGGGCGAGGTGTGGAAACACCTGGCGATGCTGGAACCCGACCAGCCCGGTGAAACCCCCACCCCCGCGCCAACCCAACCGGTCGAAACCCTGACGCCATCACCGACCGAACCGGCATTGACCCCCAGTCCGACCCCGACCGAAGACCCGGTGCGCGACGGTAACTACTGTGCCAACCCGAGCGAGCAGCACCCGGCCGGCTTGAAACTGGCAGCCGAATACGGCGTGACCTACGAGGAAGTGATCGGCTGGTTCTGCCAGGGCTACGGGATGGGCGAGATCATGCTGGCGCTGCAAACCAGCCAGAAAACCGGACTGCCCCCTGCGGAACTGTTGGCGATGAAGACCGAACAGGGCGGCTGGGGTCAGGTCTGGCAAAACCTGGGCTTGATTGGCAAGGGCAAACGCCAGGTTACCCCGGAAAACCCGGATGCCACCCCCAGCCCGGATGCGGACGGCAACCCGGCAGGCAAACCGGGCAATGGCAATCCGCCTGCCGACAAGGGTAAACCGGAGAATGAAAATCCTGGCAAGAAAATCACCCCGCCAGGGTTGAACAAACCACCCACAGATAAACAGCCACCCGCCAACCCGGGCAAGGGGAAGCCCTAGCGTTTGCGGTGGAATGGTCAGCAGCCGGCGGAGTCTTTCCGCCGGCTCGTTTTTTTATCGCGGTGCAGCCAGTCGATACTGCCGGTTTGACCAGTTGCCGGAGGTGAGGAATACCGGCTCAGGCAGCCAGGGGTGGGGTGCGCCGGTGCCAGTTGCTGTTCTGCTGGTAAACGTGCGCCGCCTGGAACAGCAGGTCTTCGCGGAAGTGCGCGCCCATCAGCTGCATCCCAACCGGCATGCCCGCCGGATCGAAGCCGACCGGGAATGCCAGCCCGGGCACGCCCGCCAGGTTGGTCGGCAGGGTGAAGACGTCTTCCAGGTACATTGCCAGCGGATCGTCGCTGTGCTCGCCGGCGCGGAAGGCGGTGGACGGCGCGACCGGTGTGGCGATCAGGTCGACCGTCTCGAACGCCTGCTCGAAATCGCGCCGGATCAGGGTGCGCACCTTTTGGGCTTGCGCGTAATAGGCGTCGTAGTATCCGGCGGAGAGCGCGTAACTGCCCAGCATGATGCGCCGTTTAACCTCTGCGCCAAACCCGGCTGCCCGCGAACGGGTGAACAGTTCCTCCAGCGTACCGGCGGGCGCGCGCAGCCCGTAGCGCACACCGTCGTAGCGCGCCAGATTGGCGGAGGCTTCGGCGGGCGCGATCAGGTAATAGACCGGCAGGGCGTACTCGGTGTGCGGCAGACGAATCTCGCGGATGCTGGCGCCCAGTTCTGCCAAAACCTGAATGGCGGCGCGCACGGCTTGCTCGACTTCCGGCTGGATGCCGGCGATGAAATATTCGCGCGGCACGCCGATGCGCAGCCCAGCCAGCGAGGTGCGGGCATGCAAGTCGATTGGTGTCACCGGCAGGTCGAGCGTGGTCGCATCGCGCGGGTCGCAGCCCGCCATGAGCGCAAACAGCAGGGCGGCGTCCGCGGCGCTGCGTGCCAGCACCCCGGCGGTATCCAGCGACGAGCCGAACGCCACCAGCCCGTAGCGCGAAACCCGCCCGTAGGTCGGCTTGATGCCGGTTACCCCGCAGTACGCCGCCGGCTGGCGAACGCTGCCGCCGGTATCGGTGCCCAGCGCCGCCGGCGCCATGCGCGCCGCGACCGCCGCGGCGCTGCCGCCACTCGATCCGCCCGCAACCCGCTGCAGGTCCCACGGGTTGCGGGTTTGCCCGTAGGCGGAGGTTTCGGTGGACGAACCCATCGCAAATTCGTCGGTGTTGGTTTTGCCGAGCACCACTACCCCGGCATCCAGCAGGCGCTGCACGGCGGTGGCGGTGAACGGCGGAACGAAGTTTTCCAAAATACGCGAGCCGCAGGTACAGCGCACTCCCGCCAGTGTGAGCAGATCCTTGATAGCCAGCGGCAGCCCAAGCAGGGCAGGCAGGGCTTCGTCCGGGTGGCGGCGGGCGGCGGCGCGGCGCTGGTCGGCTGCCCGCGCCTGTTGCAGCGCCTGTTCGCCGGTCAGGGTGATGAAAGCGTTTACCTCGCCTTCCAATCGCTGGATCTGCGCCAGGCAGGCGCGGGTCAGTTCTTCGCTGGAAATCTGCCCGCTTTCGAGCGCTTCCAGCGCCTGGCGGACGCCCCAGGTATGCAAGCCGGATGATGCGCTCATTCCAGCACCGGCGGCACTTGAAATTGATTGTCGCGCTGCTGCGGGGCGTTTGCTAACACCACCTCGCGCGGCAGCGGCGGCAGCGGCTCATCGTCGCGCAGGCGGCTGTGCGCGGGCAGCACGCTGGAGGTGGGCGGGATGCCGCTGGTGTCCACCTGTTGCAGACGGGCGGCGTATTCGAGAATATCGGATAGCTGCCGGCGGAAACGTTCCTTCTCCTCCGGGGTCAGTTCCAGGCGTGCCAATTGGGCGATATGTTCAACTTCGGCAAGGGTAAGCGTCATGCTGGGTATTATAATAGAGAGCATGAATTCACCGCAACATCGCCGCGAAAATCTGTACGCCGTGCTGCTCTGTCTGGCGCTGATCGCGGTGATTATCATGACCGCAGACGCCGCCCCTTTGTGGATTTACCAGGGTTTTTAATGGGCATCACTTCGTTGTGCATTGCCGGGGGATTGGTTCTGGTTTACCGCCTGGGGTTTGGGTCGCGCGGGCGCGTGTGGGTGCTGTTCACTGCCAGCCTGCTGGCGGTATTTTGGTTGCAGCCGCCCCTGCCGGTGCGCGGGCTGGATTTCTGGCTGCCGCTGGCAACCCTGATGATTGGGCTGACCGGCTGGCTGCTCACCCAGCCGGTGGGGGCGCGCGGCGGACGCGAGAATTGGAGCGCCGCGCTGTTGCTGGCGGGGGTGGTGCTTGCCCTCGGTCTGACCCGCTACCTGGACCTTCAACCGCTGCTGACCGCCAGCCGTCCACCGGCAGCCGGGCAGGTGCTGATCGCGCTGGCTGTGTGCGCCGGAGTCGGGCTGCTTGTGGCGCGCTTCAGCCGCCCGCTGCCGGCGCTGCTCACAGCCGGGCTGGGCGGGTTGATTCTAATCTTCATCGTATTAAAAATGCCGTCCCTGACCGAGGCTGCCAGCCAGGTGCTGCGCGGCTGGGGCGGGCAGGCGGTCGAACGCGCCAGCGCGCTGGATATCCGCTGGCTGGGTTTTTCGTATATCGCCTTCCGGCTGATCGCCACCCTGCGCGACCGCCAGGCAGGCAGACTGCCGGAACTCAACCTGCGCGAATACATGACCTACCTGGTGTTCTTCCCCGCGCTGACCGCCGGACCGATCGACCGCCCGGAACGGTTTGTCAAAGATCTGCGCGCCGATGCGCCCTTCAACGCCGCCGAGGCTGCCGCTGGCGGTCAGCGGCTGGTGAGCGGGCTGGTGAGTAAGTTCGTTATTGCCGACGGGCTGGCGTTCTTTGCCCTCGACCCGTCCAATGCCGCGCTGATTCGCGGCGCGGGCTGGCTGTGGCTGGCGGTGTTTGCCTATTCACTGCGCATCTATTTCGACTTTGCCGGGTACACCGATATTGCCATTGGACTGGCGCGCTGGCTGGGAGTGCGCCTTCCCGAAAATTTCAATCGCCCCTACCTCAAGCCCAACCTGACCCAGTTTTGGAACAACTGGCATATCACCCTGACCCAGTGGTTCCGGGCGTACACCTTCAACCCGCTCACCCGCGCGCTGCGCGGGCGCCAACCCCCGCTGGCTGCCCCGCTGGTGATTTTGATCACCCAGATGACGACGATGGTGTTAATTGGTTTGTGGCACGGGGTGACCTGGAATTTCATCCTGTGGGGCGCCTGGCATGGCTTGGGTCTGTACCTGCACAACCGCTATGCCGAAGCTGCGCGTGGCTGGCTGACCCGCCTCGAGCGGCGCCCGGCGCTCAAGCGGGCGTATACCCTCGTTGGCGGCGGGTTGACCTTCGTCTTCGTCAGCCTGGGCTGGGTGTGGTTTGTCCTGCCCGACCCGCCCGCGGCGTGGAGCGTTCTGGCGCGCCTGTTCGCCTTGGGCTGAACCGGGCGGCTTGGATGATACTTCGATCGATTCGATAGAGAGAAGGAGAGACTATGAGCAAAACGTATCGCTGGGGATGGCTGTTGCTGCTGGCGCTTCTCGCGCTGGCGGGCTGCGGCGGCGCGAGCGGCGCGGCGGCGGCGGTGGAGAATTACCTGAACGCGATGGTGTCCAAGGACGGCGACAGGTTGACTGCCCTTTCCTGCGCCGACTGGGAGACGCAGGCGATCCTGGATATGGATTCGTTCGAGGCGGTTGCGCCCAAACTGGAAGGCGTATCCTGCGCGGAAAGCGGCACAGACGGCGAGCGCACGCTGGTCACCTGTGCCGGTAAGATCATCACCACCTACGATGATGAGTTAACCGAACTGGAACTGAGCCGCTGGACCTACGAAGTGGTGCAGCAGGGCAGCGACTGGCTGGTGTGCGGTTACCGCTAAAGGCGCGATGGAGGGGCGTTTCCTGCGCAATGTGCTGATCAAGGCGCTGGTGCTGTTCCTGGCGTTCAACCTGGCGCTGGCGGCAGCCTACCCGCTGGACGGGCTGGGCAGCCTCTCGCTGTACAACCGGCTTTTCACCGGGCGCGAGCGCTTTCCGTTCGGTGAAAACCCGCGCGAAACCTATTCGTTTAGTCTGTATAACCTGGAAGCGATGTTCCATTCGCTGCGCTTGCACGGTCAGCCCAAGCGTGCCGACGAATTCCGCGTGCTGGTGCTGGGCGATTCCTCGATCTGGGGCACGCTGCTGCGACCGGAGGAAACGCTGGCGGGGCAGTTGAACCACCTCAACCTGACTCACTGCGACGGGCGCGCGGTGCGCGCCTATAACCTGGGCTATCCCACCCTTTCGCTGGTCAAGGATGTGATGATCCTCGACGCCGCCATGCGCTACCAGCCGGACTGGATTGTGTGGGGATTAACGCTGCAATCCTTCCCGCGCGACCGCCAACTGGAATCGCCGATTGTCGCCAACAACCCGGCGCGGGTGCGCGCGCTGGCGCAGGAATATGCCCTCGGCATCGACGCCGGCGGGTTACCCATGCCGGATTTCTGGCAGCGTAGCCTGATCGGGCAGCGCCGTGCCCTGGCGGACTGGCTGCGTTTGCAGTTGTATGGCTTTTTATGGAGCGCCACTGGCATCGACCAGGCATACCCCGCGGATTACGAGGCGGCTGCCCGCGACCTGGAGAACGATCCAACCTTCAACGGCTGGCAGGGTGACGACTTCCCGCCCGACAGCCTGGCATGGCAGGCGCTGGATGCGGGCATTCAGGTCGCCGCCGCCGCGCCGGTTTTGCTGGTCAACCAGCCGGTACTGGTCAGCAGCGGCGCGAACAGCCAGGTACGCTACAATTTTTATTATCCGCGCTGGGCGTACGATTCCTACCGCCAGCAGCTGGCGCAGTACACCCGCGCCAACGGCTGGGCATACCTGGATGTATGGAACCTGGCGGGCGAGGATGAGTTCACCAACAGCGCCATTCACCTGAAGCCCGCCGCGGTCGAGCGCATGGCGCGGGAAGTCGCGGCGCAGTTGTGCACCCAGCCCTAATGGCGGCTACTCTGCCGGGGGCAGGTGCTGCACGGCGTTGCGGAAGGCATCCAGGGTTTGCAAGCCGGTGAACGAACGCGTGTTCCAGGCTGCCACGCTGATGTGAAAGCCGTCGTCGCGCTCGGCGTCCATGCCGCGGTTGGGCAGGGCTTGCACCGCCAGCCAGAAGTTCCACAGCGGAATATCGTATTCATACGCCAGCTGGGCGGTGGCGCGGTTGATCGAGTGATCGTTCTCGACGTTGTCGGCTTTGGTGATCAGAATTGGCAGCACGCCGTGCTCGATGGATGTCTCGATGATCTGGCGCAGGTAGTTAGAATAGGAAGCCGGCGTGCGCCCCTTGAACCAGAATTCCAGCCCGATCAGTACCACGCTGGGCTTGTTGCGGCGCAGCTCGCAGGTGAGCGGGGTCTCGCCCTTTTCGCACAGGTTCGGATCCGCCCACATTGGGTTGAGGATCGAAGGGGCGACAAAACCGCCGCTGACTGCGGTGCTGATGCGGCCAAACTGGCCGTCGTAATAATCGATGGTCTCCTGGAGATGCGCGTAGCCTTCCGGGAAACCGTAACGCCCCGGCAGGGCGTAAATCCCGAAGAAGGCTTCGTTAATCATCTGGCAGTCGCCGATTTTGGAGAAAGCGCGCGGATTGTTACCCAGCGCTAGCCCGCGCTGGTAGATTTGCATGGCGCGCGCGCTGATGGCTGGTACGACTGGCCAGTTCTGCCAGTCCTCCGGGTTGAGGCGCAGGTCGGGCGTCGGGGAGGGGGCTTCGGTCGGCGGTGGGGTTGGGCTGGCAGCCAGCAGGGTGGGCGGCGGCGTTTGAGGGGTGGTGGTTGGCGTGGGGGGTAAATCCGCGCTTGGGTTGGCAGGTGGGCTGGTCTCCTGCCCGGTGGAGGCTGCCTGCCCCACACTCTGGCAGGCAGAGAGAATCAACGAAAACAAGATCAATATGAGCAACCAGCGGGTGGAAGGTTTCATAGTCCAATCATGCGCGGCTGTGCCAGCCGGTTTTTGTCAGGGTATGGCGGCATTATACCTGTTTTGTCAAGATTCTGGAAATGTCTTTTGGACGCGCGCCTGACTTGACCGTTCGTTTATCCACAGGTACACTTGATTCGGAGATACCCCCAGTTGCGGCTGGACTGTCCACCCCTGTCTGAATGCGCTGCCCCGTGACGACCTTCTCGCAAGTATTCCTTCAAAGTCATCAACGCAACCGCGCCAAAACTGCGCTGGTCATTCAGCATGCCGGTCAAGCCGACTTGGAGTTGAGCAGCGAGGATATTCTGCATGGTGCGGCGGGTTACGCCCGCCTGTTGGAGCAGTCTGGCGTCCAGCCGGGCGAGGTGGTCGTCCTCATTCTGCAGCACGGCGTGGAGCACGTATACGCCTATTTCGGCAGCATCCTGCACGGGGCAATCCCCTCGATCATGCCGTTTTTGACCGAAAAACTGCTCCCCGAACGCTACCGCGCCGATCTGGCTGCCCTGTTGGAGGTTACCCACCCGGCCGCCATTCTCACCTACCCGGAATTCATCGCCGAAGTCAATGGCGCGCTGCCGGCGGACAGTTCGGTGCGGCGGGTGCTGCTCACCAGCGATGTGCCGCAGCCGCAGCCGCCGGATTTGGAGTGCCTGGGCGGTCTGCGCCGCGCAGCGGAGGATATTGTCCTGTTGCAGCATTCCTCCGGCACAACTGGCTTGCAAAAGGGGGTGGCGTTGTCGCACCGCGCGGTACTCAACCAGCTGGAAAGTTATGCCCGCGCGCTCGACCTGCGCGCGGACGATGTGGTGGTCTCCTGGCTGCCGCTCTATCACGATATGGGCTTGATCGCCGGTTTTCTCATGCCGCTTCTCTTGGGTATCCCGCTGGTGTTGATGTCGCCGTTCGACTGGGTGCGCGCTCCGGTACGACTGCTGCAGGCGGTTTCGCGCTATCGCGGGACGCTTTCCTGGCTGCCCAACTTCGCCTATGCGTTTTGCGCCCAAAAGATCCGCGAACGGGATGTGCAGGGGGTTGACCTGTCTTCGTGGCGGGCGGTGAGCAACTGCTCCGAACCCATGCGCCTGGAATCCCACCAGGCGTTTTACCAGCGTTTTGCCGCCTACGGACTGCGCTATGAGGCGTTGACCACCTGTTACGCCATGGCGGAAAACGTGTTTGCCGTTACCCAAGGGGGCATCCGCGAAGCGGTGACGGTTGACCGCATCGATCGCGAAGGGCTGCAAAGTGAATGGCTCGCCCGCCCGGCGCAGGCGGGGCGCGAGGCGCTGGTAATGCTCTCGGCGGGCAAGCCGATCGACAACGTCGAGGTCAAGGTGGTCGATGCCGAGGGGCGGCAGCTGGCTGAACGGCGGATCGGGGAAATTGCTTTGCGCAGCAACTGCATGTTGAGCGGTTATTACAACCGCCCGGATGCAACCGCCAACGCCTTTCTGGACGGCTGGTACCTGACCGGCGACTTTGGCTACATTGCCGCGGGCGAGGTGTACATCACCGGGCGCAAAAAAGACCTGATCATCGTCGGGGGCAAGAATGTCTATCCACAGGATATCGAGACGCTGGCGATGAGCGTCGAGGGCGTTCATCCGGGGCGTGTGGTGGCGTTCGGCGTGTACAACGAAAGTCTCGGCACCGAGGAGGTGTACATCGTTGCCGAGGTGGATGGCGAGCAACCCGCCGAACGCGAGCGGATCGCCGACGAGGTTCGCCGGGTGGTCAACCAGGGCTGCGCCATTGCCGTGCGCCAGGTGCAGCTGGTCTCACCCGGCTGGCTGATCAAAACCAGCAGCGGCAAGACCGCGCGCGGCGCCAACCGCGAAAAGTATCTCACACTGCACGAACAGGTATGAACGGGAGGGTCGCATGAAGCAATCATTGTCCACCGAGTTGAGCGAGCGATTGCGCCGCTACTTCAAAATGGGCAACCGCTGGATGGTGATGTTCTGGCGGCTTGGATTGGGAAAACTGATCAACCTGTCGCCGCGCTACGGCGGGCAGATTATGGTGCTGGAACACACCGGGCGAAAAAGCGGCAGGCGCTACCGCACGCCGGTCAATTATGCCCTGGTCAACGAGGAAATTTACTGCACCGCCGGTTTTGGGCACATTTCTGACTGGTACCGCAACATCCTCGCCAATCCGCAGGTCGAAGTCTGGCTGCCGGACAGTTGGTGGGCGGGAATCGCCGAGGAGGTACTCGACCCCAAACTGCGCGCACCCGCCCTGCGCCAGGTGCTGATCGCCAGCGGTTTCGCCGCCAAAGTGTTCGGCGTCGATCCGCAAAAACTGAGCGACGAGGACCTGGAAAAACTGACCCATGATTACCGCCTGCTGCGCATCCGCCGCACGGCTGCCCGCACCGGCAGCGGCGGACCGGGCGAACTGTCTTGGGTCTGGCCGCTGACCACCTTCTTCCTGCTTTTCCTTTTGATCACCCGCCGCTGCCGTCGTTGAGGTGGCAGTGTGGCAGACGACCCGCCAGCGAGGTAGCCCGGTGAGTGAAACCGACGTCCCCTTTTGGAAACGCAAAACGCTCGAGGCGATGACCAGCGAGGAGTGGGAGTCGCTGTGCGACGGCTGCGCCTGGTGCTGCCTGTACCGCCTGCAGGACGAGGACAGCGGCGAGGTACACCTCACCTCGGTGGCTTGCCGGTTATTGGACTTGAAAACCTGCCGCTGCCAGGATTACCCTCACCGCTTGGAGAACGTACCCACTTGCGTCAAAATCACCCCCCAGACGGCGCGCACCTTCACCTGGCTGCCGCCGACCTGCGCCTACCGCCGCCTGGCGCAAGGCATGGATTTGCCGGACTGGCATCCGTTGATCAGCGGCAACCCGCGCAGCGTTCACCGCGCGGGCGTTTCGGCGCTGGGGCGGGCGGTTTCCGAACTGGGGATCGATCTGGACGACCTGGAGGACTATCTACTGTGCGAGGACAGCGAGGACTGAGATGGAATCACGATTGACGCCCTTTCTGGTGGAAGCCAAACGCCATACGTATGCCGCTGCCGGCGGCGCCGCTGCCCGGGTCGAATGCGCGCTGCCGGGCGGGATTCAACTGGAATACCGCTCCGGCGACTGGTTCTATCGGGGTATTTATTTTGGCGAGGTTTTTTTTGCCGGTCAGGAAATGGTTTACTACCGCAACCACCCCTGGTGGTCGATGGTCTATTCCGGCGGGGTCAAACTGGAGCAGCCCCCGGCGGAGAAGTTGTACGCGTTTTTGCAACAAGCGCTGCAACAGGTCACGCCCGATGCGCCGTTTCGTGGTCCCGAATCCTTGATCGAGGGGGATTACCGCTACGCTTGCGCAGCACGCGGCAATATCGAATGGTTCGAGGGGATGGAGGTCATCTTCCACCGCGGGCGGATAGCCTACCAGCTGACCTTTAGCGGAGGGATGATCAACTGAAGCGCGGCGCAGGGTTGCGCCTGGCGGCGCTGCCCGGTCTGGTGCTGGCAGCCGCCGGGTTAATTTTGGCGCTGGCGGGGTTTGCGCTGGCGCGCGCCCTGTTTGACCGGCTCGCGCCGGATGGCAGCCTGGATTGGCTGACCCCGGAACGCTACCAGCTGCTCCGCCCAGTCTTTGCCGGGGCGGGCTTGCTGCTGGGGGGCTTGGGCTGGGCAGCCGGCTGGCAACTGCAATGGCTGCGGGCGGGCTGGAATCAGCTGCGCGATGCGGCAGCCGCCTTCCGGCGCGACCTTCGTCCCGCCCGGCGCGAGCGCGGGGAGTGGTGGGCGCTGCTTGCCTTGACCGGGCTGGCAGCCGTTTTGCGCCTATTCTTTCTGGATCAACCGCTGGGGCATGACGAAGCCTATACCTATGTTGGCTTTGCCCGCCGTTCGCTGGCAGCGGTGATCAGCGATTACCACCTGCCCAACAACCATGTCTTTCACACCGTGCTGGTACATCTTTCAACCCGGCTGCTGGGCGACGCCCCCTGGGCGTTGCGGCTGCCGGCGTTTCTGGCGGGGGTGCTCACCGTCCCGGCAGGCTATGCGCTGGGCAGGCTGTGGTTCAACCGGCGGGCGGGCTGGCTGGCGGCTGGTTTGCTGGCGGCGACGCCGCTGTTGGTGGGCGGTTCGGCGGATGCGCGCGGCTATACCCTGCTGGCGCTGATCAGCCTGTTGTGCTGGCTGCTGGGTAGTTATCTCAAAACCCACCCGCTTCCCGCCGGCTGGGCGCTGCTCGGACTGCTGGGCGGGGTGGGATTTTACACCGTGCCGGTCATGCTCTACCCGCTGGGCAGCCTGTACGCCTGGCTGTTCGTATCAATGTGGTTCGAAGCGCAACCCGGACAGGTTTACCGCTCGCGGACGCGCTACCTGCTCGCTCTAACTGCCAGCGGGTTGTGGTGCGCAGCACTGGTGTACCTGCTCTACCTGCCGGTGCTGCTGGTCAGCGGCAGCGCCGCGCTGTTCGATAATCCGTTCGTCCAGGCGCTGCCCTGGGCGGAATTTCCTGCCACGCTAGCCTCGCGCCTGGGGGAAACCTGGCGTGAATGGCAAATGGATGTTCACCCGCTGTTTACCGTGTGGGCGGTGATTGGGCTGGGCTTGCACGTGTGGTTTCATGCCCGCGCCACTGGTCGGGGCGTGCCGGTGCTGTTGACCACCGCTGCCTGGATGACCCTGGTGCTGTTGGTGCAACGCCCCAACCCCTGGCGCAAGACCTGGGTCTGGCTGCTGGTGCTGCTGCTGGTGCTGGCTGCTGCCGGTTGGGTGGCGCTGCTGGATGCATTGCGAAAAAAATACGCCTGGAAGCCGCAAACGCCGGCGCGCATCGTACAGGTCGGGCTGCTGTGCCTGGCGCTGCTGGCACTGCCTTGGGCGGCGCAGCGTGGAGCGGCGCTCGCGCAGCCCGGTTCGGCTGAACAGAGCGCGGCGTATATCGCTGTGCGCATGGATGCAGACGGTATCGTATTGGCGGACGCCATGGACGCCCCGCCGGTCTGGTATTATCTGCTGCGCAGCGGTGGCAGCCCAGCCTGGTTCGAGAAGCTAACCCAGCGCGAGGCGTACAGCCAGGCGTACGTGATCGTCGACGGTTTCAACCCGGCGCACAGCCCGCGCAGCGTAATTGCCTCCCTGGGCGAAATGCGCCGTCCCCTGGATGTGAAAACCTGCCGCAGGGAGGCGGAGATACAACCGTATCGCATTTATCGCTGCGCGCCGCTTAAAAATACAAATCCTTGACCGGCTGCGGTTCCATGCGTTGATGGACTTGCTGGTCGAGTTCGCCCAAAATATCCATCTTGCGCCGGAAAATGTAGTTCTCCAGCCAGATCGACTGTTCGTTGGACGGGTAAATGTGCACGCCCAGGTAGAGCATTGCCGCGCCAATCCGCCGGCGGCAGATCACCCGTCCGTGCAGCGACAGGCGGGTTTGTGGGGTGAGGTCGAAGCGCAGATCGACCTGGGTATTGACCAGGATGTCCAGATCGGGATAATCACCCAGGTAGAGCATCAAACCCGCGCCGTGCAGCGAAATATCCCGCAGCGTGGCGCTGTAAACACTGCGATGCATGGCCAGCAGGGTGGCAACCGGGCGTTCCGGCTGAACGCGCTGTTCCAGGCGGTCGAACCACAAATTGCCGTTGAAGGTGAAATCGGTCAGGCGCAGTTCCATGGTGGTGCAATTGATCATTTGTGGACGGGCGCGCACTGTTTCGGGAAGCACCCGGCTGTGCAGGTAAATCGGATCGCGCAATGTGGTGCACACTTGCAGGCGCGGAGCGCGGAAGATGATGGTATCAACGCCGACCTTGAGCGGCTCAATTTTTTCGACAAAGTGCAAGCCTTTGTAATTGCTGACCAGGTTGAGGGGAAGTTGTTGGAAGGCGAGGGATTTGACGGCCTGTAAGGCGTCGGTTGGGTTCGGTTTCATCATATCGGTACCTCTTCCAAGGGGGTAAAAAAAGACCCTGGCGAATGCAGGGTCACCGGTGAAGATGTGCGGGGATAGCGTGCGTTCAGGAGACCCGAAAACGATCGCGATATAGCACGATACGCAAAAACCAACGACGAAGTGGTGTAGACAACTTTTTATCCACGATATTAGTATAGCAAAATCGTCACGGGAATACCATTACCCGCAGGAAAATTTAAGGTTAGAGATTTTTAATGGCGAGCCGGCACCCTGCCCCGAACATGCCGGGCGGTTTATCTTTGCTTCTCTTAACTGGTTTTTAGCCAATCGATAACCTGCCGTTAGCCGTTGCTTGATCTGGATTTAAGCGCAACATCGATATTATAGAGGGGAGATTTTTTGAATGGCAGACATGGCGGAGCATACCCCGGTATGACAAAGAACATCCTGTTTATTTGCGGTTCGTTGAATCAGACTCAGATGATGCACCAGATTGCGCGAGCGATGCCGGAACACAGCTGCGTGTTTACCCCCTTTTATGCCGAAGGGTTAATGGGTTGGATGGCGCGGCGGGGTATGCTGGATTACACCATTTTGGGCGGCAGGCAGCGCCGCTTGACCGAAGCCTACCTGCGTGATCACAATCTCCCGGTCGATTTTGGCGCAACCCGCGCCAAATACGATCTGGTTGTGACCTGCACCGATCTGATCATCCAAGGCAACATCCGCCGCACGCCGCTGGTGCTGGTGCAGGAAGGCATGACGGAAGCGGAGGGGCTGCGCTATCAATTGGTGCGGACGCTGGGGCTGCCGCGCTGGCTGGCAAACACTGCCGCGACCGGCTTGTCGGATGCCTACCAGGCTTTTTGCGTGGCTTCGCCGGGTTACCGCGACCTGTTCATCCGCAAGGGAATCCGGGCAGAAAAAGTGTTCGTCACCGGCATTCCCAACTTCGATAATGCCCGCCAGTACCTGGAGAACGATTTTCCGCATCGCGGTTTTGTCCTCGCGGCGACATCTGCCAGCCGCGAAGCCGGGAAATTGCACAACCGGATTGCCTTTTTGCAAAAGGCGGTTCATATTGCCGGCGATCGCCCCCTGTTCATCAAATTGCATCCCAACGAAAATTTCGAGCTGGCAAGCCTGGAAATCAAAATGGTCGCGCCGTCAGCGCACATATACACTGCTGGCAATGTTCACCAGATGGTCGCCAACAGTGAGGCGTTGGTGGCGGAAAATTCGAGCGTAATTTACACCGCACTGGCGCTGGGCAAGCCGGTGTTCGCGGATGTCGATGTTGACACACTGCGCCGTTTGATGCCGATGCAGAATCGCGGCAGTTCCGCGGCACATATTGCCCATGTGTGCCGCTCGGTCTTGACTCTGCCGGAGCGCAAACGTCGCCGGGTTATGCGCCGCTACCGTTGGATGCTCTCCCGGCAGGCGAGCGGAGGTTAAGCTATGTTGACTCAGGGATTTTCTTTCACGCCAGCCTTGCGCTTCGGCGTGGATCAACTTCACGCCGCGCTGGAAGATGAAGTCTTTCGCTTGTCCGGTTGGACGCGCCGCGACCCGCGCCGCATGGTGATTCGGGCGTTGGTCTCCAAGCCGCTGTGCCGGTTTGCCGGGCTGTTGTCCAGCCTGGATGAGGATATTCACGCCGGCGGGCTGCAATGGGGACTGGAACGCATTCTGTCGGAGTTTGTCAGCCGCATTCACTACCAGCCGTTGGATGCCTTTCCGACCAACGGGGGAGTGGTTGTGGCGTGCAATCATCCCGGCACGTTCGACGGATTGATCCTGGCACGCCTGATCCAGCGCGAAGATGTGCGTATTATTGCCCGCGATATGCCCCTGCTGCGCGGGCTGCCAGCGATTAACCGGCATTTGATCTTCTCGACGCGTGACATGGCGCAGCGCTCCGAGGTGCTGCGCAAGGCGATTGCCCACTTGAACAATGGCGGCGTTCTGCTTACCTTCCCGCGCGGGACGATCGAACCCGACCCGGCTTATCAGACCGGCGCCATGGGCGAGGTCAGGCATTGGCTGCCCAGCCTGGAATTTTGGCTGCGCAAAGCGCCCCAGACGCGCCTGGTGATCGCCACCATCAGCGGCGTGATCTCTCCCGCTGCGCTCAAGGTGGCGCGGCTGCTGATCCGGGACGCCTGGAACGCCCAGGTGGCAGCCGAGATTGGTCAGGTGATCGTCCAGGTGCTGGCGCCAACCTGGTGGAAGATCGAGCCGCAGGTAACGTTTTCAGCACCGTTGAGCCTGCCGCGCTTGCAAGCCGAGACGCGGGAAAAACACCTCTTCCCGATCATACAAGCCTGCGTGTTGCGCAATATAGTGGAGCATTTGCGCCATTTTCACGGTTCGACATTACCCTATTGAAGCGTCGGGAGAAAGGGTGAACCGCCAGGGAATCGAGCGCCACGGCTCGGGCACGCCTTGAATGCCGATGCGTGCCGAGGGGGCGATGCGCGCTGCATCGACCGGGCTGGCGTCCTCGATCCACAAGCCGCAAGCCGGGTTGGTGAGATGCAAACCGTTGAAGCGTCCGTCGATGTCCAGCGCGCGGGTCAATTTCGCCGGTCCGTTGCACCATTGAGCCGGCGGCTGGTACGCTCTGCGGTTGGCAATCAGCGGGATACCTTCCAGCGGGTGAATGGCGCGGATCAACACCGCCGCCGGGCAGCCTTCTGCCATGCAGACGACATTCAGCAGCCAGTGCAAGCCGTAGGTAAAGTATACGTACGCCCGCCCGGCTGGTCCGTACATGACGGTGGTGCGCGGCGTGCGCCCGGCGCGGGCATGGCACGCCAGGTCTTCCTCGCCGCGGTAGGCTTCGGTTTCGCAAATGATTCCAGAAACGCGCTGCCCGTCCAGCAGACGCACCAGGCGCTTGCCCAACAACCCGCGCGCGGCGTAAATGACATCCTGTTCGTACCAGAAAGGCGGTAAAATTGATGCAGCGATCATACCGTAATTGTACATTAATCCGCTTCTATCACCTGGAGGTCGAGGATGAACCTGCGCCCCGATACGGGTCTGACATTCGATGATGTTTTGCTGGTGCCCAAGCAATCCACCATTCGTTCGCGCCAGGACGTATCCACCGCGACGCAGTTGACCCGCCAGATGCGCCTCAATATTCCGGTGCTGTCTGCCAACATGGACACGGTCACCGAAGCCAACATGGCGATTGCCATGGCGCAGCAGGGCGGGCTGGGCGTTTTGCACCGCTTCATGAGCGTCGAACGCCAGGCGGAGCAGGTGCGGCGGGTCAAGCGGGCGGAAAGTCTGGTGGTGCTCAGCCCGCTGACCATCAGCCCGGCTGCCAGCGTGAGCGATGCGCGCCAGTTGATGACCGCCGAGGATGTTGGCGGCTTGATGGTGGTGGATGAGGGCAACCGCCTGGTTGGGCTGGTTACCACCCGCGACGTGCTGCTGTCGCCCGACCCGCACGCCGCGGTCGCATCGGTGATGACCCCGCTGGAGCGTCTGGTCACGGCTCACGCCGGCGAATCGCTCGAGTCGGCGCGCCAGAAACTGTACCAGGCGCGGGTTGAGAAACTGCCCCTGGTGGATGAAGACGGCCGTCTGGCTGGCTTGATCACCGTTCAGGATATCGTCAAGATTCAACAACATCCAGACGCCACCAAGGACCGCCACGGGCGGTTGCGGGTGGGCGCAGCCGTAGGCGTGCGCCGCGAGGACTTCGACCGCGCGGCTGCCTGCGTCGAAGCCGGCGCCGACGCGCTGGTGGTAGACATTGCTCACGGGCATTCCGCCCACACCCGCGAGATGGTTGCCTGCTTGAAGAACGCCTTCCCATCCACCGCAATCATCGCCGGCAACGTTGCCACTGCTGAAGGCGTGCGCGAACTGGCAGACGCCGGCGCGGACGCGATCAAGGTTGGGGTGGGGGCAGGTTCGATCTGTATTACCCGGGTGGTGACCGGCTTTGGCGTGCCGCAGCTGACTGCGGTGGCAGACTGCGCCGAGGCGGGGCATGGCCTGAATATCCCGATCATCGCCGATGGCGGTATGCGCACCTCCGGCGATGTGACCAAAGCGCTGGCTGCCGGCGCGTCCACCGTCATGCTGGGTTCGATGCTGGCGGGCACCGACGAAGCCCCTGGCGCGGAAATTGTCCGCCAGGGACGGCGTTACAAAGTGGTGCGCGGCATGGCGTCGCTCTCGGCAAATGTCGAACGGCGCAAACTCGACCCAGCTGTCCAACAGGAAGAGTATTCAGAGGAACTGTGGAGCGAGGTGGTGCCTGAAGGTGTCGAGGCGCTGGTGCCGTACCGCGGAAGGGTGCGCGATATCCTCCACCAGGTGGTGGGCGGTTTGCGCTCCGGAATGAGCTACGCCGGCGCGCGCAACCTGGCAGAACTGTGGGCAAATGCCGAATTCATCCGCATCACGCCTGCCGGGCAGAAAGAATCCGGCGCGCATGACGTGGACTTGATTTGACGTGTGAAAGAAATCAGGTGAATACCATGTGGAGACTTGTCTTCCTTATTCTGATTCTCAGCCTGATGGCAACCGTGTGCAACCTGCAAACAAGCCTATTGGCAACACCTACCCCAACGGCACAACCTCCGCCCCCAACCGAGACCCCCGCGCCGGTGCTGTTGACCGCGCAAATGCTGGAGAATATGCAGTACACCCTGCCGGCTTTCGAGGACACCGACTACACCGTTCAGCTGAAGGACGGGTTGTACCAGTACGGCACTGACCCGGCGGCGCCGGATTACGTCAGTGTGGTGCTGGGTGACGCGCTTGCCTTTGGCGATTTGAACGCCGACGGCAGCGCAGACGCAGCCGTGCCGCTGGCAATGAACTTTGGCGGGACGGGCGTTTTCGTCTGGTTGGTGGCGGTGGTCAATGAGGATGGCAGCGGCCGCCAGGTGGGGCGTTACCTGGTGGACGACCGCCCGATCATCGAGCGTTTAGCCATCGAAAATGGACTGATTAAGCTGAACGCGGTGGTGCACGCCCCGGATGATCCGGGCTGCTGCCCGACGCTGCCGGTAGAACGCCACTTTCGCTTGATTCCCGGCGGGCTGGCACTGGTCTTTGCCACTTCCCAAATCGGCGACACCCCGCGCGACATCCGCATGGATTTCCCGGCTGAGGACAGCCGGGTGAGCGGCAGCCTGGAGGTGCGCGGCAGTGTGACGGTGGTGCCCTTTGAAGCCAACCTGAACTATCGCATCTATTCCGAGCAGGGCGAGGAATACCAGGTCAGTTACATCACAGTGGACGCGCCGGACTTCGACCAGCCGGGCACCTTTATCAAGACGCTTGACCTGAGCGGCATTCCGCCTGGGGTGGTGTTCCTGGAAATCGCCGAATTGAGCGCGGCGGACGGCAGCGTGGTTACGCTCAGGGCGGTGCGCCTGATCGTGGAGTGACGTTTGCATAACATTCGAACATAGTGGAGGTAACATGCCAACCCCAGTCATTGTCGATGCGATTCGAACCCCAATTGGCAACATTGGCGGCGCGCTGGCGGGCGTGCGCCCGGACGACCTGGCGGCGATCGTGCTGCGCGCGCTGGTCGACCGCAGCCGGCTCGACCCGGCATTGATCGAAGAAGTATACCTCGGCTGCGCCAACCAGGCCGGCGAGGACAGCCGCAACGTGGCGCGCATGGCGGTGCTGCTGGCAGGGCTGCCGGTCGAGGTGCCGGCGGTGACGGTCAACCGCCTGTGCGCCTCCGGTCTGACTGCGGTCAACCTGGCGGCGCGCGCCATCCGCGCCGCGAATGGCGCGGCGTACCTCGCCGGCGGCGTGGAAAGTATGTCGCGCGCGCCGTATGCCCTGCCCAAAGCCGAAAAGGGCTACCCGTTCGGCAATTTGACTGCCTGGGATACCTCGCTTGGCTGGCGCTTCCCCAATCCGAAAATGGAAGCCCAGTACGGTATCGAGGCGATGGGCGAGACCGCCGAGAACATCGCCTCGATCACCGGCATCACCCGCGCCGATCAGGATGCCTTTGCCGTGCAGAGTCACCGCCGCGCGCTGGCAGCCCAGGACGACGGGCGACTGGCGGAGGAAATCATCCCGGTCGAGATTCCGCAGCGCAAAGGCGGCCCGCTGGTAGTGCGTTTGGACGAGCGCCCGCGCCGCGATACCACCCTGGAAGCGCTGGCGGCGCTCAAGCCGGTCTTTCGCGCTGGCGGCAGCGTCACCGCCGGTAATTCCTCCAGCCTGAACGATGGGGCAGCCGCGCTGCTGGTGATGTCGGAATCCGCTGCCCGCGCCGAGGGATTGAAACCACTGGCGCGCATCGTCGCGGCTGCCGCGGCAGGGGTGGCGCCGCGCATCATGGGCATGGGACCCGTCCCGGCTGCCCGCAAGGCGCTGGCGCGCGCCGGTCTGACGCTTGATCAGATCGGACTGGCGGAACTCAACGAAGCCTTTGCGGTGCAGGCGCTGGCGGTCATCCGCGAACTGGGGCTTGCCGAGGAAATCGTCAATGTCAACGGCGGCGCCATTGCCTTGGGACATCCGTTGGGCTGCTCCGGCGCGCGCATCCTCGTTACCCTGCTGCATGAAATGCGCCGCCGCGCGCCGTCTGCGCCGCGCCCGTTTTATGGGCTTGCCATGTTGTGCGTTGGCGTTGGGCAGGGTGAAGCCACCATTGTGGAATGGCTGGATGATTGAGACCCGACAAGGTTCGGCAGCCACAGAATCATGAAGCGCGCTCCGCTTGCTGGCTCGACCGGTTTTATCGGCGCGGATCGAGTCATTGGTGATGCCGGCGACGGGTGCGCACACACGGGAGATTGGGATTGATGAGCGGCAACGATTTTACCTTCCGGCAAAATTTCGACCGCCAGCGTTCCGGTTGGCGCAGCCTGAAATGGATCGACCTGCTGGTGTTGGCCGGGGTGACCACGTTGATCTATGCCGGCGTTCGCCTGGCGGTCGGTGCGCCGGAGGTGATCACCGGACCGACAATCTCCCTCGATCCGCAACGTTTGCCCTGGTACGCGCTGTTTTCGGTGCTGCGCATGTTGGGCGCCTACGCGCTGTCTGTGGTCTTTACCCTGATCTATGGCAGGGTGGCAGCCTACAACCCGCGCGCCGAAAAGGTGATGATGCCGCTGCTGGACGTACTGCAAAGCGTGCCGATTCTCTCCTTCCTGCCGGTGGTCCTGCTGGGTTTAAGCGCGATTTTGCCGCAGCATATTGCCGCCGAACTGGCATCGGTGGTGCTGATCTTCACCAGCCAGGTGTGGAACCTGACCTTTGCCTGGTACCAATCGTTGACCACCATTCCCAAAGAACTGCGCGAAGCCAGTGCCATCTTCCGCTTGAATGTCTGGCAGCGTTTCAAGACCATGGAACTGCCCTTCGGGATGATCAGCCTGATTTGGAACAGCATGATGTCGTGGGCGGGCGGCTGGTTCTTTCTGATGGCAGCTGAGATTTTCACCGTCGGACAGCGCGATTTTCGTCTACCTGGACTGGGCGCCTACCTGCACGAAGCCTCGCTGCAAGGCGATCTGCGCGCAATTGGCTATGGGCTGGCAGCTCTGATCCTGGTGATCGTCACACTCGACCAGCTCGTCTGGCGCCCGCTGATCGTCTGGTCGGAGCGCTTCAAGGTCGAAATGGTCGAAAGCGACGCCCCGCGGGTTTCCTGGTTCTACAACTGGCTGATCGATGCGCGTTGGGCGCACTTTATCAACCGCCGGGTGGCTGCGCCGCTCAGCCAGCGGCTGGATAACTGGCTGGTGCGCCGCTTCCCGGTGGAACGCGAGCACCAGTCGCCCTCCAAAGCGCAAATTTGGCTCGGACGGTTGGCGGCAGCAGCGGTGCTGGGGATTATCCTGTACGGCGGGGCGCGCGCCATTCAACTGCTGTTGGCGGTGGATGGCAGCGAATGGGCAACCCTCGCTCTGGGTGTGCTGGCAACTGCGCTGCGGGTGACGGTTGCGCTGCTGCTGGCGCTGGCGTGGACGATTCCGGTCGGGGTATTGATTGGCACCAACCCGCGCGTGGCGAGCGTGTTTCAGCCCATTGTCCAGGTGACCGCCTCGGTGCCGGCTACCGCGCTCTTCCCGGTGCTGCTGTTGTTCATCCTGCAGGCGCCGGGCGGGTTGGACCTGGCTGCCGTGCTGTTGATGCTGATGGGCACCCAGTGGTACCTGTTATTCAATGTGATTGCCGGGGCAAATGCCATCCCGCAGGACCTGAAATACACCACCGCATTGCTCGGCTTGAAAGGCTGGCAGCGCTGGCGCACGCTGATCCTGCCTGCCCTGTTCCCATACCTGGTTACCGGGGCGATCACCGCCAGCGGCGGGGCGTGGAATGCCAGCATTGTGGCGGAGTACGTTACCTTTGGCGGTCAGGTGCACCAGACGCTTGGGGTTGGCGCGTTAATCGCCCAGGCGACCGACCAGGGGAATTTTCCGCTGCTGCTGGCGAGTACGCTGGTGATGGTGGTGGTGGTGGTGCTGATCAACCGCCTGGTGTGGCGACCGCTGTACCGCCAGGCTGAAGAAATTTACCGCATGGAGTAAGCCAACATGAACAAATCCCCACTCCTGCTCGAACTGCAAAACGTTACCCATTTGTACGGCAGCGGCGATAAGCGCTTCGTTGCGGTGAACCAGGTCAACCTGACCTTGCGCGAAGGCGAATTCGTTGCCCTGCTCGGTCCGTCCGGCTGCGGCAAAAGCACGCTGCTGCGCATCATCGCCGGGTTGCAGCGGGCGTCGGAGGGCAGCGTGTTTTATCGCGGGCAGCCCTTGAAAGGCGTCAACCCGCATGCTTCGATTGTCTTTCAGACCTTTGCGCTGTTCCCCTGGCTGACCGTGCAGGACAACGTCGAGTTGGCGCTCAAGGCGCGCGAGGTGGAAAGTCGCAACCGCCGCCGCCTGGCACTGGATCTGATCGACCGGGTCGGTTTGGACGGTTTCGAAAACGCGTACCCGCGCGAACTGTCGGGCGGAATGCGCCAGAAGGTCGGTTTTGCCCGCGCAATGGCAGTTGAACCGGAATTGCTCTGCCTGGATGAACCATTTTCAGCCCTGGATGTACTCAGCGCGGAGACTCTGCGCGGTGAACTACTCGAACTGTGGCTGAGCGGGAACATTCCCACCAAAGCCATCCTGATGGTCAGCCACAACATTGAGGAAGCCGTATTCATGGCGGACCGGCTGATTGTGATGGATAAAAACCCGGGGCGGGTGGTGGCAGATGTGGAGGTCAATCTGCCGCATCCGCGCCAGCGCAAATCGCTCGAATTCCAGGCGGTGGTTGACCGCGCCTACGGCATTCTGGCGGGGCAGACGCTTACCGAAGCCGAGGATCTCGGCTCAGCCCCGGGCGAACCGGGTATCACCCGCCCGCTGCCGGAGACCACCATCAGCGACCTGGCTGGCATGCTCGAACGCCTGGCGGAAAACTATAAAAATGGTGTGGACATCTACCGTCTGGCGGAAGAACTGTCCATCGACTCCGACCACCTGCTGCGCCTGACCGAGGCGGCCGAGATGCTGCGCTTTGCCACCATCCAAAAAGGGGATATTGCCCTGACCGTGCTGGGCGAAACCTTTGCCGAAGCCAGCATTCTGGCGCGCAAGGAGATTTTTGCCGCCCGCATCCGCCGCCTGCCGCTCTTCCGCTGGATTGTCAACCTGCTGCGTTCAGCCGAAAATCAGCGACTGAAGTGGAACGTCATCCAGACCGCGCTGGAACTGGAATTCCCGCCCGACGAGGCGGAAAAGCAGCTCGAAACGGTGGTCAATTGGGGGCGCTATGCCGAGATGCTGGTGTACGACGATCATACCGAGACGATCTACCTGGAACCTGCCGGGGTAACTGCCTGAGACAGCCGCCAACACCGCCAAATCCGTTGCGGATGATGGAGACTCACTGCCGCGCCAGGCGGGCGGTGCGCCCAGCCAATACGCGGATGGAAAGGCGTTCCCTGCCGGGCAGGTAAGTTTCCAGGGTATCCTCCAGCGGGTGGCTCCACTGCGGCGGCGCGCCGCGCATCACGCCCAACACCGAGCCAACCAACCCGGCGTTGCAATCTACGTCCAGACCAGCGTGCGCCAGCCAGCGGAAGGCGCTGGTCATCTCCCCACCGCAATGCCACAATGCCAGCATGTCCGCCGCCAGGTTGGGATAGGCGTGGATCCAATTGTATTCCTCGAAACGGGCATCCAGCGCGCGCCAGGCGTTCTGCGGGTCGGGTTCGTTTTCGAGCAGGGCAAGCGTATGGCGCGCGACCTGGACGTATTCGCTGCGCTGGGGCAGGTAGCGCAGCCCTTCACGCAGCAGCTGGCGCGGATCGTTGCGCACGAACGCCAGCGCGGTCAGCACGGCGGCGTACATCCCGCCGTACACGCCATTGGCGGCGTGCGAGACGCTGCTGTCCAGGTATGCCAGGCGGGCTGCTTCCAGCGGGTGTCCCGCAGCCAGGAAGCCGCACGCCATCCCGCGCATTTGCGCACCGATCCAGTCGTTGTACGGGTTGCGGAACGCGCCCGAATCGGGCGGCAGGATGCCCATGCCCAGGTTCTTCAACGCGATCCATTCCGCCGACCAGCCGAAGGGAATCTGGCGCAGCCATTCCAGTCCGATCTCGACCGCGCTTAGGCTGCGCCGGCTGCGTTCGAATACATCCAGCAGCACCAGTTCGTACACCACGTCGTCGTTGACCGTCTCCGGCGGGGTCAGGTAGGCATCGATCACCCCGTACACCGCGGCGATGCGCTGGCTGTGGTAGCCCTCGATGGCGGTGCCGAAACTGCCACCTGCCAGCTGCCCCAGCCAGCCGTGCAGGATTTTATCCTCCAGGTCGCGCAGCGCACCGGGCTGCGGAACGGGATCGGGCTGATCCATCTCTGCCACAATGTCCGCCCAGGTTAGCGGGTGGCGGTGCTGCCAATAGGGATGATCGGGCAGGCGCGGTGCGCTGTGCAGCGCGTGCAGCAGGCGGGCGGTTAATGCGCGCAGTTCGACCGCGCGTCCTTCGGCTGCCAGCTGCAAGCCGGTGGGCAGCAGTTGCTCGGCGGCGTGCACGTCGTACCCCTGGTTGTGGCGCGACTGCACCATCTCCACGTAGGGAATCTCCGGCGCGCCGGAGCCGGGCACGGTGGCATTCCAGAATAGGGCGATCAGCGCATCGCCGGTAGGGAAGACCGTCTGGCTGTCGTACCACTGGCTGGGGTGTGTGCGCCGGTCGAGCGGAACGGCATTCAGGCGAATGTGGCGGTCGATCTGCCAGGCGTGGGCGGGCAGCGGGTCGGGTAAGGCGATCATGCGGTTTTCATCCTCCGTTTGCGCGCAGCATAGAAGTACAGTGCGATCAGGGTGGCGAGGTAGGGCACCATGGCGGTGAACTGGGCGGGCACCTGGTAGCCTTGCAGCAGCAAGCCCAGACCATCCGACAAGCCGAACAGCAGCGAGATTAGCGCGATGCCCAGCGGGCTGCCGTTGACCAGGATAATCGCCGCCAGCGAAATCCACCCGCGCCCGGCGGACATGTTCTCGGCAAACAGGTTGACATAGCCCAGCGAGAGGAACGCCCCGCCCAAGCCGCACAGCACGCCGCAGGCGAGCAGTGACAGCGCGCGCATCCGCGCGGACGACACCCCGCTTGAATCCAGCCGGGCGGCGTTATACCCGGCGGCGCGCAGGCGCAGCCCGAAGCGGGTCTTGAAAATCAGGAAATAGGTGAGCAGGGTGGCGAACAGCGCCACCCAGATCATCAGGTTTTGACCGGAAAGCACCGCGCCGAGGACGGGAATCTCGCTCACCCAGGGAATGTGCACCGCCGGGATGGGCTGGATGGCAGGGTCGGCGAATACGCCCTTGACGCTGAAAATCTGGCGCAGCATGTAGGTGGTTGCGCCGGCGGCGAACAGGTTGAGCGCGATGCCGGTGACGAACTCGTCGGTTTTGAGCACCACCGCGAACAGGATAAAGATCAACGCCAGCAGCAGCGAACCGAGCACTGCCAACAGCACCCCCACCAGCCAGGAATTGAAGTAAAACGAACCCAGCACGGCGAAGAACGCGCCGGTCAGCAACATGCCTTCCATGGCGATATTAAACACCCCGGCGTAATAGGTGAACGATCCGCCCAGCGCCGCCAGCAGGATGGGTGCCGCGCCGGAAATCATGCCGTTGATCAGCCCGACCAGGATCTTCATGTGCGTTTCTCCCGCGCCCGGCGGCGGGCGGTTATCCGTTCGAAGGTGGTGTTGAGATATTCGCGGCTGGCAACGATCACCAGCACCAGCACCGCCTGCAGCACTTGGGCAATTTCGCTGGGTACGTTGGTGATCAATTCCATCCCCAGCGCGCCGGTCTGAATGGCGCTGAAGAACAGCCCGTACAGCAGGGTGGCGATCAAGCCGTTGTTGGCAACAATGGCGATCATCACCCCGTCCCAGGCGTAGTTGGCGCCCAGCCCGCGAATAAAGCGGTGCGGACCGCCCATCACCACCAGCCCGCCCGCCAGCCCAGCCAGCGCGCCGGTGACCAGCATGACCGTGATGAAATTGCGGTCGATCTGGCAGCCGCCCAGCCGGGCAAAGAGTGAATTCTGCCCGGTTATGCGCCATTCGTAGCCGGCTTTCCAGCGGTTGAAGACAAACCAGGCAAGGATCACCGCGGCGATCATGAACAGGATGGTGGTGTTGAATTCGCCCCATTTGGGCAGCCAGCCGGCGGGGTTGATTTGCGGGGTCATGGAGGAGAAGGCTGCCGGGTCCTTGAACGGGGCGGTGATTGCCCAGGCGGTGAAAAAGTCGGCGATCATGTTGAGCATCAGCGTGACGATGAATTCGCTCATGCCGAAGGCGCGCCGCAGAAAAGCCGCCACGCCTGGCCACAGCGCCCCACCCAGCATTGCCAGCAGCACCAGGGTTGGGATCATCAGCGCGGGCGGCAGATCGAGGTACAGCCCGCCGACGGTGGCAAACAGCGCGCCCATCACCAGTTGCCCCGGCTGTCCCAGATTGACCGCCCCGGAGGCAAAGGCAATCGCGGCAGCCAGACCGGTCAGCACCAGCGGCACGGCGTTGCGCAGGGTGGTGGCAAACGGATAATAGCCGAACAGCGAATAGCGGAACAACGCCTGGTAGGTCTCGAACGGGTTGTAACCCTGCAATGCCAGGATCAGCGCGCCGAGCAGCAGCGCGATGAATACGCCAATGACGGCATTGAGCAATTTTTGTTTCATGGCGTTTGCCGGCCGTCCCCCAGCATTAGCGCGCCCACCTGCTGCGGGTTGGTCTGCTCGACCGGCAGATCGGCTGCCAGTCGCCCGCGGTGCAGGACGAGGATGCGGTCGGCGAGCAGGAAGATCTCTTCCAGGTCGGCGGAAATCATCAGCACTGCACGTCCCTCGCCGCGAATGCGCAGGATCTGGTCGTGGATGTACTCAATCGAGCCAACGTCCAGCCCGCGCGTAGGCTGGTCGAGCAGGACGAACGGGCTGTCGAGCAGGATTTCGCGCCCAACGATCACCTTTTGCTGGTTGCCGCCGGAAAGGGTGCGGAAAGGTGCGCCCAGCGAGGGCAGGACAACCGCAAAGCGCTCGATCAGCTCGCTGGTGAAGCGGCGGGCGAATGGATAATTGAGCAGCACGCCCTTCCAGACGGAAAAGCGCGCATCCAGCCGGTGGTGAGTCATGATCGCGTCCTCCCAGACCGGCGCGCTCAGGCTGGCGCCCATCTTGCCGCGATCCTGGGGGACGAAGGCAATCCGTTTGCGCCGTTCGAGGATCGAGGCGCGGGTCAGGTCCTCCCCCGCGACCTGAATCGACCCACCGCTGGGCTGTTGCAAACCCATGATCGCGTTAACCAGTTCGAATTGCCCGTTGCCCTCCACGCCCGCCACGGCAACGATTTCCCCAGCCCGCACGTTGAAGGTCAGGTTGTCCAACCGGGTGCGCCCGTGATCTTCGCGCAGGGTCAAGTGATCGATCCGCAGTACCGCCTCGCCGGGCGGCTGCGGCGCGCGCCGGCTGGTGAAGAGTACATCCCGTCCGACCATCATGCGCGCCAGTTCTGCGCGGTTGGTGTTGTCTGCTGCGACGGTGGCGACCACTTTGCCCTTGCGCATGACCGTGATGCGGTCGCTCAATTCGAGCACTTCCTCCAGGCGGTGGGAGATGAACAGAATGGTGTGTCCGTTGTCGCGCAAGCGGCGGAGTTCGGCAAACAACTGCGGGATCTCCTGCGGGGTGAGCACGGCGGTGGGCTCGTCGAGGATCAGCACCTCGACATTGCGGTACAGCAGGGTCAGGATTTCGACTTTCTGGCGGGCGGCAACCGAGATGTTCTCCACCCGCGCGTCGGCGTCCAGGTTGAATTGAAATTCGTCGATGCGGGTTTGCACCTGGCGGCGAGCGCGCTGGCGGTCGACCTTTCCCAGCCAGTTGACCGGCTCGACCCCCAGGACGATATTCTCCCAGACGGTGTACTCCGGGATGAGCACGATTTCCTGGTGCACCATGCCGATGCCGGCGGCGATGGCTTCGCCCGGCTGGCGGAAATGAACCGGTTTGCCCTTGTGGAAGATCTGCCCCGCGTTGGCGTGCGTCAAGCCGTAGAGCACTTTCATCAGCGTGCTTTTGCCGGCGCCGTTTTCGCCGATGATGGCATGAATTTCGCCCCGCCGGAAGGATGCGAAAACATTATCCAACGCCGCCACGTTGGGCGGGTAGATTTTGACCACCTGCTGCATGTAGATCAGGTCATCCATGCGGACTCTTTGCGAAAGAGGCTGCCCGGCGGCGAATCCGGGCAGCCCCCTGGATTATGCTTTTGCGTTTAACTTATTTCCACACATCCTGCCCGGCGTACATCTCCACCTGCAAGGAGCCGTCGACGATCTGCTGGCGCAGCGCCAATACCTGATCGACGATGGATTGCGGCAGCACCGGCACCTGGGCTTCCAGGGCAATATCCACCCCGCCCTGGGAAATGCCGTATTTCAACACCTGCCCGGGCTGGTAACTGCCGTCGGCGATCGTCTTGTACACGTCTTGGATGGCTTTGCCCACGTTTTTGATGTCTGAGGCGATCACGAAACCGGGTTCCAGGTCGTTCTGGTTGGTGTCCACGCCGATGGCGTACAGCTGGCGCTCGCGCGCGGCTTGCAGCACGCCGATACCGGCGGCAGCCGCCACCTGAAAGACCACGTCCGCTTTCTGGTCGTACAATTGCAGGGCAGCCTGTTTGCCTTTGGCGGAGTCATCCCACGCGCCGCCGAGCGATTTCTTCTCGACCCTGATTTCTGGATCGACGGATTTGGCGCCGTTTTCGTAGGCGAAAACGAACGCGCTCACCACCGGGTCAACGTCCCCACCGACCACGCCAATGATCTTGTCCGGGTTGATGTTGGGGATGCTGGTGTCCAGGGTGGCAAGTCCGGCGAGCACGCCCGTCAGGTAGGCGCTCTCTTCCTCGATGAAGTCCACCGAGGTGATGGTTTTGGCGGAGTTTTCGACCACTGTGTCGAGGTTGACGAAGATCTTGTCCGGGTATTCGTCGGCAAATTGCTTGAGCTGGTCCTCAAAGCCGTAGGAGATGACGAAGATCACATCGGCATAATCCACCGCGGCTTGCAGGGAGGGTTCGTATTTTCCGGCGTCGAAGTTGCACTCGATGGTGCGGGTTTCCACGCCGTACTGGCTTTGCAGGCTGTCGATGCCTGCCTTGCCGGAATCATAAAAGGCGTTATCGCCGAGTGCCCCATTAATCAAGTACACCACCCGTTGGGGTTGTTGCTCGGGGGCGGCGGTGGGCGCGCAGGCTGCCAGGCTGGCGAACAGGGCAACGATGAGCAATAGAAGCAGGCTCTTTTTCATGGTTTTCTCTCCTCGTATGTGGGTCAAAACGGTTGAAGTAAGGATGCTTTGCACGGTGAACAAGCGATTACCTCCTGAACGACGAACATTATTGGGTTGTGTCTGCCAGGATGTCGATTTGGCTGCGGTAGGGCAGCGAGGGCTGCGCCCCCGCAATGGTCACCGCCAGCGCCCCGGCGGCGTTGGCGCGGCGCAGCGCGGACATTAACGGGCGTTTCTCCGCCAGCGCGGTTGCCAGGCTGCCGACGAAGGCATCCCCGGCAGCGGTGGTATCGACGGCGGGAACGTTGAAGGCGGGCAGGTGAATGGTCTGACCGCCGTTGATCGCCATGGCGCCCTGACCGCCGAGGGTGATGAAGATCAAGGCGCTGGGCGGCAGGGGCAGCGCGCGGGCGGCGGCGGTGTAATCCGACAGTGTGGTACAGGATTGCCCGCTCAGGCTGGCGATCTCGATCTCGTTGACTACCAGCACATCCACCAGCTGCAGCAATTCGGCTGGTAGCGGCTGGGCGGGGGCGGGGTTGAGCAGTACCTGTACCCCTGCCTGGCGCGCCAGCCGCGCGGCGTGCACGACGGTTTCGAGTGGAATTTCCAGCTGCATCACCAGCAGGTCGCTGGCGTGGATGGCGCGGGCGGCGGAATCCAGGTCGGTGGGTTTCAATGCGCCGTTACTGCCCGCTACCACGACGATGGTGTTGCTGCCCTGCTCGTCCACGGTGATCAGCGCGGTGCCGGTTGGCGCGCCAGCCGCCTGGCTGACCCAGCGGGTTTCGACGTTGTTTTGCTTCAGGCTGGCGAGCAGCAGTTTGCCGAACGGATCGCGCCCGACCTTGCCGATCATGGTAGTCTGCGCCCCGGCGCGCGCCGCCGCCACCGCCTGGTTGGCGCCTTTGCCGCCCGGGTAGGTCTTGAAGTCGCTGCCCAGCACGGTTTCGCCGATTTGCGGGTGGTGCGGAGCAAAAACTACCAGGTCGATGTTGATGCTGCCGGCAATACTGATGCGGGCTGTCATGCGAACCTCCGGGGAAACTGGTTCTGGATCAGGGTTGGGGTGGCGGGGAGTACGGTCTGCACGCTTGGATGGATGAGTATTAAACACCTAAACCCGTTTTGTCGCTGACTGGATAACAAAACGGGTTTGGCAAGCAGGTTGATTCAAGACCCCAGGCTGGATACTGCCGGCTGGTTGCGCCGTTTGCGGATTGGCTGTCACGCCAACCTCCAGGACAGGAAAGGAATATTGGACAGGGGGAATTATAACCCAATTGGCTGGCGGCGCGGTTCAACCGGTGTAACGCGACTGATCGAGCAATTCGCGCAGTTTTTCTTCCTCGCTTTTAACCGCTCCCGGCAGTCTGGCGTTTTCGGCTTCCCGTTCGGCGGCTTCCGCGGCGCGGAGTATATCCATCGAGGTGCGGCGCAGCAGGCTGAATTTGCCACAGTTCTCGCAGCGGTCCCAACGCCCAGCCAGCAGGTTGAGTCCCCACAAGTGCATCGGGGTGGGACGGCTGCACTTGGGGCAGATGGCGCCGCCACCAAAACCATAATTGCGCGCCTCGCCGGGGGCATACCGCCCGGTTGGTTTGCCGCGCCCTGCCAGGTAACTGGCGCCTGCGCCGAACGCGGTCAACCCCAGCACGATTGCCAGCAACGGCAGGATGACTTGAAACATTGCTTTGGTTTGCGCATCACTGCTGACAAATTCAAAACGCCGTGCTTCCGTCTCGAATACCGTGCCGTCCTTGAGGGTCACCCGGGCGGTAAATTCGCGCAAACCGTCCGGGTAACGCTGGGTATTGAAGCGGTGGCGGAAGGGCGCGCTGGTCACAGTTGCCATTTCCTCGCCGTCCAGCAGAAAGGTGACCGAGGCGATAGTTTCTTCGGGACCGGACAGCCGGACGGTGAAATCGCCGCGGATCTGGCTGCCGGCGGAAAACCCCATGTTGCGGTCGATCCGCAGACGGTACTCGTTCTGGGCAAACGCGGTGGACGAGAGGAGCATGGTGGCAATCACAGCGATAACCAGGGATCGGAAGAACCGGTTACGAACGGAAGAGAGGGAGGTATTCATGCGTCACTTCCAACGGGTGAGAATGGTTTCGCGCTGGAACAGGCGCGCGCCGAAATAAATCAACAGGATGTCGATCAAAATCAGGCAGGCAATCACCACCAGCATCAACTGCAGGTTGATCACCAGCAAGCCAGCTAACTGACCGAAAAGCAGCGCCAGCACTGGCACGATCAGAACGGCTGCCATTTGTTCAGCCACGCGCGGGTCGTTGACCCGCGAGGAAACCATGATGGCGAAATTGACCGCCGCGATTGCCATCAACGGACCCACGATCAGCACGCCCAGCAGCCAGGTCGGTCCGAGAACGTAGGCGCGCACTTGCTGGGTGGCGCCGGTGACCGGGATGAGGATTTGAAAGATGAAGAAACACACCCAGGTTGCGCCAATTGCCGGGATGGCAGCCGCCAGGGCTTTTCCGGTAAGCAGTTCCTCGGTCGAAATCGGGGTGGCAAGCAGCGGTTCCAGGCTGCGGGTGGTTTTTTCGCCAACGATGCTGTATGCGGCAATGGTGATCGGGATGATCAGCGGCATCATCATGAACAGGATCAAAAACTGGTTGACCAGGTAGATTTGCATACAGGAGGTCGAGTCCATCGTCCCGCACACCGAATAGAACAGTTCGGGCACATCGGCGGAATCGCCGCCTGGGACGGCGGTTCCGGCAGTGAGCGAGAGCATGATCAGCGGCAGGGCGGTGAACAGCAGCGGCATGAGGATGATGGTGAACAGCACCATCTTGTTTTTGAACACCTCTGCCCATTCCTTGTCGATGATGGTTTGCACATGTTTGAAGGAGAACAGGGTCATTTTGCCTCCCCCTGCAGGGTTTGCAGGTAAATGTCTTCCAGCGAGTGGCGCAGTTCGCCGACGAACTGAATATCGGCGCCGTGTTCGACCAGCTTGCGAATCAGGAGCGGGTTTTGGGTCTCGGGATCGCTCAACTGGATCACCAGGCGGTTGTCCAGCGTCTGCATCTCGCGGACAAAATCGAATTCGCGCAGGGCGGGCAGCCACTGCGGATCCAGCGTGCGCAGGTGCAGCACCACCCGCCGTCCGAACAGTTTCTGGCGCAGGTTGGCGGGGGTGTCCACCGTGATCAGGCGCGATTTGAAGATGCCAATGCGATCGCACAGCCGGTCGGCTTCATCCAGGTTGTGGGTGCACACAAAGATCGTGCGCCCTTCGGTTTTCAGTTCCTCGATAAAATCGCGCACCAGTTTGGCGGCTTCCGGGTCAAGCCCGCTGGTGGGTTCGTCCAGGAAGAGCACGCGCGGTTCGTGGAGCAGCGCGCGGGCGATGGCCAGTTTCTGGCGCATGCCCTTGGAAAAACTGCCCACCTCGTCTATGCGGCGCGCCCACAGTCCCAGCATGCGCAGGTACTTTTCGACCTGCCCAGGCACATCCTTTACATCGTACAGGCGGGCATAGATGCTCAGGTTCTTTTGGGCGCTCAGGCGTTCGTACATGCCGGGTGTCTCGGTCAGGATGCCGACCGTGCGGCGGATGCGCGTGTCATCTTGGCCGGTCTGCAAGTTGCCAATGAAGGCTCTCCCGCCGGTCGGGTGAATCAGGGCTGCCAACATGCGCACGGTGGTGGTTTTGCCCGCGCCGTTGGGACCCAGAAAGCCGAAGACCTCACCCTCCTTGATTTCCAGGTTAAGTTCCTGGACGGCATTGATGGGCGGCTGGTTCTTGCGAAGGGTGAATGTTTTGGTCAAATTTTCGGTCAGGATCATGGATGTACCTTTTTTGCGCCGTTTGATAACACAACAACTCAATCATACCCGTATTCCCGCGCTTTGCGAATGTAGGAGAGGATGATTCCTGGGTTGGGCAAGCGGTTAGTTCGACCCTGTCCGGGTGGACAGGCAGCCAAAAAAAACGCCGCCGGATGGCAGCCTTCGTTCCCCTGTTGCGATCATCCGACAGCCAGAGTCAGCCGCCGATCTCGCTCATTACCCGGTTGGTGGCAATTTCCCCCTCAGTCAGACCGTGCCCCCACGGCTTTTGCCACACCCCGTTGAGGATGACCTGGCGCAGGTCTTCCAGTGTGGCGCCCGCGCGCAAGGGTGTGAGCAGATCGACTTCTTTTTCGCGCAACAGGCACAGGCGCAGTTTGCCGTCGGCGGTCAGGCGGGCGCGGGTGCAGGCGGCACAAAACGGCATCGAAACGGATGAAATGAATCCCAGTTCGCCAACTGCCCCCGGCAGGCGGTAGACGCGCGCCTCGCCGTCCAGCTCGCCGTTGTTGAGCGGTTGCAGCGCGCCGACTTCCGTCTGGATGCGCGCGATCATCTCATCCGCAGTGACCACCTGCTGGCGCTGCAATTCGGTCGCGCCGCCAAAGGGCATCATCTCGATGAAGCGGATCTGCCAGGGGTGGTCGCACGACAAACGCGCCATGGGGGTGACATCCTGCTCGTTGAACCCACGCACGATGACCGCGTTCAATTTGACCGGCTTCAGCCCGGCCTGTTCGGCGGCGATGATGCCCGCCCAGACCTTGTCGAAGGAACCCCAGCGGGTAATGGCTTTGAAGCGCAGCGGGTTGAGCGTGTCCAGGCTGACATTGACGCGCTGCAGCCCGGCTTGCTTGAGCGGCTGTGCCAGTTTTTCCAGCAGCACGCCGTTGGTGGTCATCGAGAGCGAACGCACGCCAGGAATGGCGGCAATGCCGCGCACCAGCTCGACCACGTTTGCCCGCACGGTCGGTTCGCCGCCAGTCAGGCGGAATTTGTCGAATCCCAGCGATGCAAACAGGCGCGCCAGCCGCAGGACTTCGTCGTCCTGCATCAGTTGCGCACTGGGGCGGAAGACCATGTCCTCCGGCATGCAGTACACGCAGCGCAAATTGCAGTGATCGGTCAGGCTGATGCGCAAATAATGAATCGTGCGTCCAAAACGGTCGAAAGCCATGGGTGTACCCTGAAATACGCATAATTATATCCGAATTGTCAAATTGTCTGGATTATTGGCTAATTTATATCCAAATACTACCTAATTTGAGGAAGATTGTATCTTTACCCGGTGACGGTTGACACTACCCGCACATGTCAAAGATGGCGATAATCAGAATGCAGCCAACGTCGCGGCTTCCTAATTAATTTCTATTTTTGTTCAACGCATCAAAGGAGGAACGGCAAATGCCCCCCAAGGGACGAATTCTCGTCAACGAGGCTTATTGTAAGGGTTGCGAGCTGTGTGTGGATGCCTGTCCGCAGACGGTGATCGCGCTGGATCCGGTGCGGATTACCGCCAAGGGTTATCACCCTGCCACGCTGGTTCAGGAAGGCTGCACGGGCTGCGGTATTTGCGCGGTCGTCTGCCCGGAAGCAGCCATCAGCATTTATCGCGAAGCTGCCAAAGCGCGGCAAGCAGCGGCAGCCTAGGAGGCGGAGATGGCAAGAGAATTGTGGAAAGGCAATAACGCGATTGCGGAAGCCGCCGTGCGGGCGGGTTTGCAAGCCTATTTTGGCTATCCAATCACCCCGCAGACCGAACTGCTGGAATACCTTTCTTCCCGTATGCCGGAATTGGGGCGGGCATTCGTCCAGGCGGAAAGCGAACTGGGCGCGATTAATATGGTCTATGGGGCTGCCTGCACCGGCGTGCGAGTGATGACCTCCTCCTCCAGCCCGGGCATCAGCCTGATGTTGGAAGGCATTTCGTACATTGCCGGCACCGAACTGCCGTTTGTGCTGGTGGACGTAATGCGCGGCGGTCCGGGCTTGGGCAACATTGCCCCTGCCCAGGCGGATTACAACCAGATCGTTCACGGCGGCGGGCACGGCGATTACAACGCAATTGTACTTGCTCCGGCTTCGGTGCAGGAATCGATCGACCTGACCTACCAAGCCTTCGACCTGGCGGAGAAATACCGCTCGGTAGCGGTGATTTTGATTGACGGCAGCATTGGGCAAATGATGGAACCGGTGGAAATGCCGCCAATGCGCGCGCTCAAAGACAAATACCCCGAGTGGGCAGTGCGCGGCGTATCAGACGGGCAGCGTCACGTTCTGTCTTCGATCTACCTCGATCCGCCGGCGGAAGAGGTTGCCAACTTACGCATGTTGCGCCGCTGGCAGCTGGTGGAAGCCAACGAGGTGCGCTACAAGGGCTATTACCTGGAGGACGCCCGCTTTGTGGTGGTCGGCTTCGGGTCGGCGGGACGGGTGGCACTCTCGGCGGTGCGCGCGGCGCGCGCCGAAGGCATTCCGGTCGGGCTGCTGCGCCCGGTCACGCTCAAACCCTATCCCACCCAGGTGGTTGACCAGCTTGCCGAAAAAGTTGAAGCCATGCTGGTGGTGGAAATGAACGCCGGGCAGATGCTGGAAGACGTGCGCAAAGTGGTGCGCGGGCGCATCCCGGTCGAATTCTACGGACGGATGGGCGGAATCATCCCCATGCCGGATGAAATCTTGGATGAAATTCGCCGCCTGGCGGCCGGACCGCTGACCCTGGAAGGACACCCGCGCGACCGCTGGCTGGCGCGGATGCCGGAAGCCAATTGAACGGAGGAGCGAGAATACGATGGTTACACTTGATGAAGTGACGGTATACGAACGACCGGCATCGCTGGTCGACCGCACCACGCATTATTGTCCCGGCTGCACTCACGGCACAGCCCACCGCCTGATTGCCGAAGTGATCGACGAAATGGGCATCCTCGAGAAGATGATCGGCGTCGCCTCGGTGGGCTGCTCGGTGTTTGCCTACAACTATTTCGACTTCGACTTCGTCCAGGCGCCGCACGGGCGCGCCCCTGCCATGGCGACGGGCGTCAAGCGCGTGCTGCCCGACCGGATGGTGATGACCTACCAGGGTGACGGCGACATGGCTTCGATTGGC
>JBBIQB010000003.1:0-4664 GCA_037442545.1 Bellilinea sp.
TGACCGCTATCCAGAACCAGGTGTGGGTGACCATGTCGGCTGCCCAGGACGCGCTGGTGGACGCCATCGCGGCGATTAAGACGGCGGCAGAGACGCCCGGCGCCGACCAGGCGCTGATCGAGGAAGCGCGCGGGCTGCACCGCTCGGCGCAGCTGCGCTGGGACTTCATCGCGGCGGAGAACAGCATGGGATTCCACAATCCAGAAGAATCCTTACGCATTCTGGCTGCCGCAACCGACCTGGCGCGCCAGGCGCAATTGAAAGCCGTGCAGGCCGCCACAACGCCCGCCAGCGCCAGCCGCTAACTGTTTGGACCAAGCCAATCCACGCGCCGCCCGCCGCATTGGTGCAGCGGGCGGTTGCCTTTGTTTGCTTTTGGTTACAAATCCGTTTGACTGTAAGCCAAACTGCGGTTCGATTCCGATTTTTGCAATTGACATTCCCGACCACATTGGTTATGATATTTATACGCTTACCGGAAAGATGTTTTTTTTCGCTGCTGGGGGAGTCAGTGTATGCCCTACCCATTCGGGGAGATGATCGAGACCGACCCCCACCGCCGCCCATCGCAACGCGCGCGGGCTCAATCGTTCCTCGAACTGGCGCTGGTGCTGCCGGTGCTGTTGATCATGCTGTTGGGGCTGGTGGAGGTCGCCATCTTCATCGGGCGCTACCTGGACGTGCTCGACCTGACCCGCGAGGTCGCCCGCCAGGCAGCCCGCGAGGAGCGCTTTAATAACCAAACGGCCTTTTTCAGCGACACTTTCTCCTACCTGACGCCACCGCCGACAGGTTTGAATTCCTACATTGTCATCGACCCGGCGGTGGACGACGTGGTCGTCTCGGTCTTCGACCTGCGCGGCGGCGGCGAATGGATCATGCGCAATTTGACCACCAGCAGCGAAAACTACAAAAAAGACTGTCACGGCAACCCCGTGCGCGCCCAGCCGCACTTCACCCTCGGCAACGTGATCAGCGTTGGCTCGCCGCCCGCCAACGAAGGCATGGTCGCGGTGGAAGTGTTTTACTGCTACCAATTGGCGCTCAACCTGCCGATTTTATCCGCATTTGTTCCCAATCCGGTGCAAATTCATGCCTTTACCATCTTCCCCTTCCCTGCCATCAAATACCAAGATTGAAACGCGCCGCCGCGCCGAAAACCGCCCGCCGCGCGGGCAGGTGCTGGTGATCTTCGGCGTTGCCCTGCTGGCGCTGCTTGCCTTCGTCGGTCTGGCTATCGACGCCGGGGCGTTGTACGTCACCTACAACCAGCTCAAGCGCTCGGTTGACGGGGCAGCCGTGGCGGCTGCCAACCAGTACAAACTAGGCGAGACGCACCTCAACCAATTCGAGACCGCCGCCAGCGAGGTGCTCGAACTGAACAACCTGGTGATGGCTCAAATCAACCTGCAAGTCGCCATCTGCGATGCGGACGGCGACTACGCCGTCGACAGCGGGCTGCCGCCGGCGCTGGATACGCGCTGCCGCGAGACGCCCGGCTTCTTGCGCAAACTGGTGTGGGTGGAAGCCACCCAGCAAGCCCCGCTGTATTTTCTCGGGCTTCTCGGCTTCGGTCCGGTGCCATTGACCACCAGTACCATCACCGAAGCCGCCGCGGTGGATATCGTCCTGGTGCTGGACGCGTCCGAGTCGATGTCAAGCGTGACCAGCGGCTATATCCCCGACGATTACGACCCGGATACCACCTGCAACCCGAACACGCGCACCCCCGGCGGCTCGCCGCCCTCCGGCGCCTGCCTGCCCATGTGGTACCTGAAGAACGCCAGCCATGCGCTGGTCAACACCATCTATGAAGGCTACGACCGCATCGCGATCATCACCTATGATTCGCGCGCGGAATTGAAACTGGATTTCACCAGTTTTCGCGCCACCGCCGCTGCCGCCATCTGGAACACGATCAACGTTCACGACGACCCGCCCTACGCCCGCTTGTGGCAGTCGTGGGGTCCGGCGCGCGACCTCGGTGATTACGCCTTCAATCCGATCAATCCGGAAGACCGCGACGGCGACGGGCGCGACACGGACGACGACCTTGCCCTGTACGGGGTGGACTGTCCGTGGACGACCAACCCGGCCGCCCTGGATGACCGTTGGTGGGGCGTGGACGAAGGCGCGCCCGACCCGTTCGGCTGGGGCGGTGTGCCCTGCGACCACGACGCCTACCTGGATTCCTACGACTGGAACTCGGACGGCTTGTTCAGCATGGACGATCACAATGCCTCGCTGGCATACCTTGCCAAGTACCCGTCGTTCCTGGATATCAACGGGCACACCATCCGCCCGTCACTTTCGCCACTTTCCACCTGCATTGGCTGCGGGCTGCGCCTGGCAAACGAACTGCTGGTGGAGCGCGGGCGGCGCGATTCGATCTGGGTGATGGTGCTGTTCACCGACGGGGTGGTAAACCTGAGCGATACGCCGGTCAACGCCTACACCGGCGACGGCGACACCCCCTATACCGGCGGGCTGGTGACCGCCAACATGCCGTCCGGATTTTGCAACGGTCACTTTGCCGACCGGGCTGCCGATTCGTGGTGGCAGCAACTGTGTATCGACCGCGACGTCAGCCCGCGCTACTGCGTGGACACCAACGGGGCAGAATGCCCGCCCGGCACTACCCACGTGTCGCCTGCCGCGCGCACCTACAATTATTCGGTGATGGACTACGCCCGCGACCAGATTGACAACATGGCGCTGACCTCCTCTGCCAACACCAGCGAACCGCTAGGCAGCGACGTGGCGGTTTATTTGGTCGGGTTGGGCGCGGTCGGGCTGGGCGAGCCGCTGCTGCGCTATATCGCCGCGGTTGGTGAAGATGGCGACCGGCGAACCAACCCGTGCGAGGGGATACCAAATTTAACCTCCTGCGGTAACTACTTCTATACCAACGACCCCGCGCAGCTGCAAAGCATCTTCGAAGACATCGCCAGCCGCATTTATACCCGCATCAATCAGTAACTGGGCTTGGTTCAGGAAGGAATGCCCATGCGACGCTTACTCACCCCCAAATTGACCCTGCTGCAACGCCTGCGCCAGCACCCGGCGCAAGGGCTGGTCGAGTTTGCGCTGGCGGTGCCGATCCTATTGATGCTGATCTTCGGGATCATCGAGTTCGGGCGTTTCCTGCAAGCCTGGCTGGCGCTGCAAAATGGGGCGCGTTTTGGGGTGCGCTACGCGGTCAGCGGCACCTTCAACCCGGAGTACTGCGACGAAGCCGCCGCCGCGTTGGGCTTGACCGGCGTGCACTCCGGCAACTGCCAGGTGTCCACCGGCGTGCCGAACTGGGACAACCTGAGCACCGCGCTCAAGGACTGGGCGCGCGTGCCGTCCATCCGCGATGCGGCGATTGCCGGCGCCACCGGCGTTGCCTGGGATCCGGCGCCTGGCGTATCCGGCTCGTACCTCGATTATCTCGACTACGGCTGGAACCACGCCGACTTCGATACCGCCAACCGCGGCAACCCGGCGTTGAAGGGCTTCCTCAACGTGATGGTCTGTTCCAATCGCGAAGAATCGATCGGCGTCAACCAGTCGGCGCGTTTCCAACGCAACCCGGTGGACGCGCGTTACTTCACCCCGTTCGACCCGTCCAACCAGCAAAATTACCGCTACCCCATGTTTTGCGAGCAGGCCCGCGGAAGCGGCTCCGGTTCGACCTTTACCCAGACGACCATCGACCGTTACGTGGACGACGCCGGCGGTCCCGGCGACCGGGTGTTCGTGCGCCTGACCTACCGCCACGAACTGATCACCCCCTTCCTCAACTCGGTCTGGCCGACGGCGCTGATCCATGCCCAGCGCGAGGGCTACGTGGAAGCCTTCCGCAAAGCCCGCCCGGGTGGAGCGTTGGGGCTGGCGCCCACCCACACCGCCACCGCTACGGTCACCAGCACGCCCACCGTCACGCCGACCAGCACCGCCACCCCCACCCCCACCGAGACCAGCACGCCCACCGGCACGCCGACCATCACCCCGACCGTCTATCCGTGCAACGGCAGCGGCGTGCTGCGCGAAAAATGGGAAGACATTCCTGGCGGGATGGTCAGCAACCTGACCAGCAACCCGCGCTTCCCCGGCAACCCGGATGAATTTGCCATCCTGCCCTCCTTTGATGGTCCTCAGAATACCGGCAACAATTACGGCGCGCGTTACCGCGCCGAAGTCTGCGCGCCGCAAACCGATTATTACCGCTTCTACATTGCCAGCGACGATAACAGCATCCTGTACTTCAACGGGGATCAGATTGCCTCGGTGCCCGGCTGGACCTACCACAACCAGTGGAACGTGTACACCAGCCAGCGCTCGGGCACAGTGTTTATGATCGCCGGACAGTGGTACGACCTGGAAGCGCTGCACAAAGAAGGCAGCGGTTTGGATAACCTCTCGGTTGGCTGGGCGGGACCGGGTATCACCATTGATGCGGATGATCCGCCGGTGGTCATCGACGGCTTTTACCTGCGCCCGCTATCCCCGCAGCCGACCTGGACGCCGACCGTCACGGCGACAAGTACAATCACCCCAACCGCCACGGCAACCCGCACCATTACCAGCACGCCGACCATTACCGACACCCCAACCATTACCCCGACGCGCACCAATACCCACACGCCCACCGTCACGCGCACCTTCACCCCTACCCCAAC
>JBBIQB010000003.1:4761-34053 GCA_037442545.1 Bellilinea sp.
CACCGATACCTTTACGCCAACCCAAACCCCGACGATTACCAACACCTTTACCCGCACGCCGACGCGCACGCATACCTTTACCCCGACCATCACCCTGACGCCGACCCTTACGTCCACCTTCACCGCAACCGTGCCGTCGCTCACCCCGACCATCACGCGCACCTTTACGCCCACCCCCACGCCCAGTTCAACCGTGACGCGCACCATCACCCCGACCCGCACCATCACCCCGACCACCACCATCACGCTCACCCGCACGATCACGCGCACGCCGTGCCTGACTCCGGTGGAACTGGGGGGCTGCCGTAACCCGTAATCATCTCCTGCCGCTGCGCGGCAGCAAAACCGGTCCGGGCAGCCTTCCACCACCGCGGAAGGCTGCGCCGCGTTTACCCGCCGGTGGTTGAATTGGCGGCTGCCCCGCCCAGAGCGGCAAGATTGTGATAGGATTAAGTAACCATCCCCAATTCACTGGAAGCTGAGCATGTCCGAGATCCTGGATGCCCAAACCTTTGCCCATCTGGTCGAGCTGGCTGCGCTGGAACTCGACCCGCAGCAAGCCGAATACCTGCGCCGCGAGTTAAACGCCCAACTGAGCGCCATTCACGAACTGGAAGCCATCCCGCTGGATGACGACCTGCCGATCACCTCGCACGGCGTGCCCTACACACTCCAGATCAGCGCCGCGCCGCGGGCGGATGCGTGGCAGCCCTACCCGCAGCCGCAAGAGATTATCGCCCAGGCGCCGCACAGCCGCGAAGGCTACGTGGTCGTCCCCGACATCCCCCACACCACACTGGAATGAAGCCTATGCAACTGTGCGACCTGCCCGCCTATGAATTGAACCTGCTGCTGCGCCAGAAACAGGTTTCCGCGCTGGAAATCACCCAGTCCTGCTTGCAGCGCATCGAGCAAGTGGACGGACGTCCGGGGCAACTGGACGCGGGCGAGATGACCCCCGCCGATGAAAAAGCCGTTCATGCCTTCATCACCCTGACCGAAAAGCGCGCTGTGGCGCAGGCAAAGACAATCGACCGCAAGCTGGCGCAGGGCGAAGATCCCGGAGCGCTGGCGGGCATTCCCTTCACCGTCAAGGACATTTTTTGCGTGCGCGGCACGCCCTCGACGGCTGCTTCGCGCATTCTGGCGAACTTCACCGCCCCGTACACCGCCACGCCGGTCGAGCGCATGGAAGCCGCCGGCGCGGTGCTGCTCGGCAAGGTCAACCTGGACGAGTTCACCTACGGTTCATCCAACGAATCCTCGGCGTTCCAGCCCAGCCCGCGCAACCCGTGGAACCCGGCGCATGTGCCGGGCGGCTCCTCGGGCGGCAGCGCGGCTTCGGTCGCGGCTGGCGAAGCGCCGCTTTCGCTGGGCACCGATACCGCCGGCTCCATTCGCCAGCCAGCCGCCTTTTGCGGCGTGGTGGGCGTCAAGCCGACCTACGGGCGCGTTTCGCGCTATGGGCTGATCGCCTTTGGCTCCTCGCTCGACTGCCCCGGTCCGCTGGCGCGCAACGTGGTGGATGCCGCGTTGATGCTGCACACCATCGCCGGAGCCGACCCGCGCGATGTGACCAGCGCCAACCTGGCGGTGCCAGACTACCTGGCGGCGCTGGAGGAGGGCGTGCGCGGGCTGCGCATTGGGCTTTCACCGGATTATTTCAAGATCACCTTCCCCGACCCAGCCAGCGGCAGTTACGACCAGCAGGCATTACCGGCGGAGATCGAGTCGCGGGTGCGCTACGCGGCGCAGCTGCTCGCCGGGCTGGGCGCGCAAATCGTCGAGGACGTGCCCATGCCAAACACGCGCTACGGCATCCCGGCGTATTTCGTCATCAGCCGCGTCGAGGCTGCCTCCAACCTGCATCGCTACGATGGGGTTAAGTACGGCTACCGCACCTCCCAGCCGGTGAGCGATCTGCGCGACCTGTACCGCAAGACGCGCAACGAGGGCTTTGGCTTGCAGCCCAAACTGCGCATCTTGATGGGCATGTACGTCAGCGCCGCGCAATATTCGGCGCAGTACTACCGTCGCGCGCTGCGCGTGCGCACGTTGATCCGGCGCGATTTCGAGCAAGCCTTCGACCCGAAGGGCAAATACCGCCTGCACGCCCTGCTGACCCCCACCACCCCCACCAGCGCCTTCCGCATGGGCGCGCTGTACGGCGACTCAGTGCTGATGCAGTACGCCGACCAATTGACCGTACCGGCTAATCACGCTGGCGTACCAGGCGTCTCGCTGCCGTTCGGCATCGATCAGCACGGGCTGCCCATCGGCGTGCAATTGCTGGGTGCCGATTTCAGCGAGGCGATCCTGCTGCGCGCGGCGCGGGCGATCGAACAAGCCAGCGAGAACGAGCCGTGGCGCAAGATCAAGCCGCTGGTTTTAAGATGATCCGGTGATTGAATCAATAATTCACACAGCGTATGGGAAAAATTCGCTTAACCGAAACGTATGAAGAAACGGCCGATTTCGTGCTGTACCCGGGCGACACCCTGGAATTGTTGCGCGGGTTGCCCGCCAGTTTGGTTTCCCTGGTGATCACCTCACCGCCCTATAATCTTGGCAAACCCTACGAAAGCCGCCTGGATATGTCGGTTTATTTGAAGCAGCAGCAGGCGGTCATCGAGGAATGTACACGCGTGCTCAAACCCAATGGCAGCATTTGCTGGCAGGTGGGCAATCACGTCAAAAAAGACGGCGAAATCGTCCCGCTGGATATTCTGCTCTATCCGATCTTCAACTCCCTGAACCTGAAATTGCGCAATCGAATCATCTGGCATTTTGGGCACGGATTGCATGCCTCCCGGCGATTTTCGGGCCGTTATGAAGTGATCCTATGGTTCACCAAAGGCGATGAGTACCTCTTCAACCTGGATGCGGTGCGGGTGGCGCAAATGTATCCATCCAAGAAACACTTCAAAGGACCCAAAAAAGGACAATTATCCGGCAATCCCTTGGGGAAAAATCCATCCGACATCTGGGAAATTCCCAACGTCAAAGCCAATCATGTCGAAAAAACCATCCATCCCTGCCAGTTCCCGGTCGAATTGATCGAAAGGCTGGTGCTGGCATTGACTGACCCCGGCGATTGGGTGCTCGACCCCTTCATGGGCGTGGGCTCGAGTGCCATTGCGGCACTTAAGAACAACCGCCGCGCGGTTGGGGCAGAGATCATCCCGGAATATGTTCAGATTGCCCGTCAACGCATCGAGATGGCTGAGGAAGGTAAATTGCGGGTGCGCCCGATGGAAAGACCGGTATACGACCCCAGTGGCAGGAACGGTTCCATCCCGCCTCGCAACGTCGAGATCGGTTCACCCATTCAAGTCCGACTTTTGGATGCCCCAGCCGGGTACGATTCGAGCAGCCCGGGGGACGAATAAGATGAAAATCGTGTATGAGTATTCCCATTTGGGCGGTGGGGAAATCCTTCAAGTCCGCTATGCGAAAATCCTTGAAGAGATCGTTGCGGTCATTCAAGGGGTTTCAGCGGCAAAGAACAAAGTCAGCCAGGAAAAGACTAAAATGAACCGGCTGCTTTTTTCGCCCATCGACATGAATAACCAGTTTCGGAAAGCCTTCCATCAAAGAGGATACTCTGAATTAAGGGATACCTATACCATACGCCTGCCAGATAGTGCGGTGGAAATTGCCAATGCCTATAAATCGGTTGATTTTTGTAAAGACCAGGTGCTGATCGAGGTTCAATTCGGTAAATACCCGTTCATGTTCTACGATCTGGCAAAGTTTCAATATTTTTTCAATGAAAACAAGGCTCAGGTTGGCGTTGAGATCGTTCCCTGTCATCACCTGCACCGTCACATGTCTTCTGGAGTGGCATACGGTGAGCAATTGGTATTCGACATCGAACGTTTGAAACGGCATTTTCCGGCGGTCCCGGTAAAAGTGATTCTGGTCGACGCGGACGAGCAGGAGGCAGGTGTATGACCATCCCATCCCCTACCACATCCAACGAGCGCTGGCTGGCAGCCCTGGCGCACGCCGGCATCCTCATCCCGACCATCGGGCTGGCGGCGCCGCTGGTGGTCTGGCTGGCGCTGCGCCAAAAATCCACCTTCCTGGCTTTCCAGGCGCTGCAGGCGCTGGCGTTCCAGCTGCTGCTCGCCGTGGCGGGCGTGATTGGCGGCTTCCTGAGCGGGTTTTTAATGCTCGGCTTCAGCCTGGCGGCCATGGCTCTGGGCATCGCCATCGAAAGTGAAGCGCCGTTCATCTTTGTGACCGGCGGCACCTGGCTGGTGCTGGGGCTGCTGTTGTGCGTGTTGGGGCTGTTCGTCCTGTTGGGTTTAATCGCCGCAATTGCCTGCGCCAGCGGGGCGAACTTCCGCTACCCGCTGCTGGGCGACCGCCTGGCGCGCTACTTGACCCCAGCCGAAACCGAGGCGCGCCATGAGTGAAGCCCGCCTCGATCCCGCCCGCGAGGAGCGCCTGGCAGCCGCGATCTGCCACCTGGGTGCGTTTGTGCCCTACATGGGCATTCTGGCAACCCTGATCATCTGGCTGACCCAAAAAGAACGCTCGGTGCTGCTGCGCCGCCAGGCGCTGGATGCGCTGCTGTTCCAGGGCGCGGCGACCGGGCTGTACCTGCTCGCCAGCGGCGTGCTGGGCGGGGCGTATTTTCTGGTCTTTTTTCCGACAATGATGATGAGCGACACCGCCGCCGCGGAATTCGTGCCGGTGATCTGGATCGTTTACACCGTGCTGATGCTGGGCGTGATGCTGCTGTATTTCGTTGCCGCGCTGGCGTACTATTTTTTGGCTGGGCGGGCTGCCTGGAACAGTCTGCGCGGCGGGCGGGTGTCCTACCCGCTGATCGGATGGTTGAGAGAATTGCTGCGCGCCGAGCGCTGAACCCCACCGCGAGGTTTGTTTATGACCGCTTACGAAGTCGTCATCGGGCTGGAGACGCACATCCAGCTCAACACCACCACCAAGATCTTCTGCGCCTGCAAGGCGGATTCATGGAACGACCCGCCCAACCACAACATTTGCCCGGTGTGCACCGGCATGCCCGGCGTGCTGCCGGTGCTCAACAAAGCCGTGGTGGAAAAAGGTGTGCTGCTGGCTGCCGCCATGCACGCCGAACTGCGCCGGTTGTCCTACTTCGACCGCAAGAATTATTTTTATCCCGACCTGCCCAAGGGCTACCAGATCTCGCAGTACGACCATTCGCTTGCCTTCGGCGGCTGGATCGAATTACCCATGCCGGCGGCGGGCGGCAAGCCGGCATACACCCGGCGGGTCAACATTCACAAACTGCACCTGGAAGAGGATGCCGGTAAAACCAAGAATGCCGGCGGGGAACGGCTGATCGACTTCAACCGTTGCGGCGTGCCGTTGATCGAAATGGTCACCCAGCCCGACCTGCGCTCGGCTGACGAAGCCGCCCAGTACCTGATGCGCCTGCGCCAGCTACTGCGCTGGCTGGGCGTTTCTGAGGCGGATATGGAGAAGGGTCACCTGCGCTGCGACGCCAACGTCTCCATCCGCCCTGTGGGCGCGGATTACCTCAACCCCAAGACCGAGATCAAGAACGTCAATTCGATCGAGGCGGTGCGCGAGGCGATCGAAAAGGAGGTGGAACGCCAGGTGCGCGAAACCGAAGCCGGGCGGCGGATTGCCGCCTGGACGCTGGAATGGGACGAGGACGCCGGCGTGCTGCGCAAGATGCGCTCCAAGGAAACCGAAGCCGATTACCGCTACTTCCGCGAACCCGATCTGCTGCCGATCCGCCTGGATGAGGCGTGGGAGCGCGCCATTCTGGAATGGCTGCCGGAACTACCGCTGGAGCGCCGCCAGCGCTTTATGCAAGCCTACAACCTGCCCGAATACGACGCGGATATCCTCACCGGCGAGCGCAGCCTGTCGGACTACTTCGAGGCGGCGGTCAAAGCCTATGCCGGCGACCCCAAGCGCATCTCCAATTACCTGATGAACGATGTGCTGCGCATGATCAACGAAAGCGGCAAGAGCGCGGCGGAACTGCGCCTGACCCCAGCCTACCTGGCGGAAATTGTCGCCCTGGCGGACAAGGGCACGGTCAACACCAACACCGCCAAGAGCCTGCTGCAAAAAGTGGAAGAATCCGGCGGCGCGCCGCAAGCCATCGTGCAGCGCGAAGGGCTGGCGAAGGTCAGCGACGAAGGCGCCATCCGCGCGGTGTGCGAGCAGGTGCTGGCGGAAAACCCCAAGGAAGTGGAAGCCTACCGCGCCGGCAAGACCACGCTGATAGGCTGGTTTGTCGGGCAGGTGATGCGCAAAATGGGCGGCAAAGCCGACCCGAACCTTGCCCGCCAGGCACTGGAAACGCTGTTGCAGTAAAGCCGCGCCAGAGCGCCCTTGTTGGGTTTACTCAACCCGCTTTGGTATGCTGCAAGGCGTCATTCTTCCAGAGTAAAACACCCTGCCAAAGGCCGATGATGCTGCCAAGCAATACAACAAGCCCTTGCAGTTCGGAAAACAGATAAACAAACAAGGACGCGATTCCCGCCAGATAATACATTCCGGTCAGCGGGCGAGGGAAAAAACGGCAGGTCCAATTGGCTGAGCCAAGGAAAACAAACACCCATCCCAGAAAATGAAACCCCAATGAATTCACGCCTGTTACCAGGGTTGTCCAAATGATGAGGACAGTGGTGGAGTTTTCCAGGTTCAGTTCGGGGTGGTTCAGGTGGTAATGGCGGTTGGAAGCACGGATGAAAGCAACCGCCGCCATGCCCACAGCTGTAAGGACAGCCGCCAGGAGCGCCAAGTCCATGCGGCGAGAGGCGCCCTCGCCGATGCGTTCACGCAGCACATACACCAGGGTGATCAGACTGGCGCACGCAACCGGACCGTAAAGAAAATCTGCCAGATCGTACGCAAATATGCCGAGGGCATCTCGCAAATTGCCGGTCAGGTAAATCCACGGCGCGACGACCAACGACACCGCCAGTAAAAAAGATGCCAGCCCGCCCCATTTATGGATTGTCATCATCTTTTCCTCCGGGAATTACAGAGAGGACGTGGCTGCATCAAGCCAGTCGATACGTTCGCATGGCACGCAGTCGCGTGCGTTCAGCGGGGCTCAATCGCTGGATAGCCCGCGAAAAGGCTGCCGTACCCATTCTATCGAAATGGGTTTCCAGGAATTTGGTGATCTGGTTGCTGTAAACACGTCCCATCTCGCGCAAAACCCAGCCAACGGCGGTTTGAACATAGTATCGCTGGTCGTCAATGCAATTCGACACCAACGGCAAAACCTTGTCTGGCGGCAGGAAAACCGCGTTCTTGCCGCTGTAATGGATAAGACTGACAAGCGATATGCGCCGCAGCCATTCATTCGCATCAAGGTTCCAGGCTTCAATTTGTGGATAGGTCTGCGCGGGGTGGTTTTCAAGAATTCGGGAGTACAGTGCGCCCAATCCATCACTATGACACCAGTTGTCAACGCGGGCAGTCCACTGGCGAACGACTGTCCAAAGATACGGGTTGACCTTCTTGCGCACAAGCGGCGCGTAAAATTCAAGCGCGGCGAATAGAACATCCGCATACGGCGATGTTTTCCAGAGAGCATCCCATATTTCGAGCAGTTGCTCTTCCGGCAAATGGTAGAAAGAGAATCCTTGCTTAACCCGTTGCCTTAATTCGGGGAAAGTGATTCCAAGATGGATCAGTTGCGAACCGCGATCCTGTTGAACGGCTTTGCCGCGTTCCGGGCTGCCTGACACGGTCAGCGCTTCAACAACTTCGCGATGGTATTCTTGAAAATCGAGGCTGGTCATAATGGGTTGATGGTTCGATTGGATGGATGGTTGCGATGGGTGTTCGTAGTTTTGATTATACACCCCGCGCACGGGCTTTTACCCCTCGTCCAAGACGATCGCCGCCAGCGCGTGCAGACCCAGCCAATACGAGCGCCAACCGAACCCGGCGATGCTGCCGCGGCAGACCGGCGCAATCAGCGAGACGCGGCGGAAGTCTTCGCGCGCCTGTGGGTTGGACAGGTGCACCTCGATCACTGGGATGGTAATGGCTGCCACTGCATCGCGCAGCGCGATCGAGGTGTGAGTGTACCCGCCCGGGTTGAACAGCACGCCCTGTGCGCTCCGGCGGGCTTCGTGTAGCGCGTCGATCAGCGCGCCTTCGTGGTTGGACTGGTACGAGCGCACGCTCAAGCCGAGCCTTTCGCCTTCGATCTTCAGGTGGCGGTCGATCTCCGCCAGACTCAGCCGGCCGTATACCTCCGGCTCGCGCTCGCCGAGCAAATTCAGGTTGGCTCCGTGCAGTACCAGGATGGCTTTCATCGCAGCACCTCGCTCAGTATTCCTTCATCTTCAACCAGCACGCCGTACTCCACCTGACCCGGACAGCGCGGCAGGCTGAAGCGCAGCCGCCCGGCGCGGCGTTTCTTGTCCACCTGCATGGCTGCCCGCAGGGCGGATGCCTCCAGCCCGGCGGGTATTTCCGCTGGTAATCCCAGCCCGCGCAGCGCCGCTGCCAGGGTTTGGCTCAGCCCCGGCTGTGCCAGCCCAATCCGTTCCGCCAGGCGGGTTTCCTGAACCATGCCAATCGCCACCGCCTCGCCGTGACGCACCCGGTAGCCGCTGGCTTGCTCGATGGCGTGCCCCAGGGTATGCCCAAAGTTGAGCACCTCGCGCAGCCCTTGCTCGTAAGGGTCGGACTGGATGACGGCGATCTTGACCGCCGCGGCGCGGCGTACCACCGCGTCCCAGTCGTGCGCCAGCGCGTCCAACCCGCAGGCGCACAAGTCGAGCAGTTCAGGGTCGCCGATCAGCGCGTGCTTGACCACCTCCGCCATCCCGCCGCGCAGTTCGGGCAGCGGCAGGTCGTCCAGCGCCAGCGCGTCCGCCAGCACCAGGCGCGGCGGGTGGAAGGCGCCGATCAGGTTCTTGCCCTGCGGCAGATCCACGCCGGTTTTGCCGCCGATGGCGGCATCCACCATTGCCAGCAGGGTGGTTGGCAGGTTGACCCACGCCACCCCGCGCAGGTAGGCGGCGGCGGCAAAGCCAGCCACGTCACCGGTCACGCCGCCGCCCACCGCCAGGATCAGGCTGCCGCGTTCCAGCCCGGCAGCGATGAACTCCTGCCACAGCTGGCTGACCGTTGCCAGGGTCTTGCCGTGTTCGCCGGCGGGGATGTTGAAGCCGTGTACTTCCAGCCCGGCTGCCCGCAGCGAGCGCTCGACGCGCGGCGCGAACAGCCGCGAGGTGTGCTCGTCGCCCACCAGCCCAACCTTGCCGGTACACGCCAGCCGGGCGAGATGGGTGGGAAAAGTCTCCAGCGCGGCGGGGCGGATGCGCACATCATAGGGTTGTCCCATCCCGCTGACCCGGAAGGCGCCCAGCGCGGTCATCGCCGCGCGGACGGCGACGGAGATGCTCAGGCGGGTCACGTCCAGCTGCAGCCCGAACGAGGCGTAATGGCGGCGGCGTTCGTCCAGCAGCCGCGCCAGGCGGGCGGCAACGCCGCCGTTGTCCGCCGCCAGCAGCGGACGGGCAGCCGGGCCGCCCTGCCGCAGGCGCTCCAACAGGACGGGCAGGTCGGCTTGCAGGCACAGCACCCGTCCGGCGGATTCCACCGCGCGGCGGTTGTCCGCATCCAGCAGCGCGCCACCGCCGAGCGCAACCACCCCGGGCGGCTGGCGCAGCAGCTCGCGCAGCGCGTCCGACTCGCGGCGGCGGAAATCGGGCTCGCCCTCGCGGGCAAAAATATCACCGATCGACAACCCGGCAGCGGCTTGGATGTGGCTGTCCAGATCGTAGAACGGCAGGTCCAATTCGCGCGCCAGCTGCCCGGCAAGCGTGGTCTTGCCCGAAGCGGGCGCACCGTAAAGGAAGAGGAACGCGCCGCTCATGGCTCTTCCTCCTCCCAGAAGACGGCGTCGCTGGCAGCCATGTGCAGGTCTGCCAGGCGCGGGCGCGGCAGCGCGGCAAAGCGTGGCAGCATCTCCGCCAGCGAATCGCCGCCCAGCTTTTCGAGCAGCGCGTCGGCGAGGACGAACGCCAGCATGGCTTCGATGATCACCACCGCGCGCGGCACTGGGCAGAAATCGGAGCGCTCGTAGCGCGTTTCCACCTCCTCGCCGGAAGCCAGGTCAACCGAGCGCTGCGGGGTGAGGGTGGTGGCAATGGGCTTCATTGCCGCGCGCACCAGCAGCGGCTGACCGGTGGTTACGCCGCCTTCCAGACCGCCGCTGCCCAGCCCTTCGCGGCGCAGCCCGCCCTGCTCCAGCCGGATGGCGTCGTGGACGCGCGTGCCCGGGCGGCGGGTGTTCTCGAAGGCGTCGCCGATCTCGATCCCCTTGATGGCAGGAATGCTGATCACCGCGGCTGCCAGGCGGGCATCCAGGCGGCGCTCCCAATGGACATAGGAGCCCAGCCCGGGCGGCAGACCCAGGGCGAGGGCTTCGATCACCCCGCCGAGCGTATCGCGCTGCTGGATGATCTCGCGGATGCGGACTTGCATTGCCGCGGACGCGCTCTCGTCCGGGCAGCCGACGTCGCTGTCCAGCGCGCGGCGGATGCGCTCCTCCAGCGGCATCTCCGCCAGGCGCGCCTCGACCTCGCCAATTGCGCAGACGTAACCGCCAATGCGCACGCCGAACTGTGCCAGCAAATGGCGGCAGACTGCGCCCGCGGCGACCCGCGCGGCGGTCTCGCGGGCAGAGGCACGCTCGAGCGCCGGGCGCAGGTCGTTGTAACCGTACTTGAGCGCGCCGGTCAGGTCGGCGTGACCCGGGCGGGGGATGGTGAAGCCCGGAATGGCTTTACCCTTCCAGCGGGCGTGGTCGAGGTTTTCGATGAAGACCGCCAGCGGCGCGCCAGTGGTCTTGCCTGCCATCACCCCGCCGAGGATGCGGGCGTGGTCGCGTTCCAGTTTCATGCGCGGACCGGCACCGTAGCCGTGCTGGCGGCGGGCGAGGTCGGCGTCCATCACGCTCGAATCGAGCGGCAGTCCGGCGGGCAGCCCTTCCAGAATCAGGGTCAAGCCAGGACCGTGCGATTCACCGGCGGTCAAAAAACGCAAACTCATCGTCGTTCTCCTTGGGATTTTTGCAGCGCTTTCCACAGCGCTTCGCGCGGCGGGAGGAAACCGCTCCAGCAGGCAAACGCCAGGCGAGCCTGTTCGATCAGCATGCCCAGCCCGTTGAAACCGCGCAAGGATTGGGCGCGGGCAAGGTACAGCAGGGGGGTTTCCGCGGGGTGGTAAACCAGGTCGTACACCAGCGCGCCTTCCGGCAGCGGCAGTCCGGGCGGGTAGGGGCAGTCGGGCGGGCAGGCAGCCATGCCCAGCGGGGTGGCGTTGATCAGCGCGCGGGCATGCCGCCAGTCCGCGATCGGCTCGGGCTTGAGCCGCAGCGGGATCAGCTCGCCGGGCAGCCCAATACGCTTGAAATCCGCCGCCAGGCGGCGGGCTTGCTCCAGGCGGCGGGCTGCCAGCGCCACCTGCCAGCCGTGCGAGAGCAGTGCGTAAGCCACGGCGCGGGCTGCACCGCCGGCGCCGATCAGCAGCGCGCTGGCCGGCTGACCGTTCCAACCGTCCAGGCGCAGGCATTGCTCGAAATCCTGCCAGAATCCGGCGGCGTCGGTGTTCTCGCCGAACAACCGCCCGTCCGCCTGCCCGATGGTGTTGACCGCGCCGACCGTGCGCACGGTGGGCGAGAGGTCGTCCAACAGGCTGAGCACGACCTGCTTGTGGGGGATGGTCACGTTAAGCCCGTGCAGGCGCGTTGCCGCGGGCGCGCGCAGCCCCTCCAGCAGGGCGCGCAGCTGCCCTTCGCCCTGCGGCAGGGGTGGCAGCGGGTACAGACGGTATTCGCCCTGCCAGCCGGCGGCGCGCAGCGCGGCGCGATGCAGTACAGGCGACAGACTGTGCGCAATCGGATAGCCGGTCAGTCCCAGGCGCAGGAAGGGGAACGGGGGAGCGTTCATGCGGCGGGGTCAGCCTCCTGGCGGCAATCCCCGCCCAGGCTGGCAAGCGCCTGGACGAAACCGGGATACGACTCGCCGATGATCTGCGCCTGCTCAACCGTCACCGGCTGCCCGGCTGCCAGCCCAGCCACCGCCGCCGCCATTGCCATGCGATGGTCGCCGGCGGGGTCGAAGACCGCCCCGCCCGGCAGCCCGCCGCACCCGCGCAGGGTAAACCCGTCCGGCTGGGCTTCGGCTTGCCCGCCCAGTGCCGTCACCAGGCGGCACAGCGCGGCGATGCGGTCGGTCTCCTTGTAGCGCAGCTCCGCCGCGCCGCGCACCACGCTGACGCCCCGGGCGAAGGCGGCCGCCACCCCAAACACCGGGAATTCGTCGATCATCGCGGTCACCTGCTCGCCGCCGATCTCGATTCCGCGCAACGGCGAGTGCTCGACCCACAGATCGCCCAGCGGTTCGCCGCCTTGTTCGCCGCGCGGCTGTACCTGGATGCGCGCGCCCATCTGCAACAGCGCCGCCAGCAGACCGGTACGCCCCGGGTTGAGCCCCACCCCGCGCAGTGCCAGCCGCGAACCGGGTGTGATCAGCGCGGCGACGATCCAGAAGGCGGCGGCGGAAAAATCGCCCGGAATGCGCAGGTCGAGCGGGTGCAGCGCGCCATCCGGCGGCAGCAGGGTCACCTGCCAGCCGTCTTGGTTTTGCCCGCTGGAAAGATGCACGCCCATCGCCGCCAACATGCGCTCGGTATGGTCGCGCGAGCGGTGCGGCTCGATCACCGTCAGCGGCGAACCGGCTGCCAGCCCTGCCAGCAGCAGACAGGATTTGACCTGCGCGCTGGCGACATCCAGGCGCAGCCTGCCGCCGCTGAGGCGTTTTTCCGCCGGGCGGGGGCTGATCATCAGCGGGGCGCGGTCACCGTCGTGGATTGGCACGCCGATCTGGCGCAGCGGTTGGACGATGCGTCCCATCGGGCGGCGGCGCAGCCCTTCCGAGCCGTCCAATACGGCGGCGATGCCAACCGCAGCCAACGCGCCCGCCAGCAGGCGCAGGGTGGTGGCGGAATTACCGCAGTCCAATGCGCCGGCGGGGGTCTGCCAGGCGGCGCCGCGCAGCGTCAGCCGGTTGCCTTGTATCTGCCAGTCCACGCCCAGCGCGCTCAGGCAGTTGAGCATGGCGCGGGTGACGCCCGAATCGAGGAAATTGTCCACCCGGCTTTCGCCGTGCGCCAGGGCAGCCAACAGCGCGGCGCGGTGGGAGATCGACTTGTCGCCGGGCAGGTCAATTTCGCCGCGCAGCGCCGCGCCGGGTTGCACGATCAGCCGGTTCATGGGCTCACCCCGGCGGGGGTTTCGATCAACCGCTGGCGCTGCTGCGCGCCCTCGTCCAGCGCCTGGCTCAGCCCGTCCCAATCCTGGTTTTTCAGCAGCGTTTCCATCTGCTCCAGCCGCCCGCGCAGGCGGGCAAGCCCGTCCAGCAGGTTGGCGCGGTTGGTCGCCAGAATATCCAGCATGATGTCGGCTGGCGAACCCGCCACGCGGGTGGTCGAGCGGAAACCCGGACCGACCAGCGCCGCGGCATCCGGCGGGGTGACCGCTGCCAGCGCGTTCGCCGCCAGGTAGGGCAGGTGACTGGTGGCGGCGGTCAGGCGGTCGTGTTCGCCGGCGTCCAGCCAGAGCGGGCGGGCGCCAGCCGCCTGCGCCAACTCCTGCGCCACCCGCCGGGCGTCCGGACTGGTGCGCGCCAGCGGAGTAAAGGCGAACGGCGCGCCCTGGTACAAGCCCGCTTCGGCTTCTGCCAGCGAGGAGCGCTCCTTGCCGCACATCGGGTGACCGCCCAGCGGGTCGAAGCGTTCCGGCAGCGCCTGCATGGCAGCCGCAATGGCGGCTTTGGTCGAGCCCAGATCGAGCACCACCGCCGCGCCGGGGTGCAGCCGCGGCAGCCCGGCGAGCAGGGATAGAATCGTCCGCACCGGCGTTGCCAGGACGACAACATCCGCCTGCGGGAGCAGCGCGGCGGCTTCGGCGCTCAGCGCGTCTGCCAGGTTCAAGTGTGCGGCGCGGCGCAGGGTTGCGCTGTCGCGGTCGATTCCTAGCAGGCGGGCGCACTGCCCGCGCAGCGCCAGCGCCAGCGACCCACCCATCAGCCCCAGCCCGACGATTGCCACCGTCCGCGCGGCGAGCGGGCGCTCAGACTGCGGACTGGCTGCCATTGTTCTTTTCCCGCGCGGATACGGCGCCCAGCGGCGGAGCGACTTCGCGCCCGATGGCTTCGGCGATCGCGCGCACCTGGCGCACCAACTCGGCGAAGCGCTCCGGCTTGAGCGACTGGCTGCCGTCGGACATGGCTTCCTCCGGGCGCGGGTGCACCTCGATGATCAGTCCGTCGGCGCCGGCGGCGATACCCGCGCGCGCCACGGCGGTGACGAACTGCCACATGCCCGTGCTGTGGCTGGGGTCGAGCAGCACCGGCAGGTGGGTGAGCGATTTGAGCACCGGTACGGCGTTGATGTCGGTGGTGTTGCGCGTGGTGGTTTCAAAGGTGCGGATGCCGCGTTCGCACAGCATCACCTGGCGGTTGCCATGCGAGAGGATGTATTCCGCCGCCATCAGCAGTTCTTCGATGGTGGCGCTCATTCCGCGCTTGAGCAACACCGGCATACAGGCGGCGCCGGCAGCGTGCAGCAGGGCATAGTTTTGCATGTTGCGCGCCCCAATTTGCAGCACGTCGGCTGCCTGGCTAACCTGCTCGATCTGCTCGGTCGCCATGACTTCGGTCACCACCGGCAGACCGCTGGCGGCACGGGCTTCCATCAGCAGTTCCAGCCCTTCCACGCCCAGTCCCTGAAACGAATAGGGCGAGGTGCGCGGCTTGTATGCCCCGCCGCGCAAGGCGTGCGCGCCGGCTTCGCGCACCGCGTGGGCGGTTTCGATGATCTGCGAACGGCTCTCCACCGAACACGGTCCGGCAATCAGCAGCACCTGGCTGCCGCCCACCTCCGTTTCGCCGATGCGAAAGTGGGTGTCGCTTTGGCTGAACTCGCGGGATGCCAGTTTGTAGGGACGCAGGATGGGCAGCACACGGTCGACCCCGTCGAGCAGCATGAACTGGTCCTTGGAGACCGCCCGGTCGTCGCCGATGGCGCCGATCACCACCCGCTCCGCGCCCTGCGAGAGGTGCACGCTCAACCCCTGGCTGCGGATGCGGTTGACGACGTTGTCCACCTGTTGCGGGGTGGCGTCTTTTTGCATGACAATTAACATTTCGACCTCCTGAGTTATTAAACGGATAAGTCCGGGCGCAGGCGGGCAGCCTCGCCCAGGTACACGTGGCGCACCGCCGAAGGGGGCAGCTGGCAGTTCCAATGAATCAACACCCGCACGCAGCGCGGCAGGCTGTCCGGCACGGGGATTTCCTGCGCGCAGATCAGCGGGGTTAGCTTCCAGCCCAATTGGCGGGCAGCCTGGGCAGGAAAGACCGAGAGCAGGTCGGGGGTGGTGGTGAAGAGGATGCTGGCTGCCTCGTCCGGGTCGAAGCCGGGGTTGGCGTCCTGAATGGCGAGCAGCAGGCGGCGGGTGGCATCCAGCACGGCGGCGGGGTCATCCTCGCTGACGGTGATTGCTCCACGAATTCCACGAACGGGCATTGCATCTCCTTTCCGGTAAACCAAAAACGCGGCGCCGGTTGCGCCGCGTCGAGAATTTCACAGGTTCCCTTCTACGATACGCCAGGTCCGGCAAATCCGCGCGGATTGCCGTAATAATAATAGATCGGGAAGCAAAACGTAATCGTGCGCATTGAATCGGGTCGGGTAACAATCTGTTGCATTGAGTCTATCTTAAATCACTGCTTCGGGTCAAGCCTGTTTTTTTGGAATTTGATTAGAGTTTTTAAGTCCGCCTGCCCGCCGTCGTCTGCGGGAATGCGTACCTGCGCCAGGGCGACCAGCGCCAGCGCGTTGATGCCCAGGGCAACGATGGTGTTGCCCGCCATGCCGAATTGCTCGTAGATCAGCGGCGAGAGCTGGATGCCGGCAGCCCGCCCGAGCGCCACGCTGGCGAGGGTGGTTGCCATCACCGTGGCGCGCAGTTCCGGCAGGGTTTCGCTCATCAGCGGCAGCAGCGAGACCAACGTAAATTCGAAGGTCAGGTAGAACAGGAACAAGCCGCCCAGCGCGCCGATCACATTGCCGCCGAACAGGAACAGCGCGCCTGCTGCCAGGCAGTTGATCAGGATGCCGGCGCGCACCGCCCAGATTTTCCCCAGCCGGTCGACCAGCGCCGCCGACAGCCCTTCGCCGCCCATTTCGGATATCCCGATGGCGAGCGAGGCAGCCCCCAACGCCGCCAGTTTGAATTGGAAGGCATCTTCCAGCCAGACGCCAAAGACCAGGTTGACCACCTCATTGGAGGCAATTATGGCAAACGTGGTCAGCAGTCCGGCGCGCACCGCTTTTACCTTGAGCAGGCTGCGAAGCGGCATTGACGCCGAAGAGGCGTGATTGGGATCGTGGCGCGGATCGTCGTGCGGGACGAACACCAGCAGCGCGATTACCCCCAGCGCGCCCAGGGCTGCCAGAATTGGGAAGGGCGACTGCCACGCGCCGCTGCGCCCCAGCAGCCAGCCGACCAGCGGCACGCCCAGAATGAAGGCAAACGACCAGGACAGTTCGGTGATGCCCATCACCCGCCCGCGCCGCGCGTAGGCCACCCGGTCGCCCAGGTAGGCTTGCACGGCCGGCAGGAAGATGGTCATTGCCAGCGACATGAGCAGCAGACTGGCAAAGAACCCGGCATAGGTGGGGAAGATGGACACCACCAGCGCGCCGGCGGTAAACACCAGCATGCCCAGCAGCATGCTCACCCGCTTGCCGCGCCGGTCGGCGATGGGCGAGAGGAACGGAGCAGCGAAACCGAGCAGCGAGCGCAGGCTGAGGATGATCGAAATGGCGGGCAGCCCGACCCCCAGCCCAGCCTGGAAGGTGGAGAGGTAGGGGTAGATCATGCGGTAACTGGTGTTCAACACCAGGCGGATCAGGGTAAACAAGCCTACCTGAACGGCGAGCGGCGTGGGAGGTCTGGCAGTCATGCGGATGGCACAGATGGGCTGCCCCTCTGGCGGTAGAGCAGCGCGGTGGTCAGCCCGCCCGCCAGCGCAGCCAGCGCCAGCAGCAGACTGAAGGTGACCTGGATTGCGCCGGGCCCGGAATCAATCACCGGCGAGGTGGGGTGAAGCACATTCTCCGCCCCGCCCAACATCACCCACAGGCTGACCCCGAAGATCAGGTTGGCAAGGCTGGTCAGGCGCGGCTGGTCGAACAGCGCCAGGGCAATTTGCAGCAGCAACCCGGTTACCCCAAAGGTGAACGGGATGCGCCAGCGCGGCTCGTCCCAGAAAATGCCGCCCCAGTTTTGCAGCTGCACCAGCAGCGACATGGGCAGGTAGGTCAGCCAGAAGAGCAAGCCGGCTTGCCCAAGCGCGCGCGATACCCGCGCCCACAGCGCCGGGCGCAGCACGCCAGCCAGCCCGCTCAACGCGGCGGCGGCAAACAGCAATTTGCCGCTCCACACCCATGCCCCGTGCAGCAGCACCAGGCGCAGGTTGCCGCCCAGGGTGCGCTCGGCGGGGGCAAAGGCGCTGGTCAAGCCAATTAACAGCAGGGTGACCGCCAGCAGCGGGGCGGGGCGCAGCAGGCGTTTCATGTGGCGGGGGACGCTTCGTCGCCGCCGCACCAGCTGCGCATCAGGTGCTGGTAGAACTGCGCCATACGTCCCAGCGCGGGCAGGCTGATGCGTTCGTTGACCCCGTGAATGGTGGCGATGTCCTCGCGGGTCAAGACCACCGGCGAGAGGCGGAAGATGTTCTCGGTCAGAGCGGTGTAATGGCGCGAATCGGTTGCCCCCAGCACCAGGTGCGGCGCAGTTACCGCGCCGGGAAAGACCTCGCGCACCGCCTGGCTCAGGCTGAGGTACGCCGGGCTTTCGGTTGAGCTGACCGGCGGGGCTTCGTGCGCCGATTCCGGCAGGGCTTCGATGATCACGTTTTTGTCATCCACAATGTCGCGCACCCGTTCGCACACCGCGGCAATCGTATCGCCGGGCAGCAGGCGCAAATTGACCAGCGCTTCCGCCACCGGCGGGAGCACGTTTTCCTTCTCCCCGCCGCGGATCACGGTCACCGCCGCGGTGGTGCGGATGGCGGCATTGGTCAGCGCTTCGGCGGACAGGCGGCGGCGCAGCAAGCCACCCAACAACCACGGGTTGGCAAAGGCGATTTGCAGCGCCGGCGGTGCGGCTGCTCCAATATCGCGGAAGGTTTCGCGCAGGTAGGCGGTGTTGGCGGGCATCGGATTATCCTCGATGGCGGTTACGGCGCGCGCCAGGATGCCGATTGCCGAACTGGGCGGCGGGGTGGAGGAATGTCCGCCGGGGTGTTCCACCCGCAGGCGCAGGGTCAGGTGCCCTTTTTCGACGATCCCGATCAACGCCACCGGCACTTCCACGCCGGGCAGGCTGCCCTGAACAATGGCGCCGCCTTCATCCAAGACTGCTTCCAGTTTTTCTTCGCGTTCTGCCAGCAGGGCGGCGATCTGTCCCGCGCCGAGTTTGCCGCTGGTTTCCTCGTCCTCGCCGAAGGCAAGATACAGGGTGCGCTCCGGCTGGAAACCCTGCTTGATTAATTGTTCAACCGCGTACAGCAGACTGACGACCTGCCCCTTGACATCCAGCGCGCCGCGCCCCCAGACATAGTCGTCGGCAATCTCACCGGAGAAGGGCGGGTGCTGCCATTGGGCGAGCGTTGCCTCGTCCGCCGGCACCACGTCCAGGTGCCCGCAAAACAATACCGCCGGCAGTTCGGGGTTGCTGCCCCGCCAGGTGTAGAGCAGGCTGAAGTTGGAGATGATCTGCCGGTCGAGGGTGGCGTGGACGCGCGGGTAGAGCGTTTCCAGCGCGCGGTGCAGGTCGTAAAACGGGGCGCGCTCGGCGGGCTGCCCGTCGCGGGCGACGGTCTGGCAGCGAATCGCTGCGGCAACGTGCCCGGCGATGATCTCGGCATCGACCTCCGGCAGGTCCGCCGGCTCTACCGGCTCGGGCGCCTGCATGAACTGGCTGGAGCGGATCAGCACGAAGGCGGATACGAAGATCAGCACCGCCAGAATCGGGATCAGGATGGTGAGCAGCATGTTGTTACCTCCCAGGTGAGGGAATGTCCGCCGGGCGGGAGACTAAAAATTTCCTTGCGCCAGCAGTTCGTTCAGGCGGGGATGTCCGGCGTAGAAACCGTGGTATTCGGGCGGCAGCAACGCGGCAATGCGGCACATGACCTCGTCGGTCTGTCGCTGTAGGTCGGCTTCGCGGTTCTCGCGCGAGAAGGGCGGCAGGCGGAAGGCTTTGCCAAAACGAACAGTGATTTCCCCCCGCCGCAGGCGCGGCAACGAATTGAGCGCGGTGTGGGTGCCGGTGATGGCGACCGGCACAATGGCAACGCGGGCGCGGTGCGCCAGCAGCACGGTGCCCGGCTTGCCCTCCAGCAGGGTTGCGGTTTCGCTGCGGGTGCCCTCTGGGGCAATGCCCAGCGCGCGTCCGGCTTGCAGCACTGCCAGCGCCTGCCCAAAGGCGGAAAAGTCGGCTTTGCTGCGGTCGAGCCAGATACCCCCGGCGGTCACGGCAAACCAGCGGAAGAAGGGGTATTGAAGGTATTTGTCCGCCACCAGCGCGGTGATGTCGGAGCGCGCCGGGTTGACGAACAAGATCGGAATGTCCAGACGGCTGATGTGGTTGGTCGCCACGATCACCCCGCCCTGCGGGGGCAGGTTTTCGACGCCGGTAAAGGTGGTACGGGTAAGCAGGCGAATAAGGAAGGCGACCGCGTTCTGCAGCCAGCGGCGGCGGGGGGTTTCTTCGGTGGAAGCGGCGGTCGACTGGGGAGAGATATGATCTGTCATGGGTTTAATTGTAACACCAGCTGAGCAAAAATGATACAAGCCGAAATTTGCCAAAAGATTGGGGGGATGGCATGGACGCTGCGCCGCGCGCTGGCTTCGACAGGCTCAGCCGGCGGCGCCGCGCGCCTGCAGCGCCTGGCGCAGCAGCGCATACACGCGCGGGTTGGCAGCCAGGATGCTGGTGGGCGTCGCTGTCCCGCCTGTACTTGATGGGGTTAGAATATCGCCGCTGCCGTCCGCCTTGCTGACCTGACAGCCTGCCTCGCTGGCGATCAACGCACCGGCGGCGATGTCGTAGGTGTTGACTGCCAGTTCCCAGTAGCCGTCCAGCCGCCCGCAGGCGGTGTAGCACAGGTCGAGCGCGGCGGAACCCAGCCGGCGCACCCCCTGGGTTTGCAGGGTCAGGTCGCGGAATAACTCGAACGCCGCCGTACTGCTGGCTTCCTCGTGGTGCGGCAGACCGGTCACCAGCAGGCACTCGCGCAGCGAGCCTGCCTCGCCCGGGTGCAGCGGCTGCCCGTTGAGAAACGCCCCCGCCCCGCGCTCGGCGCTGAAGGTCTCCTCGTGGATTGGGTCGTAGACCACCCCCAGGCGCGGCACGCCCTGTTCGGCGTATGCCAGTGAGACGCAAAAGAACGCCAGCCCGTGCGCAAAGTTGATCGTCCCGTCGAGCGGGTCGATGTACCAGCAGCGCCCGTCCTGCCCGCTGTGCTGCCCACTTTCCTCGGCAATGATGGCATGATCCGCAAAGCGGCTGCGGATGCGCTCGACCAGCAGCGCCTCCGAACGGTGATCCACTTCGGTGACCACGTCGGTGGCGTCCTTGTAGCGCAGGCGGCCGTGATTGCCAAACCCGGCGCGCAGAATCTGCCCGGCTTCGTGCGCCCAGGCAATCAGGTCGGAGAGTTGCGGCTGGCTGGAGGATGCGGTCATAGGGCTTCCGGGCGCGCGCCTGAAGGCACGCCGCGCGTGTTATAATCTCAGTGCCGAAGGTGGGAATCGAACCCACATACCCGGAGGGTACACGATTTTGAGTCGTGCGCGTCTGCCTGTTCCGCCACTTCGGCGTGCTCGTGATGTTGATCATATCAAAATTCTTCGGAAGGGTCAAGGTTTCAATCGCTCATGCGCCTGGGAATCATCGGATTACCCCAATCAGGGAAAACCACCCTGTTCAACGCGCTCACCCGCGGCAGCCAGCCGACTGGCAGCGCCACCGGCAGGATCGAAGTGCACACCGCGGTGGTGGACGTGCCCGACCCGCGGGTGGACGTACTCTCCCAAATGTTCCACCCCAAAAAGACAACCTACGCCAAAGTGACCTACGCCGACATCGCCGGGCTGGACGGCTCGGCGGGCAAGAGCGGCATTTCCGGTGCGCTGCTCAACCAGTTGACCCAGATGGACGGCTTCATCCATGTCGTGCGTGTGTTTGAGGACGATAACCTTCCCCACCCGCACGGCAATCTCGATCCGGTACGCGACCTGGCGGCGATGGACGCCGAGTTGGTGCTGAACGACCTGATCGCGGTGGAGCGCAAGCTGGAGCGCCTGGCGGAGGAGCGCAAGAAGGGCGGCGGGCGCGACCGGGCAACCATCGAGCGCGATATTGCCTTGTTCGAACGCCTGCAGCGCGCGCTGGCGGAGGAAATCCCGCTGCGCGATGTGGACATCGACGCGGACGAGGAAAAAGCCCTCTCCGGCTTCGGCTTCCTCAGCCGTAAACCGCTGCTGGTGGTGCTCAATCTGTCCGAGGGACAGCCTGCGCCGCCGCTGAGCTACACCCATCGCATGAGCCAGGTGGTGGCGCTGCAGGGCAAACTAGAGATGGATATTGCCCAGCTGCCGCCCGAAGACGCCGCCCTGTTCATGGCGGAGTATGGCATCCGTGAGCCCAGCCTCAACCGGATGATCCGCCTATCCTACGACCTGCTTGGTTTGCAGTCCTTCTTTACCGTTGGACCGGACGAGGTGCGCGCCTGGACGGTGCGGCGCGGCGCCACCGCCCCGGAAGCCGCCGGCGAGATCCATACCGACCTGCAAAAAGGCTTCATCCGCGCCGAGGTGGTGACTTACCAAGAACTGACCAGCCTGGGCGGGTTGAGCGAGGCACGCGCCAAAGGCAAGCTGCGCCTGGAAGGCAAGGAATACATCGTCAAAGATGGCGATGTAATCAACATCCGTTTCAATATCTAGGCTTTCAGGCGTCCGAAGGCGGCGGCTGCCAGCCGGTGGCGGCAGCCCATTCCTCTGCCGCCAGGTAGATCAGATCCACCGCCGGATCTTTGACTTCGGGGTAGGTTTCACCATCCGCCAGGTGATCGGCAAGCCGGCGCTTGAGCTGGGCATACGCCGCGGCGGTGGCAGGGTGGGCGCGCAGGTAGTCGCGGAACAGCAGCGGGTAGCGCTGATTGGCGCGCCCCAGCACGCGCACGTGGACGTGGGTGCGGCGCTGGCTGGGCGGTTCGCGGAAATACCACTTCTGCCAGTGCTCTGGCGGGGCAGTTGCGCCGGGCGGCTGGTGATCGTGCGAAATGTCGGCGCGGCGGAGGTAGCCGAGCGCCTTCAGCGCGGCGTCCAGCGGCTTGTCCAGCGCGGCAACGCTGATTTGCAGGTCGATGATGTCTTTAGCGGGCAGCCCGGGCACCGCGGTTGAGCCGATGTGGTCGATGCGCAGCGCCAGAGCGCCCAATCCCCGGCGCAGCACGGCGGCAATCTGGCGGAATTCGGCTGCCCATGCCGGGCGGTAGGGCGCAATCTCCACCCGCGCCCTGGTAGCGCTGGTATCCGCCAGGATGTACACCAACTCGCCGCCTTCCTCGCCGAGCGGCGCAAAGCCGCATTTTTCCAACACGCGCTGCGAAGTCAGGTTGTGGGCAGCCACATAGGCAAACAGCGGGCGCGCGCCCAGCAGGGCAACAAACGCCGCCAGCGCGCGGGTGGCAATGCCCCTGCCCCAGTGTTGGCGCTCCAGCCAGTAGCCCACCAGCCGCCGGCTGCCCTGCCGCCAGCAGACGATGTTGCCCGCTACGCCGCCATCGGCAAGGATGGTGCGGGCGGTGACTTGGGGGTTTACCAGGATGGACGCCCAGTGGGCGAAGAACGGCTCGCGCTCGCGGGCGGGAAAATCCGCCATCTGGCAAGCCAGCGGGTCGCGCTGGTGCTCGAAGAACAGCGCCAGGTCGGCCGGCTGCACCTCGCGCAGGTCGAGCAGCGGGGGCGGGATTGTGCTCATCGGGCTGGATTATACCCCAGGCGGGGCGCTCTATCCTTCCCACCAGCGCAGAACGCGCAGCGCGCGCAGCGTGTTCCAGCGGCTGGGTTTGCCGCGCCCTTCGATGAGGAAATGTGTCTTGCCGGAGTAGATGTATTGGATACGCCAGCAGCCGTCCGGTCGGCGCTGGCTGCGCAGCAGCTCCAGCGCATCTTCGGCGCGCGGGTCGCGCGGCGCGCCGGCGCGGGCAAAATATTCCAGCCCGCGCAGCAGGTCGTAATGCCACTGCGGTGGAAACGCCAGCAGGCGAAAGCGCGGGTCAATTTCCGCGCCGGTCTTGTCGGATTTGTACAGGCGATGCTGCAGCAGCAGTTCCAGCGCGCGGCTTTCCGCCGCCAGGGCGGCGGCTCGGTGGACTGCCCCTTCCCATTCGATGTATTCGCGCAGCCCATCCAGTACGTTCAGGGTGGTGTGAAAGGAACTGTGGCGCGGGTGATCGCGTCTGCAGTTCCAGCCGCCGTCCGTCATTTGCTGCGCCAGCAGGTTGGCAGCGATAGCCTCGATGCGGGCGGCGTCCAACCCGCCGTAAACCGCCACTTGCAGCAGCATGCCGACGATGCAGCGGTCGAGCGCTTCGAGTTTCCTGTGGAAGGGCGGATCCACCTGCCCGCCAAGCAGCATGCCAACTGCCTGCTCCGCCCCGCGCTGTAGCGGCGGGACGCCCGGCGGCAGCCCCATGCGGAACAGGGTCAGCAGGGTGTAGGTGGTCGAGGTCCACTTGGGGCTGTAAACGCCGCCGCCCCAGCCGCCGTCGGGCTGTTGCAGCGCCAGCAGGCGCGCGCCCCAGCCCTCGCGCAGGGTGCGCTCGCGCTCGGCTGCCCACGCCTCGCGCGGCTCGCCGAGCAGGTCGCGCCGGGTTTGCCAGCGGATGGCTGCATCGCCTTGCAGTAACCAGGCGCTGATCGTGTCGATGTTCATTGTGAAGAGACCTCACACAGGCTGTTTAGGATCATTATGTACGATTTGAAAACAAATTGCAACCAGCGGAAGATCGCTTCGCCCCGCCAAGTTCGGGCGAGGCTCGCAATGACGTATACCCCTCCTGCCGCTGGCTTCGACAGGCTCAGCCGGCGGCTTACTTCATGCGGTGGGCATACTGCTTTTTGAACTTGCTCACCTTGGGCTGGATGATCACCTGGCAGTAGCCCGCGTAGGGATTCTTCTCGAAGTATTCCTGGTGATATTCCTCCGCCGTGTAGAACACCTGGTACGGTGCCAACTCGGTCACGATCGGGCGATCCCATTCGCCGCGCTGGTTCAATTCAGCAATCAGCGCCTCGGCCGTCTGGCGCTGCTGCGGGCTGTGCCACAGGATGATCGAACGGTACTGCGTGCCGACATCCGCGCCCTGCCGGTTGCGGGTAGTCGGGTCGTGGAAGGTGAAGAAGACCTCCAGAATTTCCCGGTAGGAGATGACGACCGGATTAAAGGTGACCTGCACTACCTCGGCGTGACCGGTCATGCCGCTGCACACCAGTTCATACGACGGCGAAATGGTTTTCCCACCGGCGTAACCTGCCACCGCGTCCTCCACACCCTTCAAATGGGCAAAGATAGGTTCCAGGCACCAAAAGCAACCCCCGCCCAGGGTTGCCATTTCGAGTTTGGGTTGTGCACTCATCAGTTTTGCTCCTGTTCACAATTATCCATAAAAACGCCTGTCTGAAAACCCGGCGGTATAAGGTTGCTCCGCAGCCAACGTTGCTGCCTGCGCTCCGGTTCATGGGCGCGCGACCAGCGGCAGGTAATAAGCATTCGTCTTGAGAAACCAGGTCACCACCGCCGGGTCGCTGCGGAAAAAAGCCAGCAACAGGTTGGCAATTTTTGCCCGCCCTCCGTCGGAGGGATGGGTGCAGTCCCGCACCATGTCCTGCGGCTGCCAGGTGAATCCGTCGCGGCGTGGGTTGCTGCCATCCGCCCACAGGTAGGCAGACCAGAGCAGGTACGGGGCGCGCACTTCTCCACGCGCCGGGTCGTAGTTGAGCGCCGGGTCGCCGTTGATCTGGGCTTCGATCAGCCATTTTACGGCAAAACCGCTCTCGAAGGCAGCCGGCTCCGGGCTTAACCCGTTCCAGTAGGTGTACGAGCGCGTCCGGCTGGAGAGAAACACCATTTGCGCGTTGGGGTAGAGCGTTTTCAGGTTGTGCACAATGCTGGTCAGGTCGGCTTGCAGCGTTTGGGCTTTTTGCGGAAAATTGCCCGATCCGGTGCGGGTTTGCTTGAGCCAGACCACCTGAACCTGCAGCGGGGTTACCCCGGCGGAATCCAGCCGGTTGTTAACCTCTTGCCAGGTTGGCGCCGCCGGGTCGAGCCAGTATTCGGCGGTTTGCCCCGCCTGCGCGCCGTTGACCAGCACCAGGTGCGGGTTAATGTCCGCCTGCGCCAGGGCTTGCAGGCGGAAGGTGGCAAACTCCATCCCGGCGTTGGACATACCGACCGAGATCATCACGATCTTGCCCGCCGCCGGGTTGGGCTGTCCGTTGGCATCCAGCGGAGTGATGCGGCGGGCGATTTCCGCCCCGGCGGCGGCGTGCCCGGCGGGCGGGGTGTTGCTGCCCTCCGGGTAGAGTCCGCCGCCAAAACCGGTGCGCGCGCCGTCCATGCGGACGTATTCGTCCGCGCCCAGGTCGTTCAGCGCCGCGCTGACCGGCAGGAAATCGCCGGTACAGGTTGCTTCCTGGGGCAGCCTGCCGCTGCGCGGCTGCGCCGGGCTGGCGGCGCGGACTGTCCCCCCCGGCAGGCAGGCTGCGCCGAGCAGCGCGATCAGCAGCGCAATTCGCGCGGCGCGCCGGACGTTCAAGCAAAAGCGCATTGCATTAAGCATTGCATATACCTGTAAAAGACGGGATTGTCCCGGACTGCGCCGTGCCGCCGGGCGGGCAAACACATAACCCGAATGGCTAATGATGATTATAACGATCTGTTTTGTTATACCCCAAACCGCTGGAGATAACAATCCTGGGGTTGGGCAGTTTGTCGTTTGGCTGGTGCAGTGGCAACCGCACGCTTCGCGTTACAATCACAGTAAAGTTTGGTCAGCACGGGAGGCTCAACATGTACAGCGAATTTTATGACATGCCCGGTGAGCCCGTCCTGCTCAGCGACGGCAGCGGCTGGCTGCTGCGTTGCACCCAATTCGATTTCGCTCTCATCCCGCCGCGCCCGGTGGATATCTGGCTGCCGCCGGATTACGCCGAACAACCCGACGCGCGCTGGCCGGTGGTCTACATGCACGACGGGCAAAACCTGTTCGATCCCGGGCTGGCGTTTGGCGGAATCGATTGGGGGGTGAATGAAGCCGTACTGATCTCACTCTACGCGCTGACCGAATACCCGCAGGTGTTCGCCGCGGCGGAATGAATCCGCCTCAGCCGATGGCGCCCTGCAGGTAGGCGCGGGTCAGGTCGTGGCGCGGGTTGGAGAAGATCGCGGCTGCCTCGCCGCTTTCGACCATCTCGCCCAGGTACATGAACACCAGGTGATCCGCCAGGCGGCGCGCCTGGCGCACGGTGTGGGTCACCAGGACGATGGTGTACTGTTCGCGCAGTTCCAGCAGGCGCTGTTCGATGTTCTGCGCCGAGATCGGGTCGAGCGCCGAGGTCGGCTCGTCCGCCAGAATAACCTCCGGCTCGACTGCCAGCCCGCGCGCCAGGCACAGGCGCTGTTGCTGTCCAATCGACAGGCGCGCCGCCGGTTCGCGCAGCCGGTTTTTAACCTCCTCCCACAGTCCTGCCATTTCCAGGTAATGCTGCACGGCTTTGTGCAGGTCTTTACCGTTCGCCATGCTGTGAATGCGCAGCCCGTAGGCAACATTATCGAAGATCGACATCGGCAGCGAAAACGGGCGCTGCGCCAGCAGCCCAACTTTGGAGCGGATATCGGTGGCGTCCACCTGCGCGGCGTAGATGTTTTGCCCGTCGATGATCACCTCTCCCTGAATGACAACGTTGTCGCTCAATTCCAGAAAGCGGTTAATGCTGCGCAGCAGCGTGGTTTTGCCGCAGCCCGAGGGACCCATGATCGCCGTGATCTGCTTGCAGGGGATTTCCAGGTTGACGTTTTTAAGCACCGGCGTGTTGCCAAAGGCGATATTGAAATTGCGGATCGAAATGCAGTTGAGCATGGTGCACCTTAACGGACCAGATATTTATTGAAGCGCGAAACCAGCCAGCGGGTGAGGAAACTGATGATCAGGATGATGATCGTCAGCACCAGCGCCGAGGCATACGCCCGCTGCTGGACGGCGGGAAACGGCGTTCCCAACTGGAAAAAGACCGCCAGCGGCAGAGAGGCGGTTGGCTCGAACAGCGACGTGGGAATATGATCGGTGTAGCCGGCGGTGAACAGCACCGATGCGGCGTCGCCGATGCCGCGCCCAAAGGCGAGCAACACCGCGGTGATCAAGCCGGGCAGCGCCTGGCGGCTGATCACCTTGACGGTGGTTTCCAGCGGGGTGGCGCCGACCGCCAGCGACGACTGCACCAACTCGTCCGGGGTGGCGCGGACGAACTCGTCCATGCCGCGAATCAGAATCGGCAGCACCAGGAATGCCAGGGTGATCATCCCCGCCAGCAGCGAGGCGCGTAGCCCCAGCGAGAGCATCAGCAGGAAGCCGAACGCCCCGTAAACGATGCTGGGAATGCCCCACAACACGTCCAGCGCCAGGCGGATCATTGCCGCCTGATGGGGCTTCTGGCGCAGGTAGGTGCCCAGGTAAAACACCACTGGCAGGCTGAATGCCAGCCCCAGCAGGGTACCGCCGGCTGCCAGGTAGATTGAGCCGAGGATGGCGTTGAGGATGCCGCCCTCGCCGCCCAGGTAATAGCCGCCGCGCGGCGGCTGGCTGACCAGCTCCCAACTCAGCACCGGCAGCCCTTTAACCAGCAGCGTTGCCAAAATCCAGCCCAGAGCGATAACCACCGAGATCAAGGCTATCCGCATCAGGCTGACCAGCACGGTTTCTTCGATGCGCGCCAGCCGGCGCCGGGTAAGGCTTTTGGCTCTCATTTGAGCATCCTGCGTAATACAATCGAGGAGAGGATGTTGAAAATCAGCACGATCACCAGCAGGAACAGCGCCGCGCTCATCAGCGCCGAGTCGTACAGCGGGATGGACATCATCTCGCCGTAGTTGTTAGCGATCAGCGCCGGAATGGGATAAGCCGGGTCGAACACCGAGCGCGGCAGGCTGGCGACATTGCCCACCACCATCAAGACTGCCATCGTCTCGCCCAGCGCGCGCGAAGTGCCCAAGATCGACGCAGCGAACAGCCCGCTGGCGGCTTTTGGCATTACCACATATTTGATCGTTTCCCAGCGGCTGGCGCCGACTGCCAGGGAGGCTTCGCGCAGCCCGACCGGAACCGCCAGGATGATCTCGTACATCAGCGCGATCAGGATCGGCGAGATCATGATCGCCAGAACGATCCCGCCGGATAGAATACTGAAACCGGTCGGGTTATTGGACTGGAACAGGCTGACCGCAGGGAAGGCGCGGCTGAAGAACGGCGCGAAGATGGTCTGGACCGCCGGCACCACCACCAGCACCCCCCACATGCCGTAGATTACCGAGGGGATGCCCGCCAGGATGTCCAGCACCGGCTTGATCACCGCGCGGGTCAGCGGACGGGCATATTCCGCCAGATACACCGCCGAAAGCAGACTGAGCGGCAGCGCGAAGGTGATTGCCAGCCCGGTCGTCCAGAAGGTGCCCAGGATGAACGGCTGCAAACCGAACAAACCCTGATCGGGTTTCCACACCCTGCCAGTGATGAAGTCCAGCGGGCTGACACTCTGCCACAGCGGCAGCGAGCGCTGCACCAGCATAGTCACGATGGCGAACAGGACGATAAAAATCAGGCCGGCAAAGGCGGCAAACAAGCCGCGCGCGGCGCGGTTGCGCTGCTTGCGCGCCTGCGTGCGGCTCTGGATTTGTTTCAACTGCCCGGTGACTGCGCTCATCGGTATGTTTCCGTCCGCCGCCGGTTTATGGCTGACCGACCAGCCGGATGCGCATTTCTTCCAGTTGGTCGGCATTCAGCGGGATATACCCGTTCGGATCAACATAGACTTGCCCCTCGTTGAGGATCCAATGGATGAAATCCTTGACCGCGCCGGAAGGAG
>JBBIQB010000003.1:34063-45393 GCA_037442545.1 Bellilinea sp.
TAATCACGTACAGGTCGCGCGCGGGCGGGGAAGGATAACGCCCCTCCGCCACCGCCTGAATTGCCGCCGCTTTGTCGTTGAAGACTTCGTCGGCATCGATGCTGCCGTTGCCGTTCAGGTCGAGCGGCATGATCACCACCCCGTTGACTGGTTTTTGAGTCTGCGGGTCGAACACATAGTTGAGGTTGTTGTAGCCGATGCCCAGCGGGTCCTTGATCACCGCTTCGAGAATGCCCGGGTCGGAATTGACCCCAATGCCCAGCAGGTCGCCCTGTTTCTTGCCGGCAATGTACAGCGCCCACACCTCTGCCGCCCCGGCCGAGTCGGAGCGGGTGAAAATGCGGATTTGATCCTCGATCTGCGGCATGCCCAGCGCCTGCCCCCAAGTGGTGATTTCGCCGCTGATGTAAATGCCCGCCAGGATTTGCGGGTTGAAGCCGCTTTGCATGATCTGTTGAAGGTACGGGTTGGCGGCGTTGACTGTGCCAAAGACGGCGTCACGTGCCACCACGATTGGGAAAGCACCCCGGTTGATCTCCTCGGGCATCAGTTCGCGCGAGACCATGCCAATATCCACCGCCCCCGCCAGCGTATCGGAAATGCCCTTGCCTGCTCCGCCGGCGGTCACGTCGATGCGCACTCCCGGATTGGCTGCCTGATAGGCTTCCGCCCACTGGGTCATCAGCGGGTAAAGCGCGAAGGCACCGGAAGCGGCGATTGTCTCCGCGGCGCGGCCGCCCCCGCCGCAGCCCGCCAGTAATACGCTAATCAGGAATATTGAAAGGATCCACCAGGCTGGATGCCGCGTTTTTGGGTTCATTGCAGTTCTCCTGTGTCGAAAGAAGCAATTTCCTGCGCTGGGTAAGGTTGGCGAGGGTGGTGTTGTCCAGGATGGACGTCATCGCGCTGCGCACATCCGACATCACCATGCGCAGCCCGCAGGCGGCTTCGTTGGGGCAGTCGCACGGCTCGTAGGCGGTCTTGCTGACGCACTTGACCGGCGCCAGCCTGCCGTCCAGGATGCGAATCACGCTGCCGATGGGAATCTGCTCTGCCGGGCGCGACAATTTGTAGCCGCCACCCGGACCTTTATGGCTGTGCACCAATCCGGCGTTGCGCAATTGAATCATGATCTGCTCCAAAAACTTGAGCGGAATGTTTTCTTTTTCCGCCAGGTTTTTGAGCGAAATCAACGGTTGGGGTTCGTTCTCCCGTTCCGCCATCAGCAGCAATGCCCGAATGCCGTATTCGCCGCGTTTGGATAGCCGCACCGCGCCTGCCTTTTCCTGCGCCGTTGTTCCAAAGCCCTGCGGAACAGGATGAAAAAAACGGATCGAATTGAAAGCAATTACCCTAGTAAATATATCGGTTATAGGAAGTATAACAAGGCGGAACAGGCAATTGCAAGTGCCAATATTTAGAAATCATTTATAAAAAGCGCCGTCGCCAGTTCGGGGCTGGTAATTTGAGCGTAATACGGCAGCCGGTAGGGCGTCAGCAGCGTGCGGCGTTCGGTTGGGTTCACCGGCGGTGGTCATCTCCTGGCAGGCGTCAGCGTACCCCGCGCCTTTGCAGGCTGGTAATCCCCCAGATAAGGATAAAGAAAGCCGTGCAGGTCAGCACGATGGCGGCGCCGGAAGCCAGGTTGAGGTAATACGACAGGTACAAGCCGGCCACACCGGACAGCGAGGCGATCAACGCAGCCAGCGCCATCATCACCGGCAGCCGCCGGGTGAGCAGCGAAGCCGCCGCTGCGGGCGTGACCAGCATGGCGACCATCAGCGCCACCCCCACAGTTTGCAGCGAGACGACAATTGCCACCGCGATCAGCACCATCAACAGGTAGTCCAGCAGGCGCGCCGGCAGGCGCAGCGTGGCAGCCAGCACCGGGTCGAACGACAGGACGACAAATTCCTTGTAAAACAGGAACACTAGCAGCAGGATCACCGCACCAAACAGTGCGGTCAGCATCAGATCCGAGGCACGCACGCCGAGCACGTCGCCGAACAAAAAGTGCGCCAGGTCGGTGCTGTAACTGCGCGCCGAGGAGATTAGCGCGATTGCCAGCGCAAACATGCCAGCAAAGATGATGCCAATGGCGGTGTCTTCCTTGATGCGCGTACTGCGGCTGATTGTGCCGATGCCAATCGCGCTTAGCACGCCGGTCAGCAGCCCCCACCAGAAAAGCGGCTCGCGCGCGCCGCCGCCGGTCAAATAGCCAATTGCCACCCCCGGCAGGATGGCGTGCGCCAGCGCGTCGCCGAAAAATGCCATCCCGCGCAGCACGACGAAGGCGCCCAGCACCGCGCATACCACCCCAACCAGCACCGCCGCCAGAATGCCGCGCAACATGAAAGCATATTGCAGCGGCTGCAGCAGGGCGTCAAATAGGGTCATGTTCGCCCTCGTCGCAGCAGGTATCGCCCAGCGCCAGCACGCCGTTGGCAGTTGGCAGCAGGCGCAAATGACCGCCGTATGCCTGAAGCAATTTTTCGGGGGTAAACACGTCCTCCGGCTTGCCCAGCGCAATCAGGCGATGGTTGAGCAGCATCACCTGATCGAAGCGCTCGGCGGCGGTTTTCAGGTCGTGCAGCGCAACCATCACCGTCACCCCCTGGCTGCGCAGCGCGTCCAGAATGGAGAACAGTTCCTCCTGGGCGGGCAGGTCCAGCCCGGTCAGCGGTTCGTCCATCAGCACCAGCTCGGCTTCCTGCGCCAGTGCGCGGGCGATGAACATGCGCTGCTGCTGCCCGCCGGACAGCTGGCTGATCTGCCGGTTGGCGAGCGCTTCCAGGTGGACGGTGCGCAGCGCATCGTGGACGATCTGACGGTCGCGGGAAGAAGCCAGGCGGAACATGCCGATCTTGCCCACCCGTCCCATCATCACCACATCCGCCACGCACAGCGGAAAATTCCAGTCCACCTGGCTGCGCTGCGGAACATAGGCGATGCAGATGTGCCCGTCCGGCTCGTGCCCGGCAACCTCGACCAGACCGCTCGTCGGGCGCAGCACACCCGCGATCACCTTGAACAGTGTGCTTTTGCCTGCCCCGTTGGGTCCCAACACCGCCAGCCGCCCGCCGCGCTGCAGTTCGAAGCACAGGTTGTCCAGCGCCTTGCCGGATTCGTACTGGACGGTCACGTCCTGCAGGCGCAAAATGGGCTTGCCAGCCTCGTGCGGGCGCGGGCGGGTCAGAAAGGTGAAACTGGATGGGCGGATCTGGCGGAACAGGTTCACGGCACGACCGGTTATTTCAGGGCTGCGACCATTGCGTTGACATTATACCGCATGTATTCCAGGTAGGTCGGCGCCGCTCCGTCCGGCGCGGACAGCGAACCGTGATAGACGAACACCAGTTGCACGCCGGTATCCTCCGCCACGCGCTGCGCCAGGGTGGGCGCGATGGTTTCGCCGACGAACACCGCTTTCACCCCCAGGGCGCGGATGGCGTCCTCGATGGCGGCAACTTCCTGCGCGGAAGGCGCGGCGGCGGTGCTGTAACCCGGGATGATTGCCCCAACCTGTTCCAGACCGTAGCGCTCCGCGAAGTAACCGAACACCTGGTGGTCGGTGACGATTTTGCGGTTTTCGAGGGGGATTTGCGCAATCTGCTTGCGGATCCAGGCGTCCAGCTGGTCAAGTTCCGCCAGGTAAGCATCGGCGTTTGCCTGGTACAGCGCGGCGTTGGCGGGGTCTGCCTGGCTGAGCCGGGCGCGGATGTTCTCGACCCACACCTTGACGTTGTTGGGATCCACCCAGGTGTGCGGGTCGCCATCTTGGTGCTCGTCTTTCTCGCCTTCCTCTTTGGTTTGGGCTTCGCCCTCTTCCTCGGCGTGTTCCTCGACGCCGAAGTCCTTCAACTCGATTCCCTCCGAGACCAGTGCCAGGCGTTCCTGCGCACCGGCATTGGCGATCAGTTTCTCCAAAAATTCCTCCAGCCCGGCGCCGCTGGCGAATACCAGCGCGGCATCGCTGACCCGCGCCAGGTCCTGCGGGGCGGGCTCGTAGGTGTGCGGGTCGGCGCCGAGCGGCAGTAGCACGCTGACCGCAACGCGCTCGCCGCCGATCTGCTGCACCACATCGGCGACGATGGAGGTGGTTGCCACGATCTGCAGCGCGGGGGTGGATTCGGCCGGCGGTGTGGGGGGGGCAGCACAGCCTGCCGCCAGCAGGGCAGCCAGGAGCGCGCTGAAAATGACGCGGGTTATCGTTTGCATGTGGTTTACTCCTTGTTAGTAAAAATGATATTCATTTTCAATAGATGCTCAAAAAAAGATACCCGGCGCATCAGGCAATGGCGCAGCGCGGGCAAACGCCGAACAGTTGCAGCCAATGATCCTGAATGGTGTAGCCGGTGGCGTGCTCCACCCGTTCGCTCAGCGGGTTCAGGTCATCGCCGGAGAATACCTCCACCTGCCCGCAGCGCGTGCACAGCAGCAGGTGCTGGTGACCCTGCGCCGCGCGCAGGTAGCGGTGGCAGCCGTCCGGCAGGTGGACGCGCTGCACCAGCCCAAGTTCTTCCAGCCGTTCCAGCGTGCGGTACACCGTAACCAGCCCCAAACCGGGATGGTCGCGCCGCCCGAGGTCGTACACGTCAATCGGGCTGAGCGCGTGGTTCGACTCCACCAGCAGCTCGACGATTGCCCGGCGCGGCGCGGTGAGGCGGTAGCCGGAGGCTTGCAATTGGTCGAGCCAGTCCTGAATGGGGACGGGGTGAGTGCTCATATCGTGGATTATAACTGAAAACGATTTTCATTACAAGGGCAACAGCGGGAAATTCAAGGGGCTGCCAACCCGCTTTATCGGGTGGGCGCCGATGCGATGATGGCTGACCTGATCGCGCCGGAAAAGCGCATCGACGCCTATTCGCTGATGCGCCTGAGCAACAACGTCGGCGTGGCGATTGGACCCGCGCTGGGCGGCTTGGTTGCCTCGGTCTCGTATCAGATTGCCTTCTACGGCGCGGCGGTTGGACTGGCGGTGTACGGGCTACTGGTCACCTTTCTGGCGCGCGAGACTCTGCCCCAGGCGGGCGCGCAAACCGCCGCGCGCGAGCGTTTCGGCGGGTACGGGCGCGTCTTCAGCGACAAGCCATACACCTCCTTCCTGCTGGCGTTCATCTTCACCCAGCTGAGCGTCTCGATCATCTGGGTGCTGCTTTCGGTGTATGCCAAGACCAACTACGGCGTGACCGAACGGCTGTACGGATTGATCCCAATGACCAATGCGCTGCTGTTCGTCTTCTTCTGGTTGCGCCGCCCCGGCGTACGCCCCGCCGGGCAAACCCTGCCGGGCAACTGAGCCGCGCCCGTTTGTACATGCGCAATCAACTTGACAGACAGGCGATTCATTCAGTATAGTTGTGCAATTCCACCGTTGCGTTATGCCGGTAAGCTCGAGCGGGGGCATGGTTGGCGGTGGATTGCGGTTGTCACTTTTTTCTTCACAAGGCGAGATCGATGGACTTCTTTCTGCCCACCGCGCTGCTCCTGTTGTTCCTTTTTTCGGGGTTTGCCCCGCTGGTTCAACGCGCCCAGCCGCAGCGCGCCGGGCTGTTGCTGGCGCTGCTGCCGGCGGGTTTGTTCGCCGGGTTTCTTTCTATGCTGCAGCCGGTCTTCTCCGGCGGGGTGTACACTTTCCGCTTCGCCTGGGCGCAATCGCTGGGGGTGACCTTCTCGCTTTACCTGGACGGGTTGAGCCTGCTGTTCATCCTGCTGATCACTGGCATTGGCGCGCTGGTGCTGGTGTACGGCGGCGGCTACCTTCACGGGCATTCCCTGTTGGGGCGTTTTTACGGTTTCATCCTGCTTTTCATGGGGGCAATGCTCGGACTGGCGCTGAGCGACAATGCCCTGACGCTGTTCATCTTCTGGGAATTGACCAGCATCAGTTCCTTTCTGCTGATCGGCTTCGACCACGAAAAAGAAGGCTCGCGCGCGGCTGCCCTGCAAGCATTGCTGGTGACCGGCGGCGGCGGGCTGGCGATGCTCGCCGGGCTGGTGCTGCTCGGACAGATTGGCGGCACCTACGAGATCAGCCAACTCAACCAGCGCGGCGACCTGCTGCGCGCCAGCCCGCTGTTTGTGCCGGCTTTTTTACTCATACTCGCCGGGGCGGTGACCAAGTCCGCCCAGTACCCGTTTCACTTCTGGCTGCCCGGCGCAATGGCGGCGCCCACCCCGGTTAGCGCCTATCTGCACTCAGCCACTATGGTCAAGGCGGGGGTTTACCTGCTGGCGCGCATGACTCCGGCGCTGGGCGGCACACCCGAATGGCAGACGGCGGTGACTGCCTTCGGCATGGCGACCTTTCTGGTGGGCGCGCTGCTGGCAATTGGGCAGGTTGACCTGAAGAAACTGCTGGCGTACACCACAGTTGCCTCGTTGGGCAGCATGGTGATGCTGCTCGGCTGGGGCAGCCAGCTGGCGGTAAAAGGCGCCATGCTTTACCTTCTGGCGCACGGGCTGTACAAGGGTAGTCTGTTCCTCGTTGCCGGGGTGATCGACCACGAAACCGGCTGCCGCGACGTGAGCAAGCTGGGCGGGCTGCGCCGCGAAATGCCACGCACCGCCGTTGCCGCGCTGCTGGCGGGCGTCTCCATGGCGGGGCTGCCGCCCGCGCTGGGCTTCATCGCCAAGGAAGTTCTCTACGAGAGCACCCTGGCAGCCCAACCGGTCGCCGGCTGGCTGACCGCCGGTGCGCTGATCGGCAATGCCATCCTGGCGGCGGTTTCCGGGCTGGTGGCGCTCAAGCCGTTCTTTGGCGCGCACGGCGAGACGCCGCGCCACCCGCACACCGCCCCTCTGGCGCTGGATCTGCCGCCGCTGCTGCTCGCGCTGCTCGGGCTGCTTGCCGGTCTGCTGCCAATGATGCTGGCAGCCCCGTTGGTGCAGCCGGCGGCTGGCGCGGTGCTGGCGCAGCCGGTCACGATCAAACTGGCGCTGTGGCACGGCTTGAACCTGATGCTCGCCCTGAGCGTGCTGACCGTCGCGCTCGGCGCGGGCTTGTACGCGGCGTGGCGCCCGGTGTGGCGCCTGGCTGCCCGTCTGCGCTGGCTGGGACGCTTCGGTCCCGCCCACGCCTACCAGGCCGGCTTGGACGGGCTGCGCCAGTTTGCCGCCTGGCTGACCAGCCGCCTGCAAAACGGCTACCTGCGCTTTTACCTGATGACCATCATCCTGACCACGGTCGCTCTGGCTGGGCTGGCGTTCTTTGGTAACACCAACGGGTATTCCCTGCGCAGCAACTGGGGCGAGGTCAATTTTTACGAGGTGGTGCTGGCGGCGCTGATTGTGCTGGCGGCGCTGATTGTACTGCGCACCCGCTCGCGCCTGGCGACGATTGCCATCATCGGCATCATCGGCTACGGGCTGGCGCTGATCTACCTGCTGTACGGCGCGCCCGACCTGGCAATGATCCAGTTTGCCATCGAGACGCTGACCGTCATCCTGTTCGTGCTGGTGGTTTACCGGCTGCCCAAGTTCACCCGCCTGACCAGTTCGCCGGCGCGCCTGATCGATTTTGGGGTTGCCCTGAGCGGCGGTTTGCTGATGAGCCTGCTTACCCTGGCGGTCACTGCCCGCCCGGTTGTGCCGCACATTTCCGATTACTTCCTCGAAAATGCGCTGCTCCTTGGCAATGGGCGCAATGTGGTCAACGTCATCCTGGTCGATTTTCGCGCGCTGGATACGTTTGGCGAGATCACCGTGCTGGCGCTGGCGGGGATTGGCGTGTACGCCCTGATTCGCCTGACCATCGGGCGGCGCGAGATCGTCGTCCCACGCGAGGAGCAGGGTTGATATGGGTTCGCTGATCCTCTACCTGGCTGCCCGCTACCTGATGCCGCTGCTGCTGCTCTTTTCGGTTTTTCTGCTCATTCGCGGGCACAACGAGATCGGCGGCGGCTTTGTTGGCGGGCTGGTCGCGGCGGCGGGGTTCATCCTGTACGCGATTGCCAACTCGGTCAGCGCGGCGCGGCGCGTGCTGCGCGCCCATCCGCGCAGTTTGATCGCCGCCGGGCTGTTGACCGCCCTGTTGAGCGGCGTGGCGGGCTGGTTGAACGGCAAGCCCTACATGGCGGGCGCCTGGCTGAATCAGCCGCTGCCGGTGGTCGGCAAAATGGGTACGCCGGTGCTGTTCGATTTCGGCGTCTATCTGGTTGTGATTGGCGTCACTTTGCTGATCATGTTCACCCTGGCGGAGGATTGAGATGTCCCTTTTGCTGGCAATTGTGATCGGCGTCCTCTTTACCGTCGGCTTGTACATGATGATGCGCCGCAGCCTGACCAAGGTGCTGATCGGCTTGATGCTGCTGGGGCAGGCGATTAACCTGCTCATCTTCACTGCCGGGCGGCTGGAACGCGCCAGCCCGCCGCTCATCCCGCCGGGGGCGAGCGAACTGACCCACTCGGCGGATCCGCTGCCCCAGGCGCTCATTCTGACCGCCATTGTCATCAGTTTTGGCGTGACCGCCTTTGCGCTGGTGCTGGCGCGCCAGACCTACACCGTGCTCGGCACCAACGACATGAACGAACTGCGCGACACCGACATTATCCCGCGCTACCATCCCGAAATGCCGCACGAAGAAGAGGAGGGATTGTAGTGGATCTGCTGCTGCTGCCGCTGCTCATCTCGGTTTTGTTCATCATCCTCACCCTGCTGGCGTGGAACCGCACCCGCTGGCAGCGCATCCTGTCGCTGGCGGGCAGCGCGGCGTTGCTGCTGGCGGGGGTGGCGCTGCTGGCGCAGGTCAGCCAATCCGGCATCCGTTCGACGCAGATTGGCGGCTGGCCCGCGCCGTTCGGCATCACCCTGGTTGCCGACTTGTTCAGCGCGATCATGCTGGCTATTACCGGGCTGGTGGGGCTGCTGTCCGCCGTCTATGCACTGGACGGCATTGACGAACGCCGCGTGGCGCACGGTTTCTACCCGCTCTTCTTCGCCCTGCTGATGGGTGTTTGCGGGGCTTTTCTGACCGGCGACATCTTCAACCTGTACGTCTGGTTCGAGGTCATGCTAATGGCGTCCTTCGTCCTGATGGCGCTGGGCGGCGAGCGTGCCCAACTGGAAGGCGCCATCAAGTACGTCATCCTCAACCTGACTGCCTCGGCGCTGTTCCTCTCCGCCACCGGTATTCTCTACAGTGTGGCGGGCACGCTCAACATGGCTGACCTATCGCTGCGCCTGCGCGAGGTTTCCTCGCCGGAGATCGTTACCACCATCGCCATGCTCTACCTGGTCGCTTTTGGCATCAAAGCCGCCATTTTCCCGCTGTTCTTCTGGCTGCCGGCGTCCTATCACACCCCGCCGGTGGCGGTCACCGCGCTGTTTTCTGGTCTACTCACCAAGGTGGGGGTGTATTCGCTGGTGCGCGTGTTCACCCTGCTTTTCCTGAGCGATGTGGCGTTCACCCACACCATTTTGCTCGTCCTGGGCGGGTTGACGATGGTGGTGGGCGTGCTGGGCGCAGCCGCGCAGTACGACATGCGCCGCCTGCTCTCCTTCCATATCGTCAGCCAGATCGGCTACCTGCTGATGGGGCTGGGGCTGTATACCCAGGCCGGGCTGGCAAGCACGATCTTCTTCATGGCGCACGGCATCGCCGCCAAGTCGGCGCTCTTCCTGGTGGCGGGCATCATCCGCCGGGTGAGCGGCTCGTTCGACCTGCGCCGCATCGGCGGGCTGTACCGCGACCAGCCCTGGCTGGCGCTGCTCTTCCTGCTCCCGGCGCTCTCGCTCGCTGGGCTGCCGCCGCTGTCCGGCTTCTTTGGCAAACTGGCACTGGTGCGCGCCGGGCTGGAGCAGGAGCAGTACCTGATGGTCGCTGTTTCGCTGGTGGTCAGCCTGCTGACCCTGTTCTCGATGATCAAGATCTGGATGGAAGCCTTCTGGAAACCCGCTCCGGCACAAGCTCCGCCGCAGCGGCGCAGCGAGGGCTTCAAAGCCAGCCTGGTGCTGCCCGCGCTGGCGCTCGGGCTGGTCAGCATTCTGCTCGGCGTGTGGGCGCAGGCGGGCTATGGGCTGGCAGACCGCGCCGCGGCAGCGCTGATCGACCCAGCCCTGTACATTGCCGCCGTTTTGGGAGGTGGACGGTGACCGTATTCCTGCTCAATGTGCTGCTGGCAATTTCCTGGGCGGCGCTTTCGGGTCAATTCGATCCGCCCCACCTGACCTTTGGTTTCCTGCTGGGTTACCTGGTGCTGTGGCTGACCGTGCGCGGCGAAACACGCGCCTACTTCACTCGCGTGCCCCGGGTGATCAGTTTTTTGGGCTTTTTCCTCAAGGAATTGCTGCTCGCCAACCTCAACCTCGCTGCCACCGTACTGCGCCGCGACATGAACCTGAAACCCGGCGTGGTCGCTCTGCCGATCGATTTACCCAATGACGCCGCCATCACCCTGCTGGTCAACGTCATCACCCTGACGCCGGGCACGCTGGGGCTGGATGTGTCCAGCGACCGCAAGGTGATCTACGTGCATGCGCTGAACGTTGGCGACCCGGAAACCTTCCGGCAGCAGATGCAGGCTGGCTTTGTCCGCCGGGTTAAGGAGTTGTTCGCATGAACGTGTCGGTTTTGTATACCCTCGCCCTGGGCATCATCAGCCTGGGCTTGATTCTGACCTTCATCCGCCTGGTGCGCGGTCCCAGCCTGCCCGACCGGGTGGTGGCAATCGACCTGGCGGTCGCGCTGGCAATTGGCATCATCGCCTGTTACGCCATTCTGTTCAACCAGCCGGCCTTTCTGGACGTAGCCATCATCATCGCGTTGATCTCCTTCCTGGGCACGATTGCCTTTGCCTATTACATCGAGCGGAGGGCGTGATGCTGCGCGAATGGATTGTCGCCATTGTCATGCTGCTGGGCGCGCTGTTCATGCTGATCGCCAGCATTGGCTTGCTGCGCATGCCCGACCTGTTCCTGCGCATGTCAGCCACCTCCAAGGCAGCCACGCTGGGCGCCGGGCTGGTCATGGCGGCGGCGGCGCTGTATTTCAGCGAAGCGGGCATCACCACCCGCGTGCTGGTGGTCATCGTCTTTCTTTTGCTGACCGTGCCGGTGGCGGCGCACATGATCGGGCGGGCGGCGTATTTCGACGGCGTGCCGCTGTGGAGCGGCACGGTGGTGGACGACCTGCGCGGTCACTACCGTACCAGCGATCACCAACTGGTGCGCGACCCCGAATCCAGCCCGGACTTCGCCATCCCCGACGGCGAAGAGGGCGACGACTTTTTGAATTAACCTCTGACCGGCGTGGACGCCGACCAGGCGCAGACCGGCATGCCGGTCGAAATGGTCACCCGCAAAATCCGCTCGGACGGCAACGAGCGCG
>JBBIQB010000004.1:0-39920 GCA_037442545.1 Bellilinea sp.
GCGCTCGCGGCCGGGGCCACGGTGGTGCGTCCGGCCAGGCGTGCCAGGGCTGGGTGGCACGTCTGGGCGGTGCATCAACTCGATCTGTGCGCCGGAGGAGAAGCGCAAAAAATACGATTCAAACCCGGTGCGCGGGTTGGTATACCGCTCCCCCGCTGCGGCGTCAAAATAGGTCTGGTAAAAGGTTTTCAGCGTTTCCAGGTCACGCGCCCAAATGGCAATGTGATGAATGTGCATTGTCTGTCCTGCGGCGGGTGAACCGCGCCGCCGCCTCCCGCCTGGATTATACCGCCGTACCCGCCGAGTTCAGGCGTTTGAAAGCCCGCCATTCCGGCTCTCCGGCGTGTCAGCCGGCGCGGGATCACAGGACGCGGATCAGGGCAAAGCCGTCGTAGCCCTTGCTGCCTACCGTCTGGATGGCGGTGGCACTAACGCGCGGCTCGGCAGCCACCCGCGCGAAGAAGGCGCGCATGCCCAGCACGTCGGGATCCCTGCTGTGAGCGTCGATCACCTTGCCTTTGCGGGTGACATTATCGGCAAGGATCAGCGTGCCGCTGCGCGAGAGGCGCAGCGCCCATTCGAAGTAGCCGGGGTAATTTCCCTTGTCGGCGTCAATGAAGATGAAATCGAACGGCGGGGATGGTTCGGCAGCCAGGCGGGCGAGCGAATCGAGCGCTTGACCGAGGTGAATCTCGACCTGTTCGGCAAGCCCTGCCCCAGCCAGGTTCTCGCGCGCCACGGCGGCGTGCTTGGGGTCGATCTCCAGGGTGATCAGCCTGCCTTCGGGGGGCAGCGCGCGCGCCAGCCAGATGGTGCTGTAGCCGCCCAGAGCGCCGATTTCGAGGATGCGGCTTGCCCCAACGGCTTGCGCCAGCAGCATGAGCAGCTTGCCCTGGTTGGGCGCGACGTGAATCGGCGGCAGCCCGGCGGCATGGCTGACCCGCAGGGCGTGCTCCAGCGCCGGGTCGGCTGGCAGCAGATGGCGGTTGAAGTAATCATCCACCGCCTGCCATTGGGCTTTCAGGCGCTCCTGCGCCGGTTGGTCGGGCTGGCGGTTAAAGAGGGAGCGAAACCAGTTTGGCATTGCGGTTGCCTGTTCAATCTGGTCGAGGTATGGCAACCATCATACCATACATTTTGCGCCGGTTTTGGCGCGCGGGCTCGTGCCCTGAGCGTGTCGACGGGCTTGCGATCGTCTTCCCCAGTCTTAATGGTAAAATGCGCAATACCAATAACACCTTATGGAGAAAGGCAGCAGCCATGAGCGATCCCTTTGTCACCCCGGCGTGGGTACACAACGCCGTCTTCTACCAGATTTTCCCCGACCGCTTTGCCACCAGTGCCACGCTTGAAAAACCCCATAATATGGAAGCCTGGGACGTCGCGCCCACAACCCACGGCTTCAAGGGCGGCGACCTGATGGGTGTGCTGGAGCGGCTGGATTACCTGCAAGACCTGGGCGTCACCGCCATCTACTTCACCCCGGTTTTTCAATCTGCTTCCAACCACCGTTACCACACCCACGATTACTACCAGGTTGACCCCATACTGGGCGGCAACGGCGCGCTGCGCCGCCTGCTGGCGGAAACCCGCCGGCGCGGCATGCGCGTGGTGCTGGACGGCGTGTTCAACCATGCCAGCCGCGGCTTCTTCCAGTTCAACCACATCCTCGAATGCGGCAAAAAATCGCCCTACCTGGACTGGTTCCGCGTCAAGGACTTTCCGCTCAATGCTTACAGCGGCAAACCCAACTACGACTGCTGGATCGGGCTGCCGGCTCTGCCCGAATTCAACTTTGCCAACCCGCAGGTGCGCCGCTTCATTTTAGACATTGCCCGCTACTGGCTGGATGAGGGCATTGACGGCTGGCGGCTGGACGTGCCGTTTTGCGTGGATGACGACGCCTTTTGGCAGGAATTCCGCCAGGTGGTCAAGCGCGCCAACCCGCAGGCGTACATCACCGGCGAAATCCCCTGGGATGCCCAGCGCTGGCTGCGCGGCGACCAGTTCGACGGGGTGATGAACTACCTGCTGACGTATGCCTGCTGGGGCTTCTTTGGCGGTAAAGGGCTGGACATGCACCTGGTTGGCGATTGGTACAAGAATGCCCCGGACTATTACCAGACGCGCGAAGCGCCCGCCTTTGCCGAAACGGTCACCCGCCTGCTGGGTCACTATCCCCTGCCGGCGGTGCACGCCCAAATGAACCTGCTCGACAGCCACGACACCGCCCGCTTCCTTTCGCTGGCTGGCGGCGACAAGCGTCTGCAGCGCCTGGCGGCGACGTTCCTGTTTACTTACCCCGGCGCGCCGTGCGTGTATTATGGCGATGAGATTGGGCTGGAAGGCGGTAAAGACCCGGACAACCGCCGCGCCTTCCCCTGGGACGAGAAACGCTGGGATCTGGATCTGCGCGCGCATTACCAGCAGCTGATTGCACTGCGCAAGCAAGTCGCAGCCCTGCGCAGCGGCGAATTCAAGGTGCTGCACGCCGCCGGTCAGGTGCTGGTGTACGAGCGCCGCCTGGCAGAGCAGGTGGTAGTGACGGCGATCAATCGCTCGCCGCAGGAAACCTACCGGCTCGACCTGCCCGCCCCGGCTGGGCTGGAGGAGGGCAGCCGTCTGGCGGACGCGCTGGGCGGTGGCGCGGCGCAGGTCAGCGGCGGGCGGCTGAACGGTCTGAACCTGCCGCCGCTCAGCGCGGCGGTGCTGCCCGGCAGCTGATTTACTTGATCTCCAGGATAAAGTTTGCCATTGTTTCCCGCTCGCGCCAGCCGCGCTTCTTGTAAAACTCGCGCTGGTACGATTCGCGCATGCGCCCGTTGAGCAGCATCAGCCGCGTGCAGCCGCGCATGCGGGCTTCCTCGGTCACCGCGTGCAGCAGGCTGCTGCCAACCCCGCTGCCGCGCGCGGCTTTGTGAACGAACAAGTCGGAAATGTAGCCTTCTTCGCCTTCCAGAAAGAGATAGGGCAGCCAATGCACGGAAATGTAACCGAGCAGGCGCCCGGCGCCGCTTTCGGCTACCAGCATCCAGTGACTGTCGTCGCGCATGACGCTTTCCAGGCTGCGGGTGATCTGGCACTGCAGGTCTTCGAGCGGTTTTTCGATCAATTGGGTGAACCACTCCACGCTGCGCAGGATTTCCGCCAGCGCGGGGGCGTCTCCCAGTTTGGCATTGCGAATGTGGAATTGCATGGCAGTTTTCTCCTGGCGCACCGGTCACGGAGTAGGTTAATTGTAGCGGATTCCGCAAAAATGTGGTGAGATCAATCCCGCGCTGCGCCCAATTGGGGAGAGGACTGGCGCGGCGCAAATCCTCTGATTAATCGACAAAATAGAGGCGGCAGTTGTCTGAAAGGAAAGATATTTTTTCTTGACTCTCTGTGGAGAATATGCTATATTGCTTGCACTTTGCACCCGATTTGTTTACAATTAGGATAGTCGCAAAACCGCAAATCAGGTTGATTCCGTCCAAATCAGCCGGTCGCGCGGTCCAACAAATCGGAGGCAATCTCTGATTGGTTACCCCAAAATCAATAGAAGGAGGAGAAACATGAAGCGTATTTCACTTCTGGTCGTTGGCCTGTTGGTTATCGCCAGCATGGTCCTTTCGGCCTGTCAGGCACCGCAGGTGGTCACCCAAGTGGTGACCGAAGAGGTGGTTCGGACGGTTGAAATTGAGGTCGAAAAACCCGTCGAAGTTGTGGTTACTCCCGAACCCACCCCGGTTGACCGCGACGGCGCCTGGCTGGACACCATCGTTGTGGTCGAGGAACCCAACGCCGATGCAGCCGTGACCCGTCTGCAAAACCGCGACATTGACCTGTATGCATTCACGGTCGCCAACGCGGAAATCGCCGCCAAAGTGGCTGCATCTCCGGAACTGCGCTCGGAGCGCTCGTTCGGTTCCTACAACGATTTGACCTTCAACCCGGCGGGTCCGATCTTTGAAGGCACCGGCAAGCTCAACCCGTTTGCTGTGCCGGCTGTGCGCGAAGCGATGAACTACCTGATCGACCGCAACTACATCGTGCAGGAGATCATGAAGGGCCTCGCTGTTCCGCGCTACACTCCTTTCAACAATGCGTCGTCCGACTACGCCCGCCTGGCGGAAGTCGCGCGCCAGTTGGAACTGAAGTATGCCTACGACAAAGACAAAGCCCAGGAACTGATTGGGGCTGAGATGGAAAAATTGGGCGCGACACTTGTGGACGGCAAGTGGCAGTATGAAGGCGCCCCGGTCGAAGCCATTGTCCTGATCCGCACCGAAGACGAACGCCGCCTGGTTGGCGATTACGTCGCCACCCAGTTGGAAGATATTGGCTTCACCGCGGTTCGCGACTACAAGACCGCTGCCGAAGCCTCGCCCATCTGGATCCGCGGCAACCCCGCTGATGGTCTGTTCCACGTCTACACCGGCGGCTGGATCACCACCGCCGTCCCGCGCGACCTGGGTGACAATTTCTCGTTCTTCTACACCCCGCGTGGTCTCGCTTTCCCGCTGTGGCAGGCATACACCCCCTCTGGGGAATTCGATCAGGTTTCCATGCAACTGGAAAACCGCGATTTTACCACCATCGAAGAACGCACTGCCTTGATGTCCCAGGCGCTCGAACTGGCGCTGCAGGATTCGATCCGCATCTGGCTGGTCGACCGCGCTTCCATCACCCCGATGCGCGCGGAGGTGCGGGTAGCCTCTGACCTGTACGGCGCCGTGTTCGGCTCGCAACTGTGGTCGTACACCATCCGCCGCGAAGGTGAAGTGGGCGGCTCGATGACTATCGCCATGCCCTCCATCCTGACCGAGCCGTGGAACGCGCTCAACGGTTCCAACTGGATCTACGACCAGATGCTCATCCGCGGTACGGGTGAATACGGTCTGGTCTTCGATCCGTTCACCGGTCTGCAATACCCCAACAAGGTTGAGCGAGCCGAAGTGGTCGTTCAGGAAGGTCTGCCGGTTGGCAAGACTCTCGACTGGCTGACCCTCGACTTTGCCCCCACCATCGAAGTCCCGGCGGATGCCTGGGCGGACTGGAACGCTGAAACCCAGAGCTTCGTCACCGTAGGCGAGAAATATCCCGACGGCGTGACTGCCCTGCGCAAGAGCACCGTCTACTACCCAGCCAACCTGTACGAAACGGTCACATGGCATGACGGCAGCAATTTCTCGGCTGGCGACGTTGTCATGAACATGATCCTGACCTTTGATCGCGGCAAACCGGAAAGCCCGTACTACGACGAGGCGCTTGCCTCCGTGCTTGAAGCATTCCAGGCTTCGTTCAAGGCAGTCAAGATCATCTCCACCGAACCGCTGGTCATCGAGACCTACTCTGACCTGTGGAACCTGGACGCCGAGTTGAACGTCGACTCCTGGTGGCCGTTCTACCTGCAAGGCGGGGCTTCCTGGCACGCCCTGGCGATCGGTTTGAAAGCCGACGGCGAAGGTGAAGCTGCCTTCTCGGCTGCCAAGGCGGACGCTAACGAAATCGAGTGGCTGTCCTACATCGCCGGTCCGACCGTCGAAATCCTCAAAGCCAACCTGGACGAGGCGGCTGCTGAAGGCCTCGTGCCCTACGCGCCCACCCTGGGTCAGTTTGTCAGCGCCGATGAAGCCGCTGCCCGTTACGCTAACCTGACGGAATGGCACCGCGTGCGCGGTCACTTCTGGATCGGCACCAACGTGTTCTATCTGGAACGCGCCTTCCCGGTTGAAGGTACCGTGATCCTTAAGCGCTACGTTAATTACGCCGAACCGGCTGACAAATGGCTGCGCTTCTCCGCGCCGGCTATTGCCGAAGTCGAAGTGGATGGTGAAGACCGCGTGACCATTGGCAGCGAAGCCAGCTTCGATGTCTTCGTTGACTTCGAGGGCGCCCCGTACCCCGTGGCGGACATCGATAACGTCAAATTCCTGCTGTTCAGCGCCACTGGCGAACTGGTGCAGGTGGGTCAGGCTGAAGCCGTGGAAGATGGTCTCTTCCAGGTGGCGCTGACCGCCGACGACACCGGCAAACTTCCGGAAGGTGCCACCCGCCTCGAGGTTGTGGTGGTCTCCAAACTGGTTGCCGTGCCGTCCTTCAGTTCCTTCCAGTTTGTAACCGCCCCGTAAGGGTAAATGCTGTAGATTTTACCGGAGGGGCGAGGGTTTCTCTCGCCCCTCTCCTACCTCTAAGAAGGATGATTAAATCGTATGACGGAAGCGACTCAGTCCCCTGTGACAGCCTCCCCATCCTCGATCCAAAAACGCGCAGCATCCAACACCTTTTCCCGGTTAGCCAAATACACCCTCGTTAAAATCCTGACCCTTGGTGTAACCATTGTTATTGGTGTGTATATAACCATTATCATTGCCAATATGGGGGGAGAAGTTGATAAAATCCGGCGCGGCGAAATCTCGGAGCGGATTTCACTGGCGGTGAGTATGAACCCGGACATGCGCCGCCTGCCGGCGGAAGAACGCAAGAAACTGATCAATGACATGGTGCGCGTTGAAGAGCAACGGTTGGGGATGGACCAACCCTTCATCTTGCGCAGCTTTTCATACCTGCGCGATGCTATGTTCCTCGACCTGGGGCGCGCCCAGTTCCTCACCAGCGATTCCGGATCGCGCATGGTGCGCCTGATCATTCAGGAACGGCTGCCACCCACCCTGGTATTGTTTGCCACTGCCAACCTGCTGCTCTTCTTCGGCGCAGTGTTCGTTGCCTTGGGGCTTTCCCGCCGCTACGGCAGTTTCCTCGACCGGCTGGTGATTGCCTTGGCGCCAACTTCGGCGGCGCCGGGTTGGTTTTATGGAATTTTCTTGATATTGATCTTCGCTGCAGTGCTGAACTGGCTGCCGTATGGCGGGATAGTGGACGCGCCGCCGCCGGATACCACCATCGGCTATGCCCTCAGCCTGTTGAAACACATGATCCTGCCCACGCTTGCGATTTTATTGAGCTCGATGTTTGTGACCATTTACGGCTGGCGCACCTTCTTCCTAATCTTTTCCAATGAAGACTATGTCGAAATGGCAAAAGCCAAAGGGCTTTCTTCCCAACTGATCGAACGCCGGTACATCCTGCGCCCGACTTTGCCAAACATCATCACCAACTTTGCATTATTGATCATCGGCCTGTGGTTCGGCGCGATCATCCTCGAAACGGTTTTCAACTGGCCCGGACTGGGACGATTGTTCTACCGCGCCATTGGTGCGTTCGATTCGCCGGTTATCGTTGGCTCGACGGTGGTGTATGCGTACTTGCTGGCGATCACCGTGTTCCTGCTCGATTTTATCTACGCGCTGGTGGATCCGCGCGTCAAGGTAGGAGGCGACAGCCAGAAGGTATGAACGCGTTTAAACGATTTTTCAAAGACATTGCCCAATACCCCTCTGCCATCGTCGGCATGGTCATCATCCTGCTGCTAATTCTGTTTGCAGTTTACGCGGTTGTGTCCATCCCCTACAACGAAGCCATTCGCCTGTGGCGCGGCGGCGAGAATGTGTGGGGTGACTACCCGCGCAACGCCGCCCCGGCGTGGACCAACCTGTTCGCCAGGGTTAAACAGCCGGAAACGGTCATCCTGAACACCGATGACGAGACGGTTAAGAAAGAAATCCAGCAGGTGGGTAACAACACCGAAGTGATCATACACTTCACCCTCGATTACCAGTACGATGCCTACCCGCAGGAAATGATCATCTTCTTCGAGAGCAAATACGCCCAGAAACAGCCGCACGTGTCGATGAGGTGGATCACCCCCGACGGGCGCGAACTGCGCATGACCCAGATGTCGCTGCGCCGCTCCGACCAGTACCGCTTCGATCTCGACGACCGCCTGCGGCGGCGCCTGCCAGAAAACATGACCGTCATTCAGGGGCTGTTCTCCCAGCCGGACGTTGTGCCGCCGACCACGCTTAAAGGCACCTACGAAGTGCGCATCAGTGCCTTGCTGTTCGAGCCGGATTCGGAGGTGGATGCCAGGCTGGTCATCTACGGACAGGTGCACGGGCTGGCTGGCACCGATCACGTTCGCCGCGATTTGATGGTGGCGATGCTGTGGGGCGCGCCGATTGCCCTGGCGTTCGGTTTGCTGGCGGCTTTCGGCACCAACGTGTTGAGCATGATTATCGCCGCGGTAGGCGCCTGGTTTGGCGGGGTGGTGGATGACATCATCCAGCGCATCACCGAGGTCAACCTGGTGCTGCCGCTGCTGCCGATTCTGATTATGATTGGCACGCTGTATTCCCGCACCATTTGGATCATTTTGGGCGCGGTGATCGCCTTGTCCATTTTCTCCTCGTCGGTCAAAACCTACCGCGCCATCTTCATCCAGATCAAGGAAGCCCCCTACATCGAAGCCGCCCGTTCCTACGGCGCCAGCAGCGTGCGCATCATCTTCAGTTACCTGATCCCGCGCATCATCCCGGTGCTCATTCCCGGGCTGGTGATTGGCGTGCCGACCTACGTTTTCCTGGAAGCCTCGCTGGCGGTGCTCGGGCTGGGCGATCCGGTGCTGCCCACCTGGGGTAAGCTGATCAATGACGCCCAATCGCAGGGTGCACTGTTCAACGGACATTATTATTGGGTGTTGCAGCCGGCGGTGCTGCTGATGGTTACCGGTCTGGGGTTTTCAATGGTGGGCTTTGCCCTCGACCGCATTTTCAATCCCAGGCTGCGGGGGGTATAACCGAGATGCACGATCAAAAAACACTGCTCCGCATTGAAGACCTGAAGTTGTACTTCCGTGCCACGCGAGGGGTGGTTCAGGCGGTGGATGGGGTTAACTTGACCCTCAACCCTAACGAGGCAATGGTGATCATTGGCGAATCGGGCTGCGGAAAAAGCTCGATGGCTAAGGCGTTGCTGCGCCTGCTGCCGCGCAATGTGCAAACCTACTCCGGCAAGGTCTTCCTTAACGGCAGCGAATTGATGGGCATGACCGATGAGGAATACCGCCAGCAAATTCGCTGGTTGAAGATCTCCATGGTGCCGCAGGCAGCGATGAACTCGCTCAACCCGGTGCTGCGGGTGGGCGACCAGGTTGCCGAACCGATGATCGTCCACCACGGGGCGCGCAAGGAAGAAGCCCTGCTGCAGGCGAGCAATATGTTCCAGCGGGTCGGCGTACCGGTCGATTTTCTCTCGCGCTATGCCTTCGAACTGTCCGGCGGAATGCGCCAGCGGGCGGCGATTGCCATGGCGCTGGTTACCGCGCCCGACCTGGTCATCCTGGACGAACCCACTTCCGCGCTGGATGTGCTCACCCAGGCAAACATCATGAACCTGCTTAAGCGCATCAAGAAAGAGATCGCCACCAGTTTCATCCTCATTACGCATGACATTGCCACCTCCAGCGAGCTGGCAGACCGGGTGGGGGTGATGTACGCCGGGCAGATGGTGGAATTGAGCGACGCGCACCGCTTCTTTACTGCGCCGCTGCATCCCTATTCGCAAAAACTGATGGCTTCGGTGCCCAAGCTGCGCAGCACGTCCGAACCGGAATACATCACCGGGCAGCCCCCCAGCCTGATCAATCCGCCCACCGGCTGCCGGTTTGCCGCCCGCTGCCACGTGCGTTTCGCCAAGTGCGATCAGGAACCACCAATGGTTCAACACCCGGACGGCCGGCAGGTTAAATGCTGGCTGTACCATTCCAATGGCAAGGAGTAATTGAAGCATGGCGATTGACAACAAAACGCTACAGGAAGCGACCTTGCCGCAGGCAAAAAACGCGGACTCGAGCGCAGAAACGCCGCTGCTCTCCATTCAAAACCTGCGCGTGTGGTTCGAATTGCGCCGCTTTGGCTTTGGTCATGCCGGATATGTGCGCGCGGTGGATAACGTCAGTTTCGACCTGCGCCAGGGCCAGGCGGTGGCAGTGGTGGGCGAATCGGGCTGCGGTAAATCCAGTCTGATGAAGACCATCCTCGGCTTGAACCGCCCGACCCAGGGCGACGTGGTTTTCCAGGGCAAGTACCGCATCAGCCAGATGGATGCCAACGCCATGCGCTGGTACCGCCATCAGGTCGGCTATGTCCAGCAGGATCCCTACGGGGCGCTGCCGCCGTTCATGAATGTGGAACGCATCCTCGAAGAACCGCTGATCATCGCCGGAGTCAAGGACAAACAGGAACGCCTCGACCGCATTCACAAGGTGCTGACCGAGGTCAAGATGACCCCGGTGGACGAATTCCTGCCCAAGTACCCGCACATGATCAGCGGCGGGCAGCAACAGCGCGTGGTCATCGCCCGCGCGATGATCCTGGAACCCAAACTGCTGGTGGCAGACGAGCCGGTTTCGATGCTGGATGCCTCGGTGCGCGTGGAAATTCTCAGACTGCTGCGCGGTTTGCAGGAAAAACACAACCTGGGCGTGATCTACATCACCCACGACCTGTCCACGGTACGCTATTTCTCCGAGCGCATCTTCGTCATGTATGCCGGGCAGATCATCGAAAAAGCGCCGGTGGACGAGCTGCTGCACAACGCCAGACACCCCTACACCCACGCGCTGCTGGCAGCCACATCCGACCCGGACGCGCGCAACGCGGAAACCTTCAAGGAAGTGCCGCCGGGCGAGCCGCCCAGTCTGGTCAAGCCGCCAGCAGGCTGCCGCTTCCACCCGCGCTGCCCGCACATCATGCGCGGCGAGTGCGATGTCAACGACCCGCCGGAATTCGAGCCGTCCCGCGGACACTTTACCTACTGCTGGTTGTATAAATAGTCATGATGCGTATTGGACCCAAAGGGTTGATGTTTTCCGGCGTCGGGCTGATGTTGTTCGGCGTCGCGCTACCCTTTTTGATGATCCTGCGCTTGATTGACAACTCACTCTGGCTCAGTTTTCTGTCCTACGCCGCATCCATTACCGGGCTGGTAATTGCTTTTCTGGGCTTGATTATGCACGTGCGCATCGACCGGCGCTGAACCTGCCGGAATTGGCAAACCCGCAGCAGGACGTTCGCCCTGAGCCGTTGGAGCGAACGTCCTGCTTTTTGCGGCGCGGCGTTAATCATTTGTAAGGCGGCTGAATTGGTTTAACCCCCCTTTTCCGGTATACTGTGTGTACGCTGTTCGCGCGCCTGTCCGCCGGGTTGAGCGGAGAGGCGGTGGCGCTATTTTCCATTGGCGAGGGTGCGATGAAACGGGTTTTAATTGTCGAAGATGCGCTCGATCTGGGGCGAATGCTCCGGCTGGCGCTGGAAACGCTGGACCGCTCGCTTTCGGTGCGGGTGATTCAATCGGCGGAGGAAGCCCTGCTGGAATTGAGCGGCGCGCCGCCGGTGGCGCTGATCATCAGCGATATTCGCCTGCCTGGCATGTCCGGATTCGACCTGTTGAAAAAGGTGCGCCTGCGCAGCCCCGATTCGCGCATCATGCTGATCACCGGTCTGGCGGATGAAACCGTGCAGCGTCAGGCGGTCGAGGCGCGCGTTGACCGCTTCATGCGCAAGCCGATCGAGATGAGTGAATTTCTCAGCACCGCCGCCGAACTGCTCGACCTGCCCTCCCCAGCCAGCGCGGCAGACCGCCAAACCCCGCCGCTGGAAACGCCCGCCGCGCCGCCGCGCGAAGACCTGTCCAGTCTGCTGACCCGCCTGCGGCGCGAACTGGGCGCCGCCCTGGCGCTGCTGTGCGACGATCATGGGCGGGTGGTGGCGCAAGCCGGCGAGATCGGCGGGCTGGATTTTGAGCGCCAGTGGGCGCCGCCCATCATGGCGGCGTTGAGCGCGGCGGGCAAAGCCGCCCGGCTGGTGCGCTCCGGTCTGCCGCAGGCGGTGCTGGCGCTGCGCGGCGACGAACAGCACCTGATCCTCGCGCCGGTGGGCGGCTACGCGCTGGTGCTGGTGCAGAGCCACGACCACAGCGGGCTGCGCAGCGCGCTGGCGTTCGAAACCCTGGCGCGGGCGCAGGTCGATCTGGCAGCCATTTTGACCGGGATGGGCGTGGAATTTTACCCGCGCCTGGAGGTTTCTCACCCGGCTGTCCCGCCGCCCGCGCCGAACATCGAGACGGTCGAGCAGTCGCCCCCGCCCGACGAAGCCCCGCTGCTGGACAAGCTGGAAATGCAGCTGCACAGCGGCGGCGCGGCGCTGGATGCCGAACGGGTGGAGGATTTTTGGGAAGCCGCGGTCGAGCAGCAGCCGCTCAAGAGCGACAATCCTGACGTGTTGACCTATGAACAAGCCCGCCAGCTGGGGTTGGCACCGGACGAAGCCGAGCACCCCTGAATCGAATATAATCAGATGGATTAAGATGCCCATCCATTTGGGATAAGGCGATCTGTCTTTGCGAGGACGTAGAACCAGCGTTGGTTCGGCAACGCCGGAACGGATTTTACTGGTTTGAAATTTACCCGTTGTCCCAACCATTCTCCATACCCGCATATCCGCGCTCCAAAGGGCGAATTTTTTAATATTCGCAAGTTGGAGATTGTGAATCCCATGCATCGAACATGTGGAGATAACCCATGAACCCTTACCAGCCGGCGGCGCGGCGCTTGAGCCGCCCGCTTACCATAATGATCTGGTGTACTGTGTTCGTTATGCTGTTCAGCCCCGGCGCAGCCCGCGCCCAGGTGTTGCCGCCCGCCGAATCCGGCGGCGGCATCGTGCAAAACGAGGTGCTGCAAAGCCTGCAAGCACAGGGTAGCAGCGATTTCATCATCGTCATGAGCGAGCAAGCCGACCTGAGCCTGGCGTACGGCATGGACTGGGAGCAGCGCGGCTGGTTCGTGTACAACACGCTGCGGGAAACCGCCCAGCGCAGCCAGGCGGACGTGCGGGCAGTGCTGGATGCGCACGGCGCGCGCTATCAATCCTTCGTTGCCGGCAACGAGATCTACGTCCACAACGGCGACCCGGCGGTGCTGAACGGCGCGCTGGCGGTGGGCGGCATTGCCGCGGTGATGGCGCCGGTGGAGATCAGCCTGGCGGTGCCGCGCTTGCGGCTGGTGCAGCCCGGTCCGCAGCCGCAGGCGCAGCCCCAAGCCGTGACCGCCTGGGGCATTCAGTACAGCGGCGCGCCGGGCTTCTGGGATGCGTTTGGGCTGCGCGGCGAGGGCATTCGCGTGGCGAACATCGATACCGGCGTGCAGTACGATCACCCCGCGCTGGCTGAATCGTATGCCTGCGCCAATGCCAACCCGGGCGAAACGCGCTGCTGGTCGGATCCCACCCGCGTCTGCCCGGCGGGCATCCCCTGCGACGACGAAGGGCACGGCACGCACAGCATGGGCAGCATGGTTGGCAGCAACAGCCCGCTGCTGGCGTATAACGTCGGCATGGCGCCCGGCGCGCAGTGGATTGCCTGCAAGGGCTGCGCCGGTTCGTCGTGCAGCGGCGTGCACCTGTTCGCCTGCGCCGACTGGCTGCTCGCCCCGGGCGGCAGCCCCAACAACCGCCCGCAGGTGGTCAACAACTCGTGGGGCGGTGCCCGCGGCGGCGGTAATGCCTGGTTCCGTTCCAAGGTGGTTGCCTGGCGGGCGTCGGGCATTTTTCCGGTCTTTGCGGCGGGCAATTATGGCGCCTACGGCTGTTCCAGCCTGGTTTCGCCCGGCGATTATCCCGAATCGTTTGCCGTGGCGGCGCATGACGGTGGTGGTCTGGTTGCCTATTTCTCCAGCCGCGGACCGGCCAATGCGCTGCTGGGGACGCAGCCCTACACCAAGCCCAATTTGATCGCGCCGGGTGTGTCGATCGTCTCGGCGCAACCCAACAACCAGTGGGGCTGGCGCAGCGGCACCTCCATGTCCGCCCCGCACGCCGCCGGGGCGGTGGCGCTGCTCTGGTCGTGCGCGCCGGCGCTCCAAGGGCAGATCGACGCTACCTTTCAGGCGCTGCAACAAACTGCCGGGGCGCCGCCCGCCAACCTGACCTGCGGCACACTGCCGGCCGGGCAGGGCAATTACACCTACGGCTACGGTTATCTGGACGCGTGGAGGGCAGGGCAGCAGTTCTGCCCAATGGGCGGCATTCAGGGCGCCGTGCGGACGGCAATTGGCAATCAGCCCATACCCAACGCCTTCGTCAGCATGAACTGGATTGGCGTGCCGCGCAGCACACAGACCAACCTGAGCGGTTTTTATGCCCGCAATGTAGTGGCGTCTACGTATACTGTCAGTGCGTATGCGCCGGGCTACTGCGCCGCCTCGCGCCAGCAGACCATAACCGCCAATGCGACTGCCACGGTCAATCTCAACCTGAGTGAATGTCCCAACAGCCTGTACCTGCCAATGGTGCGGCGGTAGGGGGCAATCATCTCCCGCACGCTGCCGGCTTCGACGGACTCAGCCGGCGGCAAGGCGTACCCTTGCGCAGTCTGTTACAATTAGTCCCAACCTTTTGAATTGCGAGGTTCTTTCATGAGCGACCCCAAGTGGCTGGGCTGGGTGCAGCAGATACAAGCGCTGGCGCAGGACGGCCTGGCTTACACGCAAAACCCCTTCGACATCGAGCGCTACCAGGCGCTGCGCCGCCTGTGCGCGCAGATCATGGCGGAGTACGGGCAGAGCGATTTCGATCTGATCGAGCGCATCTTTGCCGCCGAAGCCGGTTACGCCACCCCAAAACTGGACGCGCGAGGCGCGGTTTTCCGGGACGGCAAATTGCTGATGGTGCTGGAAAAAGCCGATGGCGGCTGGACTCTGCCGGGCGGCTGGGTGGACGTGGGCGAATCGCCGCGCGGCGCGGTCGAGCGCGAAGTGCGCGAGGAATCCGGCTATCAAGCCCGGGCGGTCAAGCTGGCAATGGTGATCGACCGCAACGCGCCCAAGAACGGTCACCCGCCCTATATCTTCCACTTGTACAAGCTGTTCTTCGTGTGCGAATTGACCGGCGGCAGCCCGCTGGAAAGCATCGAGACCAGCGGCGCGGCGTTCTTCGCCGAGGATGAAATCCCGCCGCTTTCCACCGCCCGCACCACGCGCAGCGAAATCCGCCGCCTGTTCGAACATTACCGCCACCCACACCTGCCCACCGATTTCGACTGATGCCCGCCTTGCGCCCTTCCCTCCTTGCCTGTTTTTCGCCGCGCGCCGCCGGGCGTGGGCTGGCGTTGCTGCTGGTTTTTAGCCTGCTGATGAGCGCATGCCTGCCCGCCATCCCCGCCGCTGCCCCGCCCGACGACCCCCAACCGCAGGTGACTGCCACCCGCCCGGTGATGCCAACCCTGCTGCCCACCCCGCCCGACCCTGGCGGGGCTTCCCCAACCGCTACCCCCAACCCGACCCCCACTCCCGACCCGCTGGCAAGCCTGGACGGGCTGCAGATCACCTTTGCCCACCCCTGGGTGGGCGGGCTGTCGCAGTTGATCGATCAGGAAGTCGACCGCTTTAACCAGAGCAACCAGTGGGGTTTGCACGTGGTCGTCGAGCGCGGCGGCTCCAGCATGGCGCTGGCGCAGCGGATTGAATCCGCTGCGGGGGACAACCCGCTGCCCGACCTGCTGATTGCCCCGTCTGACAACTTGCTTTACTGGCATCTGTACACCGGCAATCTGCGCCCGCTCAACGACCTGCTGCTGGACGAGCGCTGGGGTCTGAGCGAGGGTCAGCGGGCGGATTTCGCGCTGGTTTTCTGGCAGCAGGACCAGCAGGACGGCAACCAGCTGGGTATCCCGGTGCAGCGCGCCCCGCGCGTGTTCTTCTACAACCTGTCGTGGGCGTCCGATCTGGGCTTTGCGCGCCCGCCGGACAGCCTGGACGCTTTTCGTGAACATGCCTGCGCCGCGGCGCGCGCCAACAATACCGACCTGAGCGGCAGTAACGACGGCAGCGGCGGCTGGATGGTTGATACCGACGGCTGGACGATCTATGCCTGGCTTAAATCGTTTGGGCTGGCGGATGCGCTGCAAGGCGACCCGCCGCGGTTGACCTTTTCGCAGCCGGCAACGCTCCAGGCGGCTGAATTTCTGCGCGGCATGGTCGATGAAGGCTGCGCCTTTTTTGGGCGGGTGCCGCCCGAAGAAGCCTTCGCCACCCGCCGCACGCTGGTGTATTCCGCCTCGCTGCTTGACCTGCCCATCCTTAGCGCGACGATGACCCGCCTGCAAAGCCAGGATGTGTGGATGGCGCTGCCCTTCCCCGGCAGCGACCGCCCGGTGGCGGTGGTCAGTGGGTTGTCCTACGGCGTTTTACGCGGCGATCCGCAGCGCGAACTGGCTGCCTGGCTGTTTCTGCGCTGGATGCTGCAACCGGAGATTCAGGCGCGCATCCTGCAGACCGGCGGCGGCTTTCCGGTTGGGGCGGCGTCTGCCAGCCTGGCACAGGCGGAGATGCGCCGCCTGTACCCTGCCTGGGGAGCCACCCTGCAATGGATTCCGATAGCCCAGCCGGCCCCGCCCAGTGGCGAGTGGCGCGTTGCCCGCTTTGTGTTGGAGGATGCTTTCTGGCAGGCGCTGCAATCCTATCTGCCCGCAGACCAGATTCCGCGCATTGTCAACCAGATCGACCCGACCGTGCGCGAGGTGCTCGAAGTGCGCACCCGCGTGCGCTGAGAGCACCGCCGGCTAATAAATATCCTTGATGGTGTTGTACACGTTGAACTTGCCGGTGGGGGTGACCAGGTTGGGGATGCGCGCCACTTCTTGCAAGGTCTTGTCGTCGTACACCACCACTTCGCCGGTCTTGCCCGGCTGGTCGGCGCGCCCCCACACGCTCACCCAGATCTGATCGCCCTGCATGTTGTACTCGAAATGCACCGCCCGCCCGTAGTCGGCCACCTGCCAGCACTGGTGCGTTTTGGTCGGGTCGGCTTTGGCAATCACGCATACCGTGCGCTGGATTTGCTCGTCCGGGTTGAGGGTGTGATCGACCCAGATCCAGGCGCTGTTGGGGTGGGTTTTGAGGAACAGCGATCCGGCGCCCGGCAGCGGGATGGTGCGCACCACCTTCCAGGCGTGTTCGGGATGCCCGACCGGGTCGCTGCCAATTGCCACCAGGGCGGCATCGCCCAGGTGCGAGGTGCTCCACACCGGACCGTAGACCGGGTCGATCCAGTTGGCGCCGCGCCCGGGGTGCGGGATCTTGGCGGTCTCGACGATGGCGGCAATCTTCTCCTCCTGCACGTCCAGCACGACGATCTTGTTGACGTTGTTGGCAGCCACCAGGAAATAGCGCCCGCTTGAATCCCAGCCGCCGTCGTGCAGGAAGCGCTCAGCTTCGAGCATCTTGATGGTCGGGTTCTGGATGTCGGTGTAATCCACCAGCCAGATTTGCCCGGTTTCCTTGACGTTGACCACCCACTTGGGGCTGAAGTGCGAGGCAACGATGCTCGCCACGCGCGGCTCGGGGTGGTATTCCTCGGTGTCGTAGGTGTAACTGCGCGTGCTGACCACCTTGAGCGGTTCGAGCGTTTCGCCATCGACGATGACGAAGTGCGGCGGCCAGTAGCAGCCCACCACTGCGTAGCGGTCGGTGAAATCGCCCAGTTCGCCGTTGTACTTGCTCACCTCGACCGAACGGGCGTCATAGCAGGTCTTCACCTCCGCCACCACCGCGGGGGGATCCATCCACAGGTCAATCAGGGCGGTCTTGCCGTCGCGCCCGATGGTGTACACGTAGCGCCCGGTGGCGGACATGCGCGAAATGTGCACCGCGTAGCCGGTGTTGACCGTTTCGACCACTTCGTGCGTATCGCCGTCGATGATGGCTGCCTGCCCGGCATCGCGCAGGGTGACAGCGAAGAAGTTCTGCCAGTTGCGCTCGTGCTGCGGCTCGGTCGGGCGCTCCTCCGGCGGGACAAGCACCTTCCAGAATGCGCGCATTTGCTCCATCGACATTTCCGGCGGGGCGGGCGGCTCGTTCTGGATGTACTTTGCCATTAGATCGGCTTGCGCTTCGGTCAGCACACCTTGCTTACCCCAGTCGGGCATGCCGCGCGGGGTGCCGTTGAAGATGATCGCCGCCAGCGCCAGGCTGCCCTTGGGCAGGGTTTTGTCGGGGGTCAGGGCGGGTCCGGTGGCGCCGTTGCGCAGCACGCCGTGACAGCCGGCGCAGCGGTCGAAGAAGATTTGCCGCGCTTCCTCGAATTCGACCTGTGAAAGTTCCGGCGCCTGAACTAGGTCAACCGCCGGTGGGGTGGCTTCGCCGCCGGTCGGGGCGGCTTCGCCCTTCAGTCCGGCGAGATAGGCGATGATCGCCTCCAGTTCCGCCGGGCTGTACTGCTGCGCCAGCGCGGCGGTCATCAAACCTTTCTGGCACGGCGTGCCGCCGCAGTCGGGCGCCAGGTAGGCGTCCGGCTCGACAATCGCTTCGCGCAGGAATCCGGTCACGTCTGCGGCTTTGCCGGTATACCCGCTGGAAGCGAGGATGTCCTCCGCATCCAATCCGATGCTGCTCAGGTCGGGAGCGATTTTACCCACCGCGCCGGGCACGCCGGGGATGACGTGGCAGGCACCGCAGCCGCCTTTTTGCAGCAGGGCAGCCGCATCCAGTTCCGCCGGGCTGGTCTCGCCCGTTTGGGCGGGCTGGGTCGGCGCGGGTGGGGTTGGGCTGGGCGTACGAGTGCAGGCAGCCAGGATGAGCAGCGCAAACAGCGCGGCTGCCAAGCCTTTGAGAAGCGTATTTCGAATCACCTTTCACCTCCTCCGAAAAGTGTGTACCTGCGGGAGGAGATCGAACCGCGCCAGGCGGGGCGCCGGGGGGGCGGGTATGCCGGTCCCCTTCTCAGGCTGTATTAATTATCGGTCAGAGGCAGGGGCGGTTCTTTGCGCTGGCGCAAATAAGCCCGGTGCTATTCACGGGTCGCCGTATTCGACCAGCAGCGTCGGGCGGCCGGCGCTGTTCCAGTCTCCGGTTTCGGAGGCGGACAGGTATTTACCGCTGTGGTAACCGCTGTCGGAGCTGTACAAAGCCAGGCGCAGCGGCGCGCCGTTTTGGTAGGCGCCGGCTGCCGCGGCGGAGACGTCCCATTCGCGCGCCGCGCCGGGCCAGTCGTAGCCTTGGGAAATGTTAAACACCTCCACCCGCAGCACGCTCAGGTTCTCCTGCGCCAGCGGGGCGTTGTTCCAGGTAATGCTGTTTTCCTGCCAGTCCTCGCGGATGCTGAAGGCGTGAATAAAGGAGGCGTTCGGACGTTTGGCGGGGTCGGGGTCGTTGATGCTGCCCGAACCGCCCCAGTGGTGCATCACCAGCCGCGCCGAGCGAATCACCTTGCCGGGCGGGATGCCGTCCAGCGGGAAGGTGACGAAATACTTGGAGAAACACGGCCAGTCGGCAACGTCAGCCTGGTTCTGGATGATGGTGCTGTTTTCGTTGGCGTAATTGAGGTTTGCCCACTCATTCCAGATGTGGTAGGAATCGCCCGGGCACTGGTTGCCGATGGTGCCACCCACCGCGGCGTCGGGGACGCTGGCACCGTTCTCGCCCTCGCGGATCAGCAGCGTGCGCAGGTTGGCAGCCGGCGGTGGGGCATATACCGGCAGCCCAAAGCCCAGATTGCCCCAGCTGTCGGGCGCTGCCGGGTCGGCTGCCTCGGGCCAGGTAAACGAGGTTCCCGGCGGACCTGCCTGGCTGTCGCGGTCGTGGGTGATCAATGCCATGTGCCAGCGCGTCCCGTCCGCCGGTTTAGCCAGCCCCAGGCTGGCGTAGGGAATGCGAAAGGTGATCGACCAGCCGCGGTCGTCATTGCCGTTGTTGGGAAAACTGCCGCGCCACCCGGTGCGGGCTTCGAAGGGAATCGACTGCGCCTGCCAGGCGCCGCCGTTGCCGCGGTAGGCGGCTTTCCAGCCGGCAGGGACCGGCGCACCGGCGGAAAGGGGATTGAACTGCACCACAAAGCGGTACGACTGTCCGCCTGGAGCGCCCGGCGCGGCGCTTTCGGTGTGCAGCAGCAGGGTTATGGCGTCCCAATCCTCCAGCCTGCCGTTGCCCGGCTGCGGGTTATACCAGATGCGCCGGTCGAAACTGGCGGTGTACAGGGTCAGTTCGGTGTCGTTGAAGGCAATGCGCGCGTCGGTGTAATTATCCGCCGGGCTGATTCTGCCCAGCCAGAAAATGGACATCTGGTAAAAGCGGGTGGCGGTGATGTCGGGTACATTGAGATAAGCCGCGTTGACCGTCCGCCCGGAGGAGAGCGGGTTGTGGTTGCGGTACACCAGCGGCAAAAACAGGGTGGTATCATCGCTGATCTGCTGGGCGGCGGCCGGCTGCGGCAGCAGGCTTACAATCAGGATCAGCGTGAGAATTCGCCAGAATTTGGTCATGGTGGTTCACCCGTGCGCTGGCAGGCGCTTTCCCCTGCCAGACGGCGCGCGTACTTAAATGAGTAAGGAGCGGCGGCGCGCCCCCTGCGTTGCTGAAGAATACGGCTAGCGGTATTATGCCATTAAATTGGACCGAATTGGTTAACAATTTTGTTGGGTGCGCGGCGGGTGACGGTCACGCCGGCTGGGGTGGCGGTGCAGGCGGCAATCTCCGATGCCCACGGTCCCGGCGTGCTGGCGCTGCCGGGCAACCTGAGGGTTGACATTACGCCCCCGCCGTGCTCGGCGGTCAATGTGCCCTACACCATCTCGGTGCGCAATTCCGCCAGCGGGCTGCCGGTGGCATGCGCGGCGGTGACCATACGCAATTTCAACGCCAGCGGAACAGCGCAAACTCTCGGCGCGACAACGGATGCCGCCGGGATCGCTGTGATCACCGCGACGCTCAATCCCAAGATCACCTTCGGCATCCGCCTGGAGAACGGCGAACGGGAGCGGGTGCGCTTCTTCACCCCGCCGGTGCTGCGGGTGACGGCGCCCGGTTTCCGCGATGTGGAGATGCCCCTGCTGGAGGACATCCTCTAGGCAAGCCGCTTCAGGGGGCGGCTCCCTGGCGGTATTCGCGCGGGGTGACCCCGGACCACTTCTTGAAGGCTTTGCGGAACACGCTCGGCTCGGAGAAGCCGAGCAGGTAGGTAATTTGCTCCACCGAGTAGTTTTCACGCAGGTATTTCTTCGCCAGCCGCTGGCGGATGTCGCGCAGCAGGTCGCTGAACACCACCCCCTCATCGTCCAGCCGCATTTGCAGCGTGCGCACGCTGAGCGCCAACTCCCTTGCGACTTTTTCGATGGAGAGCGATTCGTCGTCCAGGCGGGCGAGGATGATGCGCGTCACGGCGCGGGTGGTCTCGTCTTTGCGCTCCATCTCCACCAGGAAGTCGCGCGCGTACTGTTCGAACTGTTCCAGCAGGCTGGGGTTTGCCATGCGCACCGGCAGATTGACGATGCTCCAATCCAGGTTGAGCCAGTTATCCTTCTGGTTGAAGTGCACCGGGCAATTAAACACGCGGTTGTACTCGGCGGTCGCTTCGGGCGGCGGGTAGATGAAACCCACTTCCAGCGGGTTGAGCGGCATGCCGGTCAGGCTGCGCATCATGCTCACGCTGCTGGAAAAGGTCGATTCGAAGCAGTGGCGCGACATGGCGGGCGCATGCGGCGGGGTGAAGTAAACCACGTGAATTTTGTTGAAACACAGTTCGGCGCGCGCTTCGATCAGGTTGCCGATGATGCGTGCGTAGCGCGCCGATTTTTCGAACGCTTCGCCGAGTGTTTTGCAGTTCATCATGATGTAGCCGAGGATTGACCACGAACCGGCTTGGGCATATTCGCCCATGTGCAGCCCGAAGTACGGGTCGTTGACATAGCGCGCGGCTTCATCCTGGATGAGCAGGTAGGTTTCGATCGGGATGCGCGCGTCGGGTGCACACACCTCCGCCGGGTTGACGCCGATCGAGCGCAAATAAGCGTCGATGTCCACCTGAAGATGGGTCAGATAGAGGAACATCTGGTTCAAGACCGACAAGGAAACCGTGATCGGTTCGGGCAGGCGGCTCACAACCCAATGATAAACCAGGTTTGCATTAAATGACACAAAATATTACAGCAAATGTCATAGGCAGCGCGCCCCCATTGGGCTATGATCAGAATGACTTCATTTGCTGTGTGAAAAAGGATGACGAAGATGGAAATGGCAACCCGATGGATTGCGCCCGCTGCGGGCTTTGTATTGACCGTAGGACTGGGTATTGGTTTAAGCCGGCTGGGCAAGCCCTACAACGGCGTGCTGTTCAATGTGCACAAACTGGTCGCGCTGGCTGTGGTGGTGCTCAGCGTGCTGGAAGCGCTGCGCCTGCTGCGCGCGGCCAGCCCGGACGGGCTGCTGATCGCCGCGCTGGGGATCGCCGCGCTGGCGGTGATTGGTTTGTTCGTCAGCGGCGCGTTGATGAGCGCGGGCAAGCTCGACCAGGCTGCCCTGTTGACCGTGCACCGGATTGCGCCGGCGGCGCTGCTGGTCGCGCTGGCGCTGGCGGTGTTCCTGCCCGGTCTGCGGCGTTGACGTGCAGCACAGCAGGCGATTGCTTCGCCCTGATGCGGCTCGCAATGCTTGCATGCGTCTTGCCAGCCTGTCAAAGGGCTTGCAGCGCGAGGATCACCCGCTGGCGCGCCGGGGCGGGTAGCAACTGGCTGCACCAATACGCCTCGGACGGGCTATAATGAATACACACCGTGTTGTACGGACCACCGCCGGTTTGTTGGCAAGGAGGTGAAGATGTCCGGGCTGAATCAGTACAGCCACTCCGCGTTCGCCTGGCTGTTGGAAGCGGATTCGCCGGGGGTGCGCTACCTGGCGCTGCGCGACCTGACGGGGTTAAGCGAGGCGGATGCGCAGCTGCGCGCCGCCCGCCGGCTGGCGCACCAACAGGGTCCGATCGCGCTGGTGCTGGAGGCAATGGCTCCGCAGGGCTATTGGGTGCAGCCGGGCGCGGGCTATAACCCCAAGTACCGCTCGACCGTGTGGGCAATGCTGCTGCTGGCGCAGCTGGGGGCGCGGGTGGAGGAGGACGAACGCATCGGGCGCGCCTGCGGCTACGTGCTCGACCATGCCCTGACCGGGCAAGGGCAGTTCAGCGCATCCGGCGCGCCCTCCGCCACGGCGGACTGCCTGCAGGGCAACCTGTGCTGGGCGCTGGTGGAAATGGGCTGCCAGGACGCCCGCCTGGAGCAGGCGTTCGACTGGCTGGCGCGCAGCGTCACCGGTGAGGGCATTGCCCCTGCCAGCGACCGCCAGGCTGCCCTGCGCTACTACGCCGGCAAGTGCGGCGCAACTTTTGCCTGCGGCGCGAACAACAAACTGCCGTGCGCCTGGGGCGCCGCCAAGGTGATGCTGGCGCTGGGCAAACTGGATGCCGCGCAGCGCACGCCGCTGGTCGAGCGCGCCATCCGGCACGGGGTGGATTTCCTGTTCAGCGTCGAACCAGCTGAGGCTGCCTACCCCAGCGGGTTCAGCGACAAGCCAAGCCAGAACTGGTGGAAGTTCGGCTTCCCGGTCTTCTACGTCACCGACCTGCTGCAAATCGCCGAGGCGCTGGTCGCACTCGGCTGCGGCGGCGATGCGCGCCTGGCGCGCACCCTGGCGCTGATCCGCGATAAACAGGACCGGCAGGGGCGCTGGACGCTGGAATACGATTACAGCGGCAAGACCTGGCTGGATTTTGGCGTCAAAAAGCAGCCCAACCCGTGGGTCACCTTGCGCGCGCTGCGCGTGCTGCGGCGCGCGACACCGGGATCGAACGCACCTGGTTAAAAGAGATACAACAAGCCATTCCCCTTCCTTATGCTGTGATTGTCTTTGGTCTACGCCAGGCGGGAAAAAGCCAACCCCGCGCCGATCAGCGCGATGGCGACGGCAGGGATCGGGTTGGGCGGGGCTACCCCGCCAGGGTTGGGCGGGGCTACCCCGCCAGGGTTGGGCGGGGCTACCCCAGCAGAGCCTGGAGCGCGTACAGCGCCAGCATGCCCGTCAGGATGGTCAGCAGGGTGCTGCGGCTGCGCCAGGCAACCAGGATGGCGATGATGCCCGCCAGCAGGCGCGGGTTGAGCGGGCTGAACAGCATCTGCCCGTCCAGCAGCAGCATTTCCGGCAGGATGATTGCGCTCAGCACCGCCGGCGGGACGTAGCGCAGCGCACGCTGGAACAGCGCGGGCGGCTGCCAGCGCCCGTGCAGCGCGATGAACGACAGCCGCACGGCGTAGGTCAGCAGCCCAGCCAGCACGATGATCAACCAGGTTTGCGCCACTGCCGTTCGCTCCATAGACCAACCCCAATCCCCGCCAATGCCGCCAAGATCAGCCCAAACTTGTAGGGCAGCTCGTGGGCAGCCACGGCGGTCAGCCCGGCAGCCGCCGCGGCGAGCGCCGCCGGGCGGTTGCGCAGCGCCGGTACCACCAGCGCGATGAAGGTCAGCGCCAGGGTGAAATCCAGCGACCAGCTGGCCGGGATCTGCGCGCCGAGGAAAATGCCCAGCGCGGTGCTGGTTTGCCAGCACACCCACACCGCCAGCCCGGCTGCCAGCAGGTAGTAGTGCCGCCCGCCCGGCGCGCCCCCGTGTTCGTAGCGGGTGATGCCAATCGCGTAGGCTTCGTCCACTAACACGTACGCCAGCAGTCCCTTCCAGGCTGCCGGCAGGCGGCGCAGGTGCGGCGCCAGCGAGGCAGAGTACAGCGCGTGGCGCAGATTGACGATGAAGGCGGTGGCGACCACCACCAGCCAGGGTGTCCCTGCGCCCACCAATTGGACGATCATGAACTGCGATGAACCGGCAAACAGGATGGCGGACATTGCCTGGGCGGCGGCGGGCGGGATGCCGGCTTTAACCGCCAGCACGCCGTAGATCATCCCGAATGGGACAATTCCCACCAGCAGCGGCAGGGTATCGCGCACGCCGTCCAGCAGCTGCGCCGCGCGGTTGTCCCCGCCTGATCTTGGCGGGGCTTCCCTGTTAGATTCAGATACTGCCATTCAGCGCATCTCCGCGCCGGGGAGGGGGTCTTCCACCCACTGGATGCCGTCCACCCCGGCGAAGCGCGCGCGCATCACCGCCAGCGCCTGCGGGTTGTTATCGATCAGGGTGAAGCAGCGCCCCAGTTCCAGGCAGGCGGCGCCGGTCGTGCCGCTGCCGGCGAAAAAGTCCAGCACCCGCCCGCCGCGCGTCGAGGAAGCCTGGACGATGCGCCGCACAATGCCGAGCGGTTTCTGGGTTGGGTAGCCGGTCTTCTCACGGCTGTTGGTCGGGACGATGGTATGCCACCAGGTGTCGGTGGGCAGCTTGCCGCGCGCAGCTTTTTCTGCCCCCACCAGGGCAGGAGACATGTAGGGGATGCGCTCGATCTCGTCCACATTATAGATGTAGTCTGCCGGGTCTTTGGCGTACCACAGGATGTTGTCGTGCTTGGGCGGCCATTTGCGCCGCGTGCGCCCGCCGTAATCATACGCCCAGATGATCTCGTTGAGGAACGCGTCGCGCCCGAAGATGCGGTCGAGCAGCACTTTGCAGTAGTGTACCTCGCGGTAGTCGATGTGGAAGTACAGGCTGCCGTTGGCTTGCAGCAGGCGGTGGGCTTCGCGCAGGCGCGGCTCAAGGAACGCCAGGTAGTCGTCGAAAATGTCGGCGTAGGACTGTGCCCCCAGTCGCTCGGTGCGGTAGCGCCGCCCGCCGAACCCCACCCGGTCACCATTGCCGTCGCTGCGGGTGTGCAGGCGCACCCGCTGTTGCACCCGCCCGGTGTTGAACGGCGGGTCGATGTAGATCAGCTCGACGCTCTGCGTGGGCAGCGCGCCCAAGATTGGAAGGTTGTCGCCGAAGTAAATGCGGTTGGGAAGCATTGTGCTATTTTACCCGCGAATGCGCCGCCGGTTGGATTTTCAGCCTGCCCGATCTGTCCACCCTCGCGGAGCGATCATCGTCAACGCGCTTGGGCGGCAGCGAACCGGCGCGGCGGCGATATTTGACCGTTTTTTGCCGCCGGGCGGGCGGATATTGGATACAATAATACCGCTCCACAATTTCCACACCGGGGAGGCACAGCGCAGATGAACGGCTACTGCGGAAAAATTCTGTGGGTCGATCTGACCCGCCAGACCTGGCAGGAGGAAAACATGCCGGACGCGCTCTACCAGCGCGTGTTGAGCGGCGCCGGGCTGGGCGTTCAGCGATTGCTGGAGCGCATCCCCGCCGCGGCTGACCCGCTCGGCGCGGACAACATCCTCGGCTTTGTCGCCGGCATCCTGGTTGGCAGCGGCGCGATGTTCGCCGGGCGCTGGATGGCGGTCGGCAAGTCGCCGCTGACCGGCGGCTGGGGCGATTCCAACTGCGGCGGTAACTTTGCCCCAGCCATCAAGCAGTGCGGCTACGACGGCATTTTCTTTACCGGCGCCGCGCCGCAGCCAATCTACCTGTTGATCGACGGCAAAACGGTTGAATTTCATTCCGCGGCCGACCTGTGGGGGCTGGACGCGCTGGTCTGCGAGCAAATTCTGGGCGAGCGGCACGGCAGGAAAGCCCGCACCGCCTGCATTGGCATAGCGGGCGAAAAGCGCGCCCTGATCGCTGGCATCGTCAACGACCGCGGGCGGATTGCCGCCCGCTCCGGGTTGGGCGCGGTGATGGGCAGTAAGAACCTCAAGGCGGTCGTGCTGGTGGGCAGCCAGCCGGTGCGCACTGCCCAGCCAGAGGAGATGCGCCGCCTGAACAAGTCCATCGCCGGGCTAATGCCCAAAGGCGAGCCGCCGCTGCGCTCGTGGATGCTGCCCATCGCCGGCTGGCTGATGTCCAAATCGCGCACCGCCTTCCGTAAGGACGGTCTGATGACCCTGCCGCCGCTGCGCAAGTGGGGTACCGCCTCCGGCAACGAAGTGGCTGTGCTAACCGGCGACGCGCCGCTGCGCAACTGGCGCGGCGAGCCCGGCAGTTTCCCCAGCAGCAGCATCAGCGCCGCTGCGCTCATCCGCAGCGAGCGCAAGAAATACCACTGCTACGCCTGCCCGCTCGGCTGCGGGGCGATCAACAACCTGGAGGGCGAGTACCCCGAAACCCACCGCCCGGAATACGAGACCACCGCCGCGCTGGGCCCGCTGCTGGGCAACCCCGACCTGGAGACCATCTTTTACCTCAACGAGCTGTTCAACCGCGCCGGGATGGATTCGATTAGCGCCGGCAGCACGATTGCCTTTGCGCTCAACTGCTTCGAAGCCGGGCTGATCGACGAGTCCGACACCGGCGGGCTGCGCCTGACCTGGGGCGACGCGGCTGCCATCCGCCGCCTGGCGCAGCAGATGGTGCGCCGCGAGGGACTCGGCGACCTGCTGGCGGACGGCGTGCGCCGGGCGGCGGAACGCCTTGGGCGCGGCAGCGCACAATACGCCATGCACATCGGCGGGCAGGAACTGCCCATGCACGATCCGCGCCTCGACCCCGGCTACGGCATGCTCTACGCCGGTGACCCGACCCCCGCCCGGCACAACACCGGTTCGCACCTGACCTACGAGCTGCTCAAACTGTGGAGCCGCGTCTCCTGGGCGCCGCCCGTCCCGGCAGCCTACGACAGCCGCAAAATGGAACAGCCCGGCGGCGACAATGGGCTGAAAATGGCTGCCTGCGCGATGGTCAAATCGGTCATCGACGGCGGCGGCTTTTGCACCTTCGGCGCGCACATGGGCGTGGACAACCTGGCATTGTTCGAATACCTCAACGCCGCCACTGGCTGGCAGCGCAGCCCGGACGAATATATGGAGATCGGGCGGCAGGTGCAGTCGCTGCGCATGCGCTTTAACTTTAAGCATGGCATCTGGCCGGCGCAGGTGACCGCCCCGCCGCTGATCCACGGCGACCCGCCTGTTGGGCGCGGTCCGCTTAAAGGGCGCGCCTACGACCTGTACGCGCTACGGCGTGAATTCTGGCAGGCAATGGGCTGGGATGCCGCCAGCGGCGCGCCGCCGCAGGACGATGATGGCGGCTGAGGTCGTGCGCGTGCGCGTGGCGGCGCCGTTCGATCTGCCCGGTCAAAACGCCGAGGGCTGGCTGGAACTGCCGGCTGGCAGCCGGGTGAGCGACCTGCTGCGGCTTGCCCGTCCGCCGCTGGCGCTGCGCCTGCTGCCGGTGATGGTCAACGGGCGCGCGGCAAGCCGCTCCTACCGCCTGCAGGATGGCGACCGGGTCGTCTTTCTGCTGCCGATGAGCGGGGGCTGACGCCCGGCGGTTAGAGCAGGTATTCCTTTAATTGGCGCGAGCGGCGCGGGTGGCGCAGGCGGCGCAGCGCCTTGCCTTCGATCTGGCGGATGCGCTCGCGAGTCAGTCCGAACTTTTGCCCAACTTCCTCCAACGTGTACTGGTGGCCGTTTTCCAGCCCGTAGCGCAGGCGCAGGATGCGCGCCTCGCGCGGCGGCAGCGTTTCCAGCACGGCTTCGATCTTCTTGCGCAGCATGTTGCTGTAGGCGGTCTGAATCGGCGAAGGGGTGACGTGATCCTCGACGAACATGCCCAGCTCGGAGTCCTCGTCGTCGTCGTTGATCGGGCTTTCCAGCGAAAGCGGCAGCCACGAAACGCGCATCATCCAGTCCACCTTGTCGGACGGCACGCCCAGTACCTCAGCCAGCTCCTCGTTGTTGGGCGCGCGCCCTAGTTTTTGCTCCATCTCGTGGGTGCGGCGGTACAACTGGCGGATGCGGTCGACCATGTGTACCGGCACGCGGATGGTGCGCCCCTGGTCGGCTATCGAGCGGCTGATCGTCTGGCGGATCCACCAGGTGGCGTAGGTGGAAAAGCGGAAGCCGCGCCGGTATTCGAACTTCTCGACCGCCTTCATCAAGCCCAGGTTGCCTTCCTGAATCAGGTCGAGGAAGGGTACGCCGCGGCCCATGTAGCGCTTGGCGATGCTGACCACCAGGCGGGTGTTGGCTTTGATCAGGTGTTCGCGCGCCAGCAGCCCGTCGTTAAGCTTGTACTCCATCTCGCGGCGCTGCGCGGCGGGCGTGCGCCCGTTGAGTTTTTCCAGCTCGCGCTGCGCCTGGCGTCCGCGTTCGATGCGCTTTGCCAGGTCAATCTCCTCTTCGCTGCTCAACAGCGGTACGCGCGACATATCCTTCAGATACAACCCGATGGTGTCGTCGCTGGAAAAGGATTCGCCGGAAAGGTAGGCGCTGTAATCGCTCTCGCCTTCCAGGTGCAGGTCTTCCTCGTTGTGGGTGGTGTCCTGATCGGGGTCGTAGAATTCCACCCCGCGCCGGCGCAGCACGCCGACGATGGTGTGGTAGCGCTCCACGTCCTGTCCCGCGTCTGGGTAGACCTCGATCAGGTCCTCGCTGGTCAGATAGCCCTGAATATCGGCTTTTTCCAGCAACAAGCGAATCTTTTCGGTACTCTTTTTGCGTCTGCCCGGATTACTCACAATCTCCCTCCTGTCTTAATCACCCCGCTGATCATGCCCGAACGGGCACACAAGTTACCCCCTGCGTCGTGAGGGATATCACGCGCACGCTGCCTCTGATGGGCATATACAATCCGGAAAATTGAAAAAAGTTCGATTCGAAAGCCAGACCTCGCGTTTGCCGGCGATTGCTCGCGGCGTGCAGCCGGTGCTAGTCCTCCTGCACCTGCAAGTGATGTTCGCACACGGTTTCGTTCAGGTTCATCCCGCAAACCGGGCACAAGCCCCTGCATTCGGGTCTGCAAATCGGCTTGATCGGCAGCTCCAGCAGCAGGTAGTCGCGGGTGAGCGGCGCCAGGTTGATGTGCCCATCGTCGGGAACGATCAGGTCCGTTTCCACGTTGCGGCGAAAACGGAAGGTGAACAACTCGGTATAATGGGTGCGCAAGGATTGAGTGAAGTCTTCGAGACAACGGACGCATTCCTGGATCAGAAAACCGGTAAAATCTGCCTCGACCAGCAGCCCCTGGGGCGTGCGGCTGATATGGGCGCTGCCGTTGAATTGAGTGACCTCGAAATCGGTGGATAAATGAACCTCCGGGAGATCAAAGGAAAAATCTCGGTAGGTTCCTATTGGCTGATTTAATAAAAAGCCAATATTGATCCGCAAAGGATAACGAGGATGCGTCACAGGTCGTTAATCGTAGGTATAATACCGGGTTACTTCATTATAGCACGCCAAACCGGACTAGTCAAGTTATTAAGATTAATTTAATAAAAATCAAAGGTATTACCATGAAATTACTGATCGCAACCTCCAACCCCGGCAAACTGCACGAAATGCAAGCCATCCTTGCCCATCCGGCGTTCGAGCTGCTGCTGCCCGCCGACCTTTGCCTGGCGCTGGAGGTGGACGAAACCGGCAGCACCTACGCCGAGAACGCCGCGCTCAAGGCGCTGGCGTATGCGCGCGCCAGCCGCCTGACCGCGCTGGCGGACGATTCTGGGCTGGAGGTGGATGCGCTGGGCGGCGAGCCGGGGCTGCGCTCCGCCCGTTACGCCCCGCTGGCGAACGCGCGCGATGCCGACCGCCGCGCCTACCTGCTGCAGCGGCTGGCGGGCATTCCCCACCCGGCGGACGAACCGGGCTGGCGGGCGCACTTTCACTGCACGGTGGCAATCGCCGCGCTGGATGGAAGCCTTCAATTCGCCGAGGGGCGCTGCGACGGTTTTATCATCCCCGAAGAGCGCGGCAGCGGCGGCTTTGGCTATGACCCGCTGTTCTACATCCCGCACTGCGGGCAGACCATGGCGCAGCTGAGCGAGGCGGTCAAGAACCGCATCAGCCACCGCGCCCGCGCGCTGCAGGCGGCGCTGCCCATCCTGCACCGCCTGGCGCATCAAGCAAACTGAGTCAGCGAGAGCAGGTTGCTGCCGGGGCTTGCATTTCGGCGTTCAGGTCGGTCACCGCCCAGCCCAGCACGGTAAACGGCGCCGGGGTGAACCCGTTGACCTTGGACACCCGCAGCATCACGTTGTTCAGGCGGAAGAGCAGGGCATACGGCTCCTCACCGTTAAACGGCAGGCGCAGGGTTTGCTGGTAAAACGCGCGTGCGCGCACCTCGTCGCTGCACGATCACGTTGGAGGTGTGAAGCGTTGCCATGGTTTGCTCCTGGTTAAACGGGCGCCGTCCGCATAAAGTTCCGGCAGCGGGATGTTCTTACCGGCGCGCCAGCAACCGGGCATACACCGCCAGCCCGACTCCCGCCAGCAGGATGATCCCCCCAAATACTGCCAGCAGCGGCGAGCGCCCGCCCTCGGCGACCGGGGCCGGGGCTGCCTGCGCGCTCAGCTGCGCGCCAAAATCGAGCAGCGAATTGTCGCCCGCGCTGACTTTTAGCGCGTAGTTTAACTGCGTGGTTGGGTTGTAACCCTGCGGGATGGCGACGCTGATGTTGTAATCGCCCTCTTCCAGCGCCTCGAAGCAGGTCGGGCTGTCGATGCTTTCGCTGGTTTGCCCGGTCAGCGAAACCCGCCCCAGCCGGTCGCTGATGCTGATTGCCCCGTCGGGGATGGCGGCTTCGCCGCTTTCTGCCAAGGCGTTGCCGTTGAGGTCATCGAACAGGACAATGCACACCCGCCCGGTGCCGCGAAACGGGGTGGGCGAAGGCAGCAGCGCGGTTTCGGTGGGCAGCGGTCCGGGGCTGGTGGGCTGCGGCTCGACTGTGCCAAGCAGCAGCTGGTTGCCGGTGATCAACACGCAGGCGGCGTCCAGGTTGTTCAGCTGGCGCAGTTGATCGAGAGAAATCTGGTTGAGCAGCGAGACGCTGATGCAGGTATCCCCGCCTTTGATGGTGTAAAAAATCTGTCCGTTTTCGTTCGGGGTGGGGGTGAAATATAATACCTGCGCTTGCGGGGCGGCGCCCTGCGGCAGGCTCAGGCTGAAAATCACGCCCAGGAAGATCAAAAACGCGACCAGAACGATCCAACGGCGGGTTTGGGGTGTGCTGCTCATAGCAGCGATTATAACATATCGCGCGCTGCCGCAATTTTTTCCAAGTCCGTCCACCGTTCGCCATCGGGCGGGGCGCAGATATCTCCGAACACTCTCGCGGTCGTTTCCGCAATTGCACCGGGTGGGCGGTGATCGAGCGCGGGCTGTAGTATGCCATAAATTGGCGGATGAGCAGGCAGGTCAGGATAACTGTCACTAAAAACGTGCCGGTGAAGCGGGTATAATCGGTTTGCAATGCAATCACCGTGTCCAAACCAACTTGCAGGAGGTCATCCGCCATGCCGCTCGATATTGTAATTGGTACCCAGTGGGGGGACGAAGGCAAAGGGCGGATTGTCGATCTGCTGGCTGCCCAGGCGGACATTGTGGCGCGCTTCAACGGCGGCGATAACGCCGGACATACGGTCACGGTCGGCAGCCGCACTTTCAAGCTGCACCTGATCCCATCCGGCATCATCCACCCCCACACCATCGGGGTGATGGGCAACGGCATGGTGATTAACCCGGTGAACTTTGTCAACGAGGTGGAGATGCTGCAAAGCGCCGGCGTGCCCGCCAGCCCGGAGCGGCTGCGCATTTCCTACGCCGCGCATTTGATTACCCCGGCGCACCGCGCGCTGGATACCGCCCAGGAGGCGGCACGCGGGCAGGGGCAAATTGGCACCACCGGGCGCGGCATTGGTCCGGCGTATGCCGGCAAGACCTCGCGCAACGGGCTGCGCATGGAGGACATGCTCGACCCGCAATCTTTCCAGCACAAGATGAAGCGCCACGTCGAGGAGATCAACACCATGCTGGTTGGCATGTACCACGCCGAGCCGCTGGACGAGGTGACTGTGGCGCGCGAATACGCCAAATACGCCGCGCTGATGATCCCCTATATCGCCGATACCGGCTGGCTGGTACACCAGGCGCTGGGGCAGGGCAGGCGCGTGCTTGCCGAAGGCGCGCAGGGCACCCTGCTGGATATCGATCACGGCACTTACCCGTATGTGACCAGCTCCTACGCCACCGCGCCCGGCGCGCTGGTCGGGCTGGGGGTGGGCATTGCCCCGGTCGACCGCGTGATTGGGGTGACCAAGGCTTTCCAGACCCGCGTGGGGGCGGGACCCTTCCCGACCGAGGTATTCGGCAAAACCGCCGAGCGGCTGCGCGGCAGCGGCAAGAACCCGTGGGACGAGTTCGGCACCACCACCGGCCGCCCGCGCCGGGTAGGCTGGCTGGACGGCGTGCTGCTGCGTTACGCGCTGCGCGTCAACGGCGTGACCGAGCTGATGGTCACCAAAATGGATATTCTCAGCGGTTTGAGCAATTTGCGCCTGAGCACCGCTTACCAGTCCGGCGCGGCGATCATCGAACAGCTGCCGATGGGACCCAGATGCCTTGAACCCTACGAGCCGGTTTACCAGGAACTTGCCGGCTGGGACGAAGAGGTCACCCAGGTGCGCCGCTGGGACGACCTGCCCGCCGCCGCGCAGGCATACGCCCAGCGCTTGAGCGAGTTCTGCGGCGCGCCGGTGCGCCGTCTTTCGGTCGGACCGGAACGCGAACAGGTGGTGGACGTCCCGCTGTGAGCCGCTTGTTCCTCCTGCTGTCGCTGTGTATTGTCCTGGCGGGGGCGGTGGCAGCCTGCTCGTCTGCCCTGGGCGGCGACCTGCCCGCCGAGCCGAGCGCCACCCCTCCCCCCACGCCGACGGTTACCGCGACGATTGTCTGGTTCCCGCCCACGCCCACCCGCACCCCCCAGCCGACGGTCGAATTCGTTCCCACGCCGACCCCGCAGCTGGGCATTGAACAACTGATCGTGAGCGACGACTTTACCAGCCGCGACGAATGGGCAACCAGCCGCACCAGCATTGGCAGCGTGGCATACGGGTTGGACGACCTGACCCTGGCGGTGGCATCCACCAAGGGCTACCTGGTTGGGCTGCGCAAGGCACCGCCGCTGGACGATTTCTACCTGGAATTCACCGCCAGCCCCAGCCTGTGCCGCGCCGCCGACCAGTACGGGCTGCTGCTGCGCGCCAGCGACGAATGGAACTATTACCGCTGGGTGCTCACCTGCGACGGGCGCACCCGGCTGGAGAAGGTTAAGCAAGGCGCAATTGCCCTGGTGCAGGACTGGATCGAATCGCCGCAGGTGCCGCCCGGTGCGGGCGCTGACCTGCGCCTGGGGGTGTGGATGTACGGCGCGCAGATGCGCTTGTATATCGACGGCGTCGAGCAGTTCGGCGCACGGGACGGCTTGTGGCAGAGCGGGCGGGTGGGCGTGTTTGTGCGCGCCGCCGGTGACCCGCCCCTGACGGTCAGTTTCGACGACCTGGCGGTCTGGTCGCTGGACCGCTCGCTGATTCCCACCCCGACCCGCCCGCCCACCGTCACGCCCCAGCCCTGAAGGCAGCCGCCGCCTGCCCCAAAATTCAACCCCTTCGCGTTCAAAACCGGTGGGGAATTTCGTGTACAATACGATTAGGTTTTCCATTTTGTCTGGATATTCAGGAGATACCATGTACCACACCATCATCATCGTTGGAAATTTGGGGCGTGACCCGGAAATGCGCTATACCCCCAGCGGTCAACCGGTTACCAGTTTCAATGTGGCTTCCAACCGGCAGTACACCGGTCAGAACGGTCAAAAAATCAAGGAGACCATCTGGTTTCGGGTTTCGGTGTGGGGCAAGCAGGCAGAGACCTGCAACCAGTACCTGCGCAAGGGCAGCAAGGTCTTGATCGAAGGGCGGCTGGTGCCGGACGCTGCCACCGGCGGACCGCGCATCTGGTCGCGCAGCGACGGCACCTCGGGCGCTTCGTACGACGTCACCGCCAACACGGTGCGCTTCCTCTCCGCGCGCGGCGAGATGGAAGGCGAAGCCGGCGGCGAAGACCTGCCCGAAATGGACGCCGGCGATGAAATTCCCTTTTAACGGACAGCGGTTGCCATGAGCACCCCCACCAACCGCCCCGCGGCGGGCATCCCGATGGAACTACCCGAGGATCTGCAGCCGGTGTATAGCAACGTGGTGCGTATCAGCCACACCCCGACCGATTTCGTCCTCGATTTCGTCCAGGTGCTGCCTGCCCAGGCGCGCAACCTGATCCGCTCGCGCATTCTCATGTCGCCGGTCGGCGCCAAGCTGTTCCTGCGCGCCTTTGCCGAAAACCTTGCCCGCTACGAAGCCAGTTTTGGCGAAATCACCATTCCGCAAGGCGACCCGGGTCTGGCGGGCGATCTGTTCCGCCGCCTGCATCCCGGCGATACGCCGGAGACAGGCTAAGCCGCCATGCCGGATTTGAGCGATCTCAACACCCGCGTTCACCAGATGTTCGAAGCGGTTAACCAGGCGCGCGAGCAGGCGCTGCTGCAAGCCCGCCAGTTGACCCGCCTGTGCGCCAACACCATCCGCGCCATTCATCGCAGCGAGATGGACCCCGCCCACCAAAACCTGCGCGAAGCCGCAGCGATTACCGCCGCGCTCAACAGCCTGCTGGCGGACTACCCGGTGCTGCTCTATGCCGGCTACACCCAGGACGCGCTCAAGGAATACGTCGAAGCCAACCTGACCTGTGCCATCATCGAGCACCGCGACCTGCCGTCCAGCGAGGCGCTGGGGGTGGGCTACGCCACTTACCTGAACGGCATGGCGGAGGTGACCGGCGAACTGCGCCGCCGCTGCCTGGATATTTTGCGCCAGGGCTATTCCGGCGAAGCCGAGCGGCTGCTGGCATGGATGGACGAGATCTACAACCTGCTGGTGACGGTGGATTACCCCGATGCGCTGACCAACGGGCTGCGCCGCCAGACCGACTTGGTGCGCGGGATTGTCGAGCGCACCCGCGCCGACCTGACGCTCAGCCTGCGCGAGGAACGCTTGCAGCAAGCCATCGAGCGGGCGACCAGTTATCTGGCGGACGGAAAGCGGACATGAACCGCACGCTGCGTGCCTCGGAGATTGGGGCGTACCTGTACTGCAAGCGCGCCTGGTGGTTCCAGCGCCAGGAGCTGCCCTCTGAGAATGAAGCCGTGCTGCTGCAGGGCACGCTGACCCACCACGCCCACGCGCGCGGTGTACTCACGGCGCGCCTGCTGCGCCTGCTTGGCTGGCTGCTGCTCAGCGCCGCGCTGGTGGCGCTGGCGGTTGGGCTGACGATGCTGCTGTTCGATTGAGCGGCGAATGGCGTTCTGGCTTGGCTTGATTCTGGCGCTGGCAGCCGTTGTGCTGCTCTGGCTGGGCGCGCGCCAGCAGCGCCGCAGCGGGTTGCCCCCCGGACGGGTGCTGTACAGCGACCCGAAGGTCATCGGCGAGCCGGAACGCGCCCTGTTCGACGCGCAAACCATGCTGACCGGCAAACCGGATTACCTGGTGCGCGAGGGCCAGGCGGTCATCCCGGTGGAGGTCAAAAGCGGCTGGGCGCCGGCGCAGCCGCACCCCGGACACGTCTTTCAATTGATGGCGTACTGCCTGCTGGTCGAGCGCGGGATGGGCGTGCGCCCGCCGTATGGAATTTTGCGCTACCGCAACCGCAGCTTTGCCGTCGATTACACGCCCCAGGCAGAGCGCGAGCTGCTGGCGCTGATCGAGGAAATGCACGCTGCCGGGCACAAGGAGCAGCGCCGCTCGCACGACGAGCCGCAGCGCTGCTCCGGCTGCGGTTACCGCAGCCAGTGCGACCAGCGCCTGGGGTGATGTTCCGCCGGGTTTAGGCGGCGGCGCTGCTCTTCCCGCGCTCGTTGGTGCTCAGACTCTTTTGCAGTTCGACCACAGGCGGCTTGCTTTCCCCGTTTTCGTGTTCGCCGCGGATGCGGGTGATGCGGCTGTAACCGCACGATGTCCAAAAGCGCAGCGCGCGCCAGTTCTTCAAGCCGACCTTGACCCGCGCCTCGCGGAAGCCAAGCGCGCGGGCGCGTTGTTCCAGCGTGCTGACGATCTCGCGCCCGAAGCCGCGCCCCTGAAAGACCGGGCGCAGGTATAGGCTGCCGATGTACATCGTGTCCGGCGCGGGGTAGCCAAAGTAGACCGCCAGGTAGCCGACCGTATCGCGGCTTTCCACGTCGCGGATCAGGTAGATCGATTCGCGCCAGGCAACCCCACCCGGCGGCAGTGCGCTGTGACGCAGTGCCTGCAAGGCTTGCTGGTCGGGCGGCAGCGTCTGACCAACATCGCGCAGGGCGGCCTGGTTTTCGCTCAGCACCAGGGTTAGTTTATCCAGCGAGCGCTCGTCTGCCAGGTGCAGGAAACAGGCTTGCGTCTCCCAGCGTTCGGGCAGAAAGGTGCGCGGCGCGCCTTCGTGACGCATCCAGTAGTGCGTGTCAGTTTCGCCGACTACCGCGAAGCCCAGCCGCAGGTAGAGCTGGCAGGCGGGGTTGATCTTGAGCACGCGCAGACTGACCGGCAGCCCGCGGCTGTCAGCCCGATCGAGCAGTTCGTGCAGCAGTGCTGTGCCGATGCCCAACCCCTGGTATTCGGGCAGCACCTCGATGTTGGACAGCACGCTGCCCAACGGGGTCTCCTCGACGCTCAGCACGCCGATCTCGGCGCCCATGTAGCGGATGATCTGGCTGTGCTGCGGTTTGAAATGCTCGCGGAAGTAGCGCTTTTGGAAATCCTCGTCCCAGCCCCAGGTCTGCTGGATGTAGGGCTTGAGCGCGGCGCAGTGCACCTGCCACAGAAAATCCAGGTCGTGTTCGTTTGCCGGACGCAGGGATAGATCGTTTCTCATACTTTCCTTGAACGCTTGCGCAAAGTCTGACGGGTGCGCCAGCAGGTCTGCAAGAAGCCTGCCAGGTGGCGCAGCGGGCGGATGTGGCTTTTCTCCCCGGCGTAAATGGTGCGGATGTCCACCCAGTCCAGGCGCATCTCCGCCTGAATGCAGCACACGATCATGTCCACCTCGAATTCGAAACCGCGCTGCCTGCCCGGCTGCGCCAGCAGCGCGCGCAGCAACCGTTGGCTGATCAGCCGGTAGCCGGACTGGTTGTCGGCAACCGGCTGCCCGGCTGCCCAGGAGAACAGCGCCGTACCCAGGGTGTTGCTCAGGCGGCGCAGCGGTGGCATTTGGCGGAAGTCGCGCCGGCCGATGATCAGATCGGCGCGGGTGTGGTTGAAGCGTTCGAGGAAGGCGGGAATCTGCGCCGGGTCGTGCTGCCCGTCGGCATCCAGGGTCAGCACCGCGTCTGCGCCGCGCTGCAAGGCAGCCGCAAAGCCGCGCAGCAGCGCTGCGCCTTTGCCCTGGTTGGGCGTTTGAACCAGCACCTCGCCGCCCGCGCCGCGCGCCTTACTGGCAGTATCATCCTGCGAGCCGTCATCCACAACCAGCACCGGCAGGTGGCGGCGGGCAGCCGCGACAACCGCGGCGATGCGCTGGGACTCATTGTAGGCGGGGATCAACGCCAGAACGCGATGCGGGGTGGGGGCAGCCGGGTGGGATGCTTGCACACATGCGATTATAACGTACAATTAATCCATGACACAACCCGGCGTGCCCCCCGTCCTGACTCGCCGCTGGAAAGCCGCGCTGGTTTTCCTGGCGGGCGGGGCGGCGCTGATTGTGCTCACCCTGCTGGTGCTCAGTCTGCTGCAAAACCAGTCCAGCCTGCCGGGGGAAACCCTGCTGGTGCTGCTCTCGCTGTTGATTCTGCTGGTGCTAGGGTTTGCCGTGGGCGGGCTGGGCTATGTGCTGCGCAGTAGCCTGTCCAACCGCCGTTTCAGCCCGGTGGCGCTGATCCTCTTTCTGGCGTACCTGCTGCCGGCCGGGGTGTACCTTGGGCTGGGCAGTGTGCTGGTCAACGATCTGCCGCTGCTCAACCAGGCGCTGCCGCAGGGGGCGCTGCTTTCGTCGCTCTTCCCGGCGCAGCCGTGGCTGTTCCTGTGGCAGGCGTTGATCCTGGTGTTTGTGGGCGCGCCGCCGGCGCTGCCCGCCCCGGCACAGGACGTCGCGCGCCGCCTGCCTGCCCTGCCGCTGGGCGTGCTGGGCGGGGTTGCCATTGGGCTGGCGGCGGCGTTCGCTTTCAGCCTGGGGGCAGCCTGGCTCGAAGCGACCCGCCTGGTTGCGCTGCCCGCCCGCCCGGCGGAGATTCCTGCGCTGATCCGCGTTGTGACCCTGCTGGTGGGGGTGGGCATCGCGCCGTGGGCGGAGGAGCGCTTCTTCCGCGCCGAGCTGCTCATCCGCTGGCAGCCGCGCCTGGGCGGGTGGGGCGCCGCTATTGCCAGCGCGGCGCTGTTCGCTACGCTGCAATTACGCCCGCTGCTGTGGCTGCCGGCTTTCCTCGCCGGGCTGGGGCTGGCGCTGCTGGTGCAGTCCAGCGGCAGTTTGCGCCCCGCCATCCTGGCGCACGCGGTTGCCAACGCGCTGTTATTTGCGCTGGGCTGGTATTTGTTGATTTGAGCGGGGAGATACCCGATGAACGAACAACCCGCTTCCGACTTGTTGACCGTTTTACCGCTGATCCCCAGGAGATTGATATGACCGCGTTGTTATACCCCAGCGATAGTTACCTGCGCGAATTCGACGCGCGCGTCAGCGGCGTGGACGAAGAAAACCGGGCGGTGGTGCTCGACCGCAGCGCGTTTTACCCCGGCGGGGGCGGTCAGCCTTGCGACCTGGGCTGGCTGAGCGGCGGCGGGCAGACCTGGCAGGTGAGCCGGGTGCGTAAAACCTCGGACGGGCTGGCGCACAGCCTGGCGGGGGAGGCGCCCTTGCCCGCGCCGGGCGCGCCGCTGCGCGGCGAACTGGACTGGGCGCGGCGCTACGCGCTGATGCGCACCCACTCGGCGCTGCACATTTTGTGCGGGGTGGTCTTCCGCGATTACGGCGCGCTGGTCACCGGCGGCGAGATGGAAGCGCTGCACGGGCGGATGGACTTCGAGTTCGAGTCGCTGACCGCCGACCTGGTCAAGGTGATCGAAGCGGCGGTCAACCGCGAGGTGGACGCCGCGCGCGAGGTGCGCGTGCAAATTCTGCCGCGCGGAACCGCCTTTCAGATCCCCGATCTGATTCGCACCAAGATCAACCTGCTGCCGGCAGGGATCGATGAAGTGCGCACGGTGGAAATCGCCGGGCTGGACCTGCAGGCGGACGGCGGCACGCACGTTGCCAACACGCGCGAGGTGGGCGCCATCCGCGTGGTGGATTACAAGAGCAAGGGGCGCATCAACAAGCGGCTGTATATCGAGCTGGCGTGAAGGGGTTGCCCCGCCAGAACCAGGCGGGGTTGCCCCGCCAGAACCAGGC
>JBBIQB010000005.1:0-4997 GCA_037442545.1 Bellilinea sp.
ATCCTGGACGGGATTCCGCCTGCCCCGCGTGGAATGCCGCAGATCGAGGTTACGTTTGACATCGACGCCAACGGTATTCTGACCGTCACCGCCAAGGATAAAGCCACCGGACGCAGCCAGAACATCACCATTACCGCATCGTCTGGCTTGAACGAGTCGGAAGTGGAACGCATGCGCCGGGAAGCCGAAGCCCACGCGGATGAAGACCGCCAGCGCAAAGAGCTGGTTGAGGTGCGTAACCATGCCGACAATTCCATCTATGCGGCGGAAAAAGCGCTCAAGGATTACGGCGACAAAGTGCCCGCCGAGACCAAGGATCAAGTCCAGCAGGCGATCCAGCAGGTGAAGGATGTAATGCACGGACAGGACGTCGAGCAGATCCGCAAGGCGGCTGACAATCTTGGTCAGGTGCTGCAGAAGGTGGGCGGTGCCATGTACCAGCAGCAAGCCCCCGGCGCAGCTGCCGGTGACAGCGCGCCTCCTCCTCCGCCGCCGCGCGCGGGCGAGGATGACGTTGTTGACGGAGAGTTCAAAGAGCAGTAAGATTGGAATTTATAGCGGGGCAGGGGATGATTCACCTGCCCCGCCCAGAACTACCGGTTGAAACCGGATTAATGATGGGACGTTGAATGACGCAGCGTGATTATTACGAGGTCTTAGGCGTCGCCCGGAACGCGACGGCGGATGATATTAAATCCGCGTTCCGGTCGCTGGCGCGCAAACATCACCCGGACGTTAGTAAGGAAGCCGACGCCGAAGCGCGCTTCAAGGAAATCAACGAGGCGTACGGCGTACTTTCCGACCCGGAGAAGCGGGCGGCTTATGACCGCTTTGGTCATGCCGGGTTGAACGGCATGGGCGGGATGCCCGATTTCACCACCGTCGATTTTTCGGACATCTTCGAGGAGTTTTTTGGGTTTGGCATGGGTGGCGGCGGGCGGCGGCGCAATGCCCCGCGCCGCGGCGGCGACCTGAGCATGAGCGTCAGCCTGACCTTCGAGGAGTCTGTATTCGGGGTGGATAAAGAGATCGAGATCACCCGCGACGAGGTTTGTTCGACCTGCCGCGGCAGCGGCGCGGAACCCGGCAGTTCGCCGGTGCGCTGCCAGGCTTGCGGTGGGCGCGGCGAAGTGCGCCAGACGCGCCAGACCTTCCTCGGTTCGATGGTGCAGGTGACCACCTGTCCTACCTGTGGCGGAAGCGGCGAGGTGATCAGCTCGCCCTGCCGGAACTGCAAAGGGCGCGGGCTGGAACGCAAGACGATCAAAAAGACGGTGCCCATCCCGGCTGGGGTGGACAACGGCACCCAAATCCGTCTGGCGGGTGAAGGACAGCCCGGCAGCAACGGCGGTCCGCACGGCAACCTGTACCTGGAAATCCGCGTCAAGGATCACCAATTCTTTCGCCGCAAGAACGATGATCTGCTGCTGGATTTGAACATCAACGTTGCCCAGGCAGTCCTGGGCGCGGAAATCGAAGTGCCGACGATTGAGGGAAAAACCAAACTGAACATTCCCGCCGGTACCCAGCCGGGAAAAATCTTCCGGCTAAAGGGAAAAGGCGCGCCCAATGTGCGCGGCGGCGTGCGCGGCGATCAACTGGTGATCGTCAATGTCGAGGTGCCTACCCGCCTGACCAGCGAACAGCGCGAATTGTTCGAAAAACTGGCAAAAACGCTGGGCAGCGAAGTTCGTCCGCAGGAAAAGAGTTTTCTCGATTTGCTGAAAGAGGTGCTGGGTGGCTGAGGCGCGCTGGCTGGAGGTGTCCTTGACGGTCAACGGCGAACTGGCGGAAGCCGTCGCTGACGTGATCGGGCGGTTTACGTCCCAGGGGGTGGTGATGGAGCAGGCGGTGCGCTATAACGATGCCGAGGACGAGGGCACGCCGTAAGGTCCGGTCAAAGTGTTCGGCTACATGGTGGTGGACGGCACCCTGGAACAGCGCCGGCTGCACCTGGAAGAGGCGCTGTGGCACCTGGGGCAAATCCAACCGCTGCCAGCGGTGGAATACAAAGAGGTGGTCGATCAGGATTGGATGGCAGCCTGGCGCAAGCATTACCGCCCCATCCCGATTGGCGAACGCCTGCCTGGCTGGAGGCGCAGGACGATCAGCGCATCGCGATCAAGATCGATCCGAGCATGGCGTTCGGCACTGGCACGCATCCGACCACCCAGCTATGCCTGGCGCTGGTGGAAAAACACCTCCAACCCGGGCAAACGGTGATCGATATTGGCTGTGGTTCCGGCATCCTGTCGATTGCCGCGGTCAAGCTGGGCGCCAGCCGGGTGACGGCGGTGGACATCGACCAGGCAGCCATCCGTTCCACCCGCGAAAATGCCGCCTTGAATGCGGTCAACGACAACATCGAAAGCGGGGTGGGTTCATTGGAGGAAATCGGGTCAGGCTACTTCTCGCTGCGCCAGGCGAACCTGGTGCTGGCGAACATCCTGGCGCCGGTCATCCAGCGCCTGCTCGATGAAGGTCTGGTTGACATCATCAGCCCGAAGGGCAGGGTGGTGCTGTCCGGCATCCTGATGGAACAATCCGACAGCGTGCAAGCCGCAGCCGAGCAGCGTGGACTGCGGCTGGTCGAACGACTGCAAAGCAACGATTGGGTTGGGCTGGTTTACCAGAAAAAATAAGCCGGTTTACCAAACCCGCTCCAGGTCGGGGTTGTCGAGCGCTTTGCGCCCAATTTTTGCCATATCTGCCCAGTGCCCGTTGACCTTGATGCGCACGACATCGGCGGTGTAATCGGTGACCGTGTTTTGGTGATTGTCGAACAGGGCGGAACCCACGGCATAGAGATCCACCGGCACGTTGAGGCGCTCGAAGCGGGTGATTTTGTCCGGGTTGAAGCCGCCGGAGACGACAATTTTGACCGCCGCGCAGAACTGTCGCGCGGGCTGCTGCCATTCGGTGGGCAATCCCCAGGCTTCCCAGGCGGAATCCAGCGCCTGGCGCACCAAAAAGACCAGGCGGGGATTGACGCCCAGGTCGAGCGCCGGGTCGCCGATGGGTGGAACGCTGGCATCCCGCAGGCTGGCACTGGTGTCCAGCCGCACCCCGTAGAGAATGTAGCGGTTGGCTTCTTCAAGCTGCCCGGTTTCGATGAAATGGCGGTAGCGTTCGAACATGGCTTTGCACACGGCGACCGAATCACGCACGCAATCGTTGTTGAAATCCACCAGCGCGATGCGCGGGATGGACGGGGAGAGAACCTGGGCAAACGCCAGCATGGCTTCGGCGGTGTCGCCCAGGAAGGAAGCAATGGCGGCGTGCGCCACCGTGCCGCCGCCCGCGCCGCCCCACCAGTCGCCCTGCGCGTCGGTGGAGACGAAGGGTCCCAGCGTGCTGGCGTGATCCATGTTGTAGCGGTGAACGGCGATCTGGTAGGCGTAACCGTCCGCCGCCTGCACTTCGTGTAGGTCGAAACGGGCGGGGAAGAACAGCATCGGCTTGCCGCGCGCCGCCACCAGGGCATTGTACACATTGGTTGCCACCCGGCTGGCGCGGGTGAGGATGCCCAGGGAGGGAGTTTCCAGGATGGCAAAATCGCGGTAGCGCCCGCGCACGCGTATGACCGGTTGAACGTGCAGCGGGTTGCCGTCCGAGGTCACCGTGCAGCCATCCTGAACCGCCCACACTTCGAGTTTGTCGGCGGTGTTGACGAAGGCATCCCCCTCAAAGTAGCCAGTGGCATGGCGCAGCATGGTCAGGGCTTTGTCCACCCCAACCACCAGGGTCTTTCCCGATCGGCGGGTGAACCACTGCATTTCCACCTCAATGTCGCCGCATTCGATCTGATGCGGATCGATACCCGGCGGCAGGCGGTGATCTTTGCCCTGGTAGCGATAACCGCGCTTGGCTAGCACTTCCAGCATGTAGGCGATGTTGGTAAAGTACTTGTCGGTGTACCAGCCGCGGCACATGCGTTCGATGTCGAGTTTGAAGGTTTCGTTGGTCAGGCGCTTACCGTCGAAGATGCTCATGGGGATAAAGTCTCCGCTAAATCAATTTGTGTATATTATACACTAATAATACTCCTGATCGACTTGCCTGTCAAGGAAAAAATGGAAACAATCCGTTACAGGGGATGAAAACAGGCAAAACCTGGAAATGGAATGGGGGGTTGCCGCGCAAAAAAGTCTGCCGTCAGGGGGGAAGTGTGGTAAACTAGGTCGTTGTTGGGCGTGGGGAGCGCAGGCGCGAAATTTTTTGAGGAGTAATAGTCCATGACGGAACGGGAAACGTATTCGATTGACCTGGCTGGTTTGCGCCGGGAACTACCCATGTTCGAGGTCAAACCGGGATTGAAGATTGCCATCCTGAATATCCTCGGCGATACGCCGCTGGTGGAAGCCTGCGCCACCGCGCTGGCAGAAAAAACCCAAGACCGCGTGTTCGATGTGATCGTCACCGCGGAATCGAAAAGCATCCCGTTGGCTTACGCGCTTTCGGTGCGGGTCAACAAGCCATACGTTGTGTTGCGCAAAGTGTACAAGTTTTACATGGGCAAGGCGCTCAGCGCCCAGACGCTTTCGATCACCACCGGCGAACCGCAGACACTCTACTTGGATGAAAAGGACCATCGTTTGTTGCGCGGAAAGCGGGTGATGATCCTGGACGATGTGATCAGCACCGGCTCCACCCTGGAAGGGATGCGCATGCTAATGGCTCAGGCGGGGGCGGAAGTCACCGTGGAAACCGCCATCTGCACCGAGGGCGATGCCGCCCTGTGGAATGGAATTGTAGCACTGGCGCACCTGCCCTTGTTTGAAGATTGACCACACCCGGGCAGCCGGTTGGTTGGTCTGATTTCAAATAAAACACCCCGCCGAGGGGTGTTTTATCATGCGGAACATTTTGCCATCAATCCTGGAAAGAGATTGCCTCTTCCGGACATTCATCGATGGATTGCTGGACCAGATCACGATAATTTTCCGGTACCGGGTCCATGATCACGATTGCGTGAATTTGGTCGCCGAGCTGAAAGA
>JBBIQB010000005.1:5020-29576 GCA_037442545.1 Bellilinea sp.
TCCGGGTCAACAAATACCTTCATCTTAAGTTTTCCTCCTATGGATTGGGGGGTAATGCGGGGATGGGTGGGTGGTGGTCGAAGCGATTGGAAGATTAAATTAACACTTTTCGATGTTTAATTATAGTGATTTTTTTGCTGACAGAAATAATTTCTCAGGTGATATTCTTCCTGATTTTGACCAAAAAATGTCAATTCATTCCAGCGGGTGCACGGCGACGCCGTTGCTGGCGCGGCACAGATATACAATCGCCTGTTTACCGGTTTGCTGACGATACCCGGTCTCCAGCGCGCGGATGAAATCGTCTGCCCAATCCTCGGCAACCAGGTTGACGGTACAGCCGCCAAAGCCCGCTCCGCTTAATCGCGCGCCCCAGCAGCCGGGCAGTTCCGCGGCGGTCTCGACCAGCACATCCAGTTCGGGGATGCTGACCTGGTACAGATCGCGCAGCGAAGCGTGTCCGGCGAGCATCAGCCTGCCGAACGCGTCTGCATCGCCGTTGTGCAATGCGTTGACCGCCTCTTCCACCCGCGTGATTTCTTCCACCACGTGGCGGGCGCGAATTTGCACCACTTCCGGCAGGTGACCGGCGCAGCGTTCGAAATCCTGCGCGGATACGTCCCGCAGGGATTGGATACCCGGTAGGTGTTTTTTCAAGAGTTTAATCGCCTGTTCGCAATCCGCGCGGCGCTGGTTGTAGGCGGAGGTCGCCAGGCTGCGGCGCATTCCCGAGTCAGCGATGACCAGCGCGCAACCGGGCGGCAGTGCCACGGCTTGATAGTCGAGCGAGCGGGTATCGAAGCGCAGGGCGTGATCCTGGATGCCGCAGGCGCAGGCGAACTGGTCCATCAAACCGCAGTTGACGCCGACAAAGGCGTTCTCGGCGTGCTGGCTGATCTGCGCCAGCTCCAGACCACTCAATTGCCATTCGCCAATATGATTCCACAAACCGGCAAACGCCACCTCGATGGCTGCCGAGGAACTCAACCCGGCGCCGACCGGCACGGTCGAGGTAAAGGCGGCTTGGATGCCGTGGACGGGCAGCCCTCTGCGTAGGGCAGCCCAGGCGACCCCGGCGGGGTAGCGTGCCCAGTCCGGCAAGGAACGCACCGCGGCGGGTTGTTCGCCGGACAGCCTGTGCAGGTCAATTGTTGCCTGTTCGCCCATATCCAGGGCGTGCAGGGTCAACTGTGGACGATCCTGCACGCGCGCCTGCAAGTGAACGCGGCGGTCGATGGCAGCCGGCAGGACAACGCCGTCGTTGTAATCGACATGCTCGCCGAGCAAGTTTACGCGCCCAGGGGAGATGACGTTGTATTGCGGGTTGGGAATCAGGTTGATGGACATGGGTTGGATTCGGTAGAGGTGCTCTGGATCAAGCGTTGCTTGCGCTGATGCGGCATTTTTTTGATGGCGGCTTCGCGCTTCATGGCTTCCTGGCGCGAGGGCTGCTCTTCGATGTAAACCAGGCGCACGGGCAGGTGCTGGCGGGTGTAGCGGGCACCCTTGCCGCGATTGTGCTGCCGTTCACGGCGCTGCGGGTCGGTGCTCCAGCCGGTATAGTAACTGCCGTCACTGCATTCGACGATGTAGCAATAGTATGCCATGCCCGGAGAATTATTTTTTACTTTTGTCTTCGCGCGGGGGGCGTTTACCCAGCCCAAACAATTTGCCAAGGATTTGCCCGCCGCTGGGTATCACCGAGGGTGTTTGCTGCGCGTCCCACAAGCCTTGCTGGCGGTCGTGCCACCACTGGATGCGCTGCTGCAGGGCGCTGGAGATAGCATCGTGCAGCGCCTGATCGTCCTGATTGAGTAGCATTTCGCGAAAATCTTCCAGTTCTCCAATCATCGCGTCCAGCAGGCGCACAGTGTTGTCGCTGTTATATATCGCGCTTTGACCGTAGGTCTTGCGCTCATCCAGGCGCAGCAGCGGTTCGGTGGTGGTCAGGAACGGGCGGCCGGCAATTTTCTTGCCCTCACGCCAGCCGGGCTGGTTCATTGCTGCGCGCATCAAAGCGGCGGCGGTCAGCTTGGGCAGCAAATTGACCATTGCCTGCAATCCGTCGGCTTCGAACGGATCGACATAATAGGCGTTTCCGCCAATCAAGGCTGAAAGATCACCCGCCAGTTTCAGCGCATTGGCATGGGTTTCGGGTGGAGCGGTGATCAGGATCAAGCCGTTTTTAAAATATTGCGAGCTGGCTTTGTCCAGCGATTCATCCGGGTCGCTGAGCACTTGCGGGTTAAGGCTGGGCGCAAAGGAGACCAGGTATCGTTCGGGAGGCAGGACATTTTTCGCCCAATTGAAAACTGCGATGGTAAGCGGCGAGGTGTCGAGGATCACCGCGCCGGGCTTGAGCAGCGGCGCAATGACCTCCAGTGTGGCTTGGATCTCATCCACCGGCAGACACAGCACGACAAGGTCGGCTTTTTCAACCGCGGCGGGTAGATTATGGATGATGCGGTCAAAGGCTTTCAGGCGCAGGGCTTTTTGTTCGGCGATGATATCCGCGTCCGAACCCACCCGTTCGAATTGTTTGTTTGTGTTTTGAAGCGCCAGCCCGATGGATACGCCGACCTGGTTCAGTCCGATCACGGTAAGGTGCAAACTCATCCACTGCCTCCGAGCAGCAAATAGAAAAGGTTGGGCAGCGCTGGATTCATGATCATCGCGAACACGTCCACGCCGAGGCGGGATGGGACGAACAGTAAAACGATCAGAATGATCGGACCGTACGGGCGGATGGTTTCCATCACCCGCGCCAGCGAGGGCGGGGCGAAATATTCGACGATTTTATCGCCATCCAGCGGTGCGATGGGGATCAGGTTGAAAAGCATCAAGATCAGGTTGATGAAGATAAACTCGACCAGAAAAATGTATGGGGAAGGCAGAAAACCGAGCGATGTGCCGCCATCATAGGAAATCAGCCCGAAGCGCAGCGGAATGGCTGCCAGTCCTGCTAGCAGGAAGTTGGATAAGGGTCCGGCGAGCGAAACCCACATCAACGCCGATGGGGAACGCCGGTTGAGCACGTAGGGGTTGACCGGCACCGGTTTTGCCCAGCCAAATCCGGCAATCAACAGCATCAGGCTGCCCATGATATCCAGGTGGCTCAACGGGTTGAGCGTTAGACGCCCGTACTGGCGGGGCGTATCGTCCCCAAACAGGTTGGCGCTCCAGGCATGGGCAAACTCATGTACGGTGAACGCGATGATCAGGATGAAAATCCGGCTGATCAGGGTTTGCGGGTCGAGGTCGAACATGAAGCGATTATAACATGGGTGGTATAATCTCGGCATGTTAGCCGATCTCCAGCTCAATCAGGTTGTACGGCTGCGTAAGGTGCACCCGTGCGGCAGTTATGAGTGGAAGATCGTCCGGTTGGGGGCAGATATTGGGCTGGAATGTTGTGGTTGCCAGCGCCGGGTTCTATTAACCCGCCGGGAATTGGCTCGGCGGATCAAGACGATACCCTCACGAGGCATGGATGAATCCAAATCCGAAAAATGATCCGCATATTCTCTTTTTATTTTCGGATACGGGCGGCGGGCACCGCAGCGCGGCGGAAGCCATCATCGAGGCGATCCGGTTGGAGTATGGTTCGCGGGTCAGCACCGAGATGGTGGATATATTTCTCCAATATGCCCCGCCGCCGATCAACCTGGCGCCGCGCATTTACCCGACTCTTTCGCGCATGCCGGAATTATGGGAACTTGGTTACCGGATCAGCGACGGAAAACAGCGCACCCGGTTTGCTTATACCATGCTGTGGCCGTATGTGCGTCGTTCGCTCAACCGGCTGCTGGCGGAACATCCCGCCTCGCTGGTGGTTTCGGTACACCAACTGATCAACATCCCGGTATCCCGGGCTGCCCGCAAAATTGGCGTGCCCTTTGCGACGGTGGTGACCGACCTGGTATCGACGCACGCGGCGTGGTACTGCGCGCAGGCGGAACTGGTGGTTGTGCCGACCGAGGAAGCCTTGCGGCGGGGGCTGGCGATGGGTATGCCGCGCGAGATCATGCGTGTAGCCGGATTGCCCGTGGCAGACCGCTTTTGCCAGCCGGTTGGCGACCCGCACATACTGCGCGAGCGGCTTGGCTGGCGGCAGGATTTGCCGGTGGTGGTGCTGGTTGGCGGCGGCGAGGGGATGGGGCCGCTGTCCGCCATGGCGCGGGCAATCGATGCCGCCCGTTTGCCGTTGCAGTTGATTGTCGTTTGCGGGCGCAACCGCGCACTGCGCGAGCAACTGGAAAAACATCCCTGGCGGATCGATGCCAAAGTGTACGGTTTTGTCACCGAAATGCCGGACTTCATGTGTGCCGCGGACGTGTTGATCACCAAGGCGGGTCCCGGCACGATCAGCGAAGCCTTCATCGCCGGGTTGCCATTGATCCTGTATAGCAAAATGCCTGGGCAGGAGGACGGCAATGTCGATTTCGTGGTCAAACAAGGAGCAGGGGTTTGGGCTCCGGGACCCGATCAGGTGGTGCGCACGCTGCGCAATTGGCTGGATGATCCCCGCCAGCGTGAGCAAATCTCGGCCACCGCGCTGTGCCTGGCGCGCCCCGACGCTGCCCGCCAGATAGCCCGCCTGTTGGTACAGTCCGCCGGGCTGTCGTTGTGAATTAAATTCCGAGTATAATTTGAATCATGCCTATCCTTGACGCGCGAACATTGGAATTTTTCAGCCGCAGTGCGGAACAAACCCGCCGGCTGGGAATGCGGTTAGGCGGATTGATGCAAAAGAGGGATGTGGTATTCCTGCGCGGCGAACTGGGCAGCGGCAAGACCACCCTGGTGCAAGGTCTCGCTCAGGGTTGGGGTTCGCTGGATGCGGTTTCCAGCCCGACCTTTGTGCTGGTGAACGTCTATCGCCGTCCGGACGGCATTCCCCTGTACCATCTGGATGCCTACCGTCTGCAATCCGCGGCGGAAGCCGCCGATCTGGACGTGGACTGGATGCTGGACAGCGGCGCGCTGGTGGTGGAATGGCCCGAACGCATCCAACTTGCCTTGCCAGCCGAACACCTGCTCGTCCAATTAACCTGGATCGAGGAAGAACAGCGCGGGCTGGTCTTTTTCGCCCACGGGCAGCGCGCTGAAGCGTTGGTACAGGATTTTCGCCGGCGGGTTATTGGAGGGTAAATGCTGCTCGCGCTGGATACGTCCACTCAAATGGTAGGCATGGCGTTGTTCGACGGTGCGCAGGTAATTGCCGAGACAGCCTGGCGCACGCAGAACCATCACACAGTCGAGGTTGCCCCGGTATTGAATGATTTGTTCACCCGCAGCGGCGTGCGTCCGGCAGAATTAAAGATTGTCGCGGCTGCCCTGGGTCCCGGCTCGTTCACCAGTTTGCGCATTGGGCTGGCAATTGCCAAAGGTCTCGCGCTGGCGCAGCGCATTCCGGTCGTTGGCATTCCGACCCTGGAAATCCTGGCAGCCTACCAGCCGGTGCGCGATCTGCCCCTGGCGGTGGTGCTGCAAGCCGGACGCGGCCGGCTTGCGGTGGGTTGGTATGCTGCCAAAGGCAGCCAATGGGAGAGCCAGGGAGCGCCGCAGGTGATGAGCGTGGAAGACCTGGCGCAAAAGATCGAAACGCCAACCCTGGTCACCGGTGAGTTAAGCGCCGCCGAGCGGGTGGTTCTGGCGCGCAAGCGGCGCATGGTGCAGATGGCTTCACCGGCGGCGTCATTGCGCCGGCCCTCCTACCTGGCAGAACTGGCATGGAAGCGCTGGCGGGCGGGCAAAGTGGACGATGTGATTGCGCTAGCGCCGATTTACCTCAGCACGGCGGAGGGTGTCGCAGCTTGAGCCGGCCAGAATCCTCTGCCCCTGTCACCGTGCGAGCAATGGAATTACAGGATATTCCCCGCGTGCGGGAAATTGACCTGGTGTCCTTCTCGCTGCCCTGGCCCGAACGGTCGTTTCGCTTCGAAATCACCGAGAACCCGGCCTCGCGCTTGTGGGTGGTGGAGGCGCGGCTGCCGGACGGACAAACGCTGGTGGTGGGAATGATTGTCATGTGGCTGGTGTTGGATGAGGCGCACATTGGCACATTTGCCATACACCCGGAGTACCGCCGCCAGGGGATCGGGCAAAAACTGCTGGCTGATTCGCTGCTGCAGGCGCACGAACTTGGCGTGCGCCAGTGCTACCTGGAGGTGCGCCGCTCGAATGTCGCCGCGCAGCAGTTGTATCAACGCTTTGGGTTCGAGGTTGTGTCGGTTCGCAACCGCTATTATCGTGACAACGGCGAGGACGCCCTGATGATGACGCTGAATGCCATCCAACCGCCATTGCTGCGGGTGCTGGCAGCGTCTGCGGGCAGCCCGCACGGCGTGGGTTCCTTGTCCGGGGAGGCTGAGCATGGAACATCGTGAGGAATCGCTGAAGAAAGTTGCCGCCGAAGTCGCCGGCTGCCAGCGCTGCCAGTTGAGTTTTTCGCGCAAAAAGGCGGTGCCGGGCGAAGGACCGTTCAATGCGGAGGTGATGTTCATCGGCGAGGGTCCCGGTTTTTACGAAAACGAGCAGGGCAGACCCTTTGTTGGCGCTGCCGGTAAATTTTTGGATGAATTGTTGCAGCGCGCCGGTTTAAAGCGAGAAAGCGTGTTCATCACCAACGTGGTCAAGTGCCGTCCGCCCGGCAACCGCGACCCGCTGCCCGAAGAACTGGCAGCCTGCAATGCCTACCTGGAACGGCAGATTGAAGTCATCGATCCATGCGTAATCGTCACCCTTGGGCGTTACTCGATGGCGCGCTTTATATCCAACGTGCGCATCAGCGACGTGCACGGCAAAGCTCGCTGGATCAACAACCGCCTGATTGTGCCGATGTTCCATCCCGCCGCTGCGCTGCACCAGCCCTCCTTGAAAGGGGCGGTGCTCGAGGATTTCTCCCGGCTGGCGGGTTTTGTCGAGCAGGCGCGGCAAAACCGGCTGAAAGCCGCTGTACCGCCGCAAGTCCAACCACAAGCGGAAGATACCCATGAAAAAGAAGACCAACAGCCAACCCAGTTGAGCCTGTTCTAAACCCAAAAATCAGGCAGTCAAGGCTGCTGCAAATCAAGGATGTATGAATCGATGAGTACTGAATCACAACAGGTTTTAATGGAGAAGTTCAAGAACCGCACGGCGAATATTGCCATCCTCGGCATGGGCTATGTCGGTTTGCCGCTGGCGGTGGTGTTCGCCGAAGCCGGTTTTCAGGTGACCGGGGTTGACCCGGTTCAGGAAAAAGTGGATGCCCTCAACCGCGGGGAGAGCTATATCATTGACATCCCCGGCGAACAGGTCAAAGCCCTGGTCGAGCGCGGTTTGCTGAAGGCGACCAGCGATTACAGCGTGCTGCAGCAAGCCGACGCGGTTTCGATTTGCGTGCCAACCCCGCTGCGCAAGACCGGCGACCCGGACCTTTCCTTTATCGTTTCTGCCGCCGAAGGATTGGCGCCCTACGCTCACCCCGGCATGGTCATCGTGCTCGAATCGAGCACCTACCCCGGCACGACCCGCGAACTGGTGCTGCCGGTGCTGTGCGACAAGCCCGACCTGCGGATTGGCAAAAACATCTTCCTGGCGTTCTCGCCGGAACGGGTCGATCCGGGGCGTACCGATTGGACGACCTACAATACCCCTAAGGTGGTTGGCGGGATCACACCGAGGTGTACCGAAGTGGCGGAGGTGTGGTATGCGCAGGCGCTGCAAACGGTGGTGCCGGTCACCTCGACCGAGGTGGCGGAGATGGCAAAATTGCTGGAAAACACCTTCCGCATGATCAACATCGGGCTGGTCAACGAGCTGGCGTTGATGTGCAACCGCCTGAACGTGGATGTGTGGGAAGTGATCGATGCCGCAGCCACCAAGCCGTTCGGTTTCATGAAGTTTACCCCGGGTCCGGGCTTGGGCGGACACTGTATCCCAATCGACCCGCTGTACCTGTCCTGGAAGCTGAAATCATTGAATTACACCGCCCGCTTCATCGAGCTGGCTTCAGAAATCAACACCAACATGCCGCGCTTCGTGGTCGGCAAGGTGCAGGATGCGCTCAACGACCATCACAAGCCGCTGCGCGACAGCCGCGTGCTGGTGCTGGGGGCGGCGTACAAGCCGGATGTGGACGATTTGCGCGAATCGCCTGCCCTGGATGTGATCCACCTGCTCAAAGAGAAAGGCGCGCTGGTCAGTTACCACGACCCGTACATTCCGCGCATCGATCACGATGAAATGCAGCTCGATTCAGTGAGCGATGTACTGGAGGCGGTACGGGCTGCCGATTGTGTGGTGATTATCACCAACCATAAAGCGTACGATTACGCGCAGATCCTTGCCGAAGCGCGCCTGATCGTCGATACGCGCAATGCCCTGGGCAAGCAGGGACGCAAGCATCCCCGCGTGGTGAGGTTGTAGTGCCTTCGCGTTTTTTGGTCACTGGCGCGGCGGGATTCATTGGCGCGCGGGTGACTCAACTGCTGGTGGAGCAGGGTCACCGGGTGGTGGGCGTTGATAACCTGAACAATGCCTACGATGTGCGTCTTAAGTACCACCGTCTGGAAAGCCTGCGCACACTGCCCGGTTTTGAATTTCGCCAGCAGGATGTGTGCGATCCCGCCCTGGCGGACGTGTTCACCGAAAACGCGCCGCTGGATGGGGTGATTCACCTGGCTGGGCGGGCAGGAGTGCGCGCCAGCACCGATATTCCACAGGAATTCCTGCGCTCCAACGTCAGCGGCACGCTCAATCTGCTGGAATTGTGCCGCCAGAATGGCTGCGGCAAGTTCGTGTTCGCCTCGACATCCTCTATTTACGGAGCAAACCCCCAGTACCCAACGCCGGAGGACGCTGACAGCAGCCATCCGTTGCAGCCCTATGCCGCCACCAAGAAAGCCGCTGAAGTCCTGTGCCATGCCTATCACCACCTGCATGGGCTGGATGTGACCATCTTCCGCTTTTTTACGGTCTATGGTCCCGCGGGGCGTCCCGACCTGGCAATGTTCCGTTTCGTCCATTGGGTAGCGGAGGAGCGCCCGGTCCAGATCAACGGCGACGGAAGCCAGTCGCGTGGCTTTACTTACATCGACGATGTTGCCTATGGCGTGCTGCTGGGGTTGAAACCGCTGGGCTATGAGATCATCAATCTGGGCGGGCACGAGTCGATCTGTATGCTCGATCTACTGGCAATGATCGAGACCATCATCGGCAAAAAAGCCAGCATCAATTTTCGACCCTTCCACCCGGCAGATATGATGAAAAATCTGGCAGACGTGAGCAAAGCCTACCGCCTGCTCGGCTGGCAGCCGCAGGTTGGTTTACAGCGCGGGGTGCAAAACCTGGTCGACTGGTACCAGCGTGAACGCAGCTGGGCATCCCAGATCGCGATGGACTGAACGTGCTGCCGCGCTGGTTGGGTGCATGGCGGGAAGATCGTTTGCTGCGCAGGGTGATGCGCAATTCATCCTACCTGTTTTCTTCCAATACGATCAGCATGGGGTTGGCATCCCTGCAAGGGCTGCTGGCAGCTGCGCTGCTCAGTGTTGCCGATTACGGTTTGCTGGGGATGATCATTGCGTTTGCTTCTAACGTCAACCGCCTGCTGTCGTTTCGCATGAACGAGCTGGTGGTCAAATACGCCGGGCAGTACCTGGCGGAGGACAACAAGCCCCAGGCGTCCGCAGTAATCAAGACCGCCGGGTTGAGCGAAGCCCTGACCTCGATTGTTGCCTATGCCTTGCTGGTGCTAACGGCGCGGGCGGCGTCGGTGCATATCTTCAAGGACGAAGCGGCGCTGCCCTGGATCATTCTTTATGGGATTGCCCTGCTGGCGAATTTGATGACCGAGACCGCCGCGGCGGTCCTGCAGTTGGGCGGGCATTTTCGTACCCTGGCAGCCCTAAACCTGGGGCAGAATCTACTGACCGCCTCGTGGATTGGGGTGGTTTTTTTGCTGCGCGGCAGCCTGGTGGATGTGCTGGTGGCATACCTGGCAGGCAAACTGCTCTACGGAGTGGGGGTGATGATCGCGGCGGTATTCTGGCTGCGCCCGCTGCTCGGCGCGGGCTGGTGGCACATTCCGCTGGGCAGCCTGAGCCATAAAAAAGAGTTGCTGCGCTTTGCGTTCAGCACCAACCTGAGCCAGACGGTCAACATGCTCATCCGCGACAATGAAGTTCTGTGGGTCGGGTTTTTTCTGTCCACGGTGGAAGCAGGATATTATAAATTTGGGCTGGCTATCATGAACGTGATCGTCCTGCCGATCTCGCCGTTCATCCAGACCACCTTTCCGGAAATCAACCGCTCGGTTGCCCAACGGGGCTGGGCGCGGCTGCGCCTACTGCTGCGGCGCACCAGTTGGATTGCCGCCGGCTGGACGCTGGCGACCGGCTTGGGGTTGCTGCTGTTGGGACCGCTTGGTCTGGCGTGGTTCAAAAATGGCCAGTACTTGCCGGCTTTCCCGGTCATCCTGGTGTTGTTTGCCGGGTTCAGTTTTGCCAACCTGTTTTACTGGAACCGTCCGCTGCTGCTGGCGTTCGAACGTCCTAATTTTCCCTTGCTGGTGACCTTTTCGGTTGGGCTGGTCAAGACGGTATTGATGTTCTTGCTGGTCAGACCGTTTGGGGTTATGATGCAGGCGATGTTGTTGAGCGGTTATTTCATCGTATCCATCGCGATTATTGCGTGGAAAGGGTTGCAGTTGATGCAACAGGCGCAGGATCAAGACCTTCAAAAAGGATTCTCCAGGTGAAAATCGGCTGCATCACGTCGTACCGCATCCCTTCCCGCGCGGCAAACAGCATTCAGGTGATGAAAGTTTGCCAGGCGCTGGCGCAGTTGGGTCACGAGGTGTGCCTGTGGAGTCCGGGCAAAATTCACACCCCCTGGAACGAACTGGCAGTCTTTTATGGTTTGAATACTGCCTTCGAAATCGAATGGCTGCCGGATTTGCCGCGCCTGAAGCGCTACGATTTTGCCATTCAGGCAGTGCGGCGGGCGGTGAGCGGCAAGGTCGATCTGATTTACACCTGGCTGCCGCAGGCGGGCTTCATCAGCCTGCTGCGCGGGCTGCCGCTGGTGTTCGAACTGCATGACCGCCCAACCGGGTGGATTGGTCCCTGGCTGCTGCGGCGGATTGTGACCATGCACGGCAAAAAGCGCTTCGCCATCATCACCCGTGCGCTGGAAACCGCCCTGCGCCAGGAATACAGGCTGCACCTGGATGCGAAAACGGTGGTGATTGCCCCCAACGGGGTCGATCTGCACCGCTTTGCCAGCCTGCCCGCGCCTGCCGAGGCGCGCGCACAGCTTAACCTGCCGCAGCGCCTGACCGCCGTGTACAGTGGACATTTTTATGCCGGACGCGGGATGGATGTGCTGCTTGAGCTGGCGCGCCGTTTCCCGCAGGTTCAATTTCTGTGGGTTGGCGGTCAGCCGGAGGCGGTCGAGAACTACCGTAATTTGATCGCTGCGCAAGGCATGGAAAACGTCACGCTGACCGGGTTCATCGAAAATCACCGCCTGCCCTTGTACCAGGCGGCGGGCGAGATCCTACTCATGCCGTATGAACGGGTGATCGCGGGTAGCGGGGGCGGCAATTCGGCGGATATTTGTAGCCCAATGAAGATGTTCGAATACCTGGCGTGCGGGCGGGCGATTATGAGCAGCGATCTGCCGGTGTTGCGCGAAGTGCTGAACGAAACAAATGCCGTCTTTTGTCCGCCGGAGGATCGAACTGAATGGCAGACCGCCCTGCAGCACCTGCTGGATCATCCCGCCCGCATGGCTGCCCTGAGCCAGCAGGCAAAGCAGGACGCCGCGGGTTACACCTGGCTGGCGCGGGCGGAGAAAATCCTGAACGGCTTAATGCCGGGAGCAACCCCATGAATTCCTGGCAGACAGGCTTGAAATGGGCTGGGGGGACGTTCGTTGCTGCGCTGGGTTTAGCTTGGATAATGAACAGTCTCTCGCCGCAGGGCGTTCAGCCGCAGGGTCTGGCGGGCAGTCTGATCCTGTTGTGGCTGGCACTGGTAACGTTGGTGTGGGTGTGGCGCAAAAGCGGCGCCGCCGGCTGGCTGGCGGGTGCAATGGCAGTCGCATTTGTGCTGCGTCTCGCGCTGGGCGTGGCACTGTCACTGGCGCTGCCCATTTGGGGACATGACACCCCGGTTTCCAATGCGGGGTATATCTTTTTCGATGCCTACACCCGCGATGGGCAGGCGTGGGAACTCGCCAGCAGCGGGCGATCGCTGCTGGATGCGTTTCGCAATGAGTTTCATGGTGACCAGTACGGCGGAATGCTGGCGCTCAGCGGTCTCATTTACCGCCTGTTCAGCCCGGATGCGCACCGCCCGTGGCTGATCCTGATTGTGACTGCGGGAGCCGTGGCAGCGGGCGCGCCGTTTTTGTATCACGCCCTGCGGGGCAGATTTGGTGAGGCAGCCGCCCGGCTGGCGGTATGGATCTTCGCGCTCTACCCGGAAAGCGTGCTGCTTGGCGGCGCGCAAATGCGCGACCCGATTCTAATCGGGCTGGCAGCCATCTCCTTCGGGGTTGTGTCCAACTGGCGAAAAACCCGCGCTTGGACGTTGTTGTGGACGGGCATTATCCTGTTGGCTGCGGCGGCATTTTCGTACCTGGTGGCGCTGCCGCTTGCGGGCGTTCTGTTCGTCTGGTGGTGGGTGGAGTACGCGGCTGAGTTGAAGAATGAGCGCGTCCGCCGCCTGGTTTGGGCGGGCATCCTGTCGAGCGGAGTGGTGGTTCTGGCCGCCATGGGCGCCTGGCTGCGCGAATCGGCGCTGTGGGATGCGCTCCAGACCGAAACCGGCTCCGGACAGATCCAGGCGCTGTTCCGCGTTTTGCCCGATCCGCTGGAGATCCCCTTTTTGGTGTTCTACGGGCTGCTGCAACCGGTTCTGCCGGCGGCGGTCTTCGATCCATCCCTGCCGCTGTGGAATGTTGTCACCACCTTTCGGTCGCTTGGCTGGTACCTGCTGCTGCCGCTGCTCGGCTACGCCGCGCTGGGCTTGCGCCATGAAGCCAAAGGCGTCCGGCGCGAGCAGCTGATTTTTGCGCTGGTGCTGGTCATCACCTGGGCGCTGCTGTCGAGCTTTCGCGCCGGGGGCGATTTGTGGGATAATCCCCGTTACCGCACGCTGATGATCCCCTGGCTGGCGCTGGTCTGTGCCTGGAGCTGGCAGACGGCTGTGCAGCAGCGGGATGCGTGGTTCAAGCGGCTGGTTGCCTGCGAGCTGATTTTCCTGCTGGTATTCGGTGGCTGGTACCTTAACCGCAGCCTGCGCCTGCAATTGGACTTTTCGTTTGTAACCGCGCTGGCTGTTATTGGGCTGTTGTGCGCTGTCGTTCTGGCTGGCGGATTGATCTATGACCGCTGGCGGCAGCGGAAGCCGGTGCAAAATGTACTCAAGCAAGGGTGACTGATGCACACCGAACACGCTCGAAGCCGCTGGATGGTGGTTTTGTACTTTGGGCTGCTGGCGCTGGCGGGGATTGGCGCGGGGGTCTGGACGTTGTCGATCCCTGGCGAAGAAGCGAACGCGCTTTGGCTGGGTCTTTCCGCCGCACGGCTGGTGCTCATGGCGGTGATTATCGCGCTGGTGCTGGCGGCAATCCTGGTCGCCGCGCGGGCGCTCCGCCAGCCTGCCTGGGCGGATGGCATTACCGCCTGGTTGCAACACCCGCGCGTGCGTGGGCGCATCCTGTTGGCGGTGGGCATCCTGACGCTGGTTGGCTGGCTGGCGATCTGCCTGCCCGCCTACTGGTTTAAAGCCTACCAGTTTTTCTTCCTGCGGTTGCAGCCGCTGCTGGTTTGGCTGGGTTTGAGCGGTGCGTTGCTGCTGGTGTTGGCCAGCCTGCCCGGACTGCCCCAGCGCTGGAAGGAATCGCTGCGGGCACTGCGCAGTCCGAACGATCTGCTGCGCGCCGCTGCGATTGCCTTCGGTATTTTTTTGCTGCTCTGGCTGGTCGCCGCGATTACCGGACTGGGAATCATAGCCGAGCCGTATTTTTGGGACGAGGCGAGCGTCCCACTGCTTGGGGTGCAGTTGATACTTTCGGTGGCTGTGACTCTGGCGCTAAGCCGGCTGGTGATCGAGCGCATTGCTGCCCGCGCCGAAAAATGGGCGGACGGGCTGATATTTGTTGCCCTGTGGGGCTTTGCCTTTGCGTTATGGTATTTTACCCCGCTACAGCACAGTTATTTTGCGCCCGGACCCCACCCGCCGAATTACGCCTTTTACCCCTATTCGGACGCGGAGTTTTACGATCTGGCTGCGCAGTACGTGCTCATCGGACAGGACATCTTTAACGGGATACCGTTCGATAAACCCCTGTACGCCTTTTTCATCGCCATTGCGCATGCCCTGGTCGGGCAGGATTACGATCCAACCATCACCTTCCAGCTGGGGGTGCTATCGCTGATGCCCGCCATGCTTTACCTGCTGGGCAGCCGGATGATGAGCCGTCCGGCGGGCTTGCTGATTGCCCTGCTGGCGATTTTCCAACAGCGCAACGCGATTGCCGCCACGCCGTATATCAAGGTTTCGCATTCCAAACTTCTCCTGACCGAATATCCTACCGCGCTGCTGCTGGTGGCATTTGCGTTGGTTGCGCTGCTGTGGTTCAAGCACAACCCGCCCAATCCGCGCTACGCGGTATTGGCGGGCGGATTGTTGGGGCTGGCAATGCTGGTGCGACCGAATGCGTTGATGGTCGCGCCGTTCGTGCTGCTGCTGGCATGGTACTATCGGGCGAACGGACGGCGCTGGCTGGTGAATATCGCCCTGATGATCAGTGTTCTGACGCTCACCATGTCGCCGTTCATGCTGGATATACCCCGCGGCTACAACGAACCCTATATCCTGATCAAAATCCGCACGATTTTGGACACGCGCATCCTGACCGACGCGCCGACCGGAAACCTGCCGGATGCGAACCCGGTCGCGGCGGCTGGTGGGGGTTGGTACAAACCGGTGCGCCCGCTGGAAGGTGATGATACACCGGCGGAGGTGTTGAGCCGTTTTGCATATGTGCCGCGGCACTTCTTCCATAACCTGATCATGACCACCATGATGCTGCCCCATACCTGGGCTCTCAAAGACCTCCCCGACACAATGGAAGCCTTGTATTGGAAGGATGTGCGGCAGTGGAAGGGGGAACTGCCCGCCGGGGCGCACGTCTGGCTGCCCTTCAATCTGGCGATGATTGCCTTGGGCATCGGCGCCGCCTGGCGGCGCTGGCGGGTGGCTGGTCTTGTCCCGCTGGCGATGATGCCGGGCTATTTTCTCGCCAATTCGCTGGCGCGCAATTCGGGCTGGCGCTACCTGATGCCCATCGATTGGGTGGTGCTGGTGTATTTTGGCATCGGTTTGCTGGTGTTCCTCGGCTGGTTGAACGCGCTGGCGGGTTTCAGCCGGGCGTCCCAGCCTGCTGCCGGGGTCGAGATCACCCCTCAGCCGGTCACCCCTGCCCGCGCAAAACCCTGGCTTGCCAGCGCGCTGCTGAGCGGCTTGTTTCTGGCAATCGGTATGCTGCTGCCGTTGAGCGATACCCTCGTCCCGCAGCGCTTCATGACCCAACCACCGCTGGAGTTGTTCGCCCAGGCGCAGCAGGCGGGCATTTCCCTGGAGCGCAATGCAATTCGTACATTCCTCAACAGCCCCAACCACTACATTAATCACGGTTTGGGTTTGTACCCGCGCTTTTACCATGCCAACACCGGGGAGCCGCAGCCGAATTTGCCGCTGATCGACCGCCCTTATCCGCGCTTTACCCTCAGCATCGTCGCCAGCGATACCTTCTTCACGGTCATTATGCCAATGGTGCAGCCGATGCCGTTCTTCCCGCATGGTGAGGAGGTCATCGTGCTTGGCTGCATCGACAGCCGCGAACCGTTCATCGATGCCTATGCCGTGGCGGTATTGTCCGATCCGCCGGTGGTTTACTGGCGCGACCCGGCGGCGGAACTGGTTTGCCCGCTGCCCAAACCACCGCCCGTGCCCTGAGGACCGGACGGCTGCGGCGTCGAGCGGATCATGCGGTATGCCGCCCCCAGCCAGCCGAGAATCAGCCAGAAGTAGGGGAAGGCAAACGTGTCCACGCTCATACCTTCCATCAGCAGCGCGATCAGGGTCAGTTGGCTGGTTAGCGCCAGGGTGGCGACAGCCGGTTCGGGATGGCGCAGCAGGGCTGCGGCGGTCTTCCACATCAGGAACAGGAAACTAAAAAACAAAGCGAAACCTATCACGCCGGTCTCCGCCAGCAGTCGCACCCACAGGCTGAGCGTGTTGGGCAGGACGCTGCTGTAATACATTTTGTGTGGTTCGATGATTCCCCAGGCGGCGATGGGCAGCTTTTCCGGGAAGAAAAAGCCGGCATTTTCCAGCCCCACTCCCAGCAGGGGAAAATCACCAAAAACGCCCAGCCCGGCGCTCCAAAAGGCAACCCGCTCGCCGAAAAACAGGTAATTGGCAGTTTGCAGCAGGTTGTACGGGTTGCGCAGCACGGTGAACAATTCCTCCATGCGCGGATCGAGCCGGGTGATGGCGACCACGCCGGCAAACAAAACCGCCGCATAGGCAAGCAGGACGCCCAGCCAGATCAGCGTGCGAAGCAGGCGGGATTCTGCTCGCGGTAGCGCGGAAGGCTGGCGGTTGAGTTTCTTGTGCAGCCAGTTGACCAAATTACCGGTCAGGCGCAGCACCAGCAGCCCGACCACCAGGGCAAAGGAGACCAGCGCGCTGCGCGACAGGGAAAGGAAGAGGATGACGGCTCCGCCAGCCAGCAGCAGGTTTTCGGCACTAAAGCGCCACACCCGCCACCCGAACGCGCTGCGCCTGTTGTAGGTGGCTGCCAGCCAGTAGGGCAGGTAGAACAGCACCAGTTGGTGACCCAGCCAAGACGGCTCGAAGGCGAGCCCGGTGGTGCGCCGGATGTACAAATTGCCGCTGACCGAGATCATCCCTTGAAGTTCCCACATCCATTGCGGGTATTGACCCTGGAGAAACCAGAAAACGGTCTGTGCGCCTGCCCACACCAGGCAGATAAACCCGCCGAGGTTGATCCAGCGAAAAAGCCACGCGATTCGCCGCGGACTGCCCAGCGTGACCAGCGCGGTCAGGTAAAACAGGGCGCCAATTGCCAGAGTGGCGATTCCGGAGAGCGCATTGCGCAGACGGTTGACTTCGCGGAAGAGGGGAAATTCGATAAAGAACGCCAAGGCTGTGCTGCACAGTGCCACCAGGATGAAGGCAAACAAGGGCAAAACCTGGCGCGGCAGACCGCCCCTTTTGAGAAAAAACACCGGCAGGAAAACCGCCGCGATGACGAACATCGGCAGGGCAGATGCCGGGGCAACCATGCTGCCGCCGACCAGCCGGGAGAGCAGCGGCAGGCTGGTTATGGGCAGTAACAGGACCAGGGCTGCCCAAAGCCAATCCAGGGCAGGCTGGGTGAACCGGCTATGCACGCGGTTTCCTCGCCATCCAACGGGTGGGCAGCCGCCGGTGTATTGCCCACAGCGCGAATACCAATCCCAGCCCTGCCCCGGCAAACAGGTAATTGCTGCGCTCGAATTGAACCGGTTCAGGCAGTACAGCGGCGGGGTGGGTGAGCGTGAAGCGGACGCCGGGAATAATTCCACGCGCGGCGCTGCGCGCCTGGAGAATTGCCGCTCCGCTTTGCTCGATTTCGATTTGAATTTGTTGCAGGTTCTCCAGCCGGCAGCGGCTGGCTTCCACTCCGGCAGCCGGGACGGCTTGCGCGCACACCACCAGCCCATCCAGATAGCGCTGCAAAGTCTCCGCCGCCAACGCCTGTTGGGACGCGGATTCCAGCGCGCGCAGCGCCAGATCGCTCCAGCGATCCGCCAGATGCAGCGCCGCTTGCGGATCGCGGTGCTGGACGCGCAGCACGAAGGCTTCGGCTTTGCGTTCCAGAAACGCGATGCGATCGAAACGATCTCCGGCGTCGATCATGCCGCTTTGCAGCGCCTGGCTGCGCAGATACTCCATGATTGGGGCGGACGCCATTACCCGACCGGTGGTGTTGATGAGGATATCCTGATTTTTGTCGCTCAATGTGCCGGTGCGTCCCAGATCGACATTGATGGCAATTTCGGCGCGGGCTTCGTAGAGCGGAGGCTGCAACTGAAAAGCGACCCAGCCAGCGCTGACTCCCAACAGCATGGCAGCCACGATCAACCACCAGGAACGCAGCGCGGCGTTGAGATCGTCCAGCGGGATGTAGTTATGATTCATAAAGAGGATGCCTGAGGGACGCGGTTGCGGAATGGGAAAAGCAAAATCGAACCCCCGTTATTCTAATCCATTTTTGGGCGGCAAGGAACAATTGCGGTTTATAATCCTACCGGAGCAATAACGGCAAGCGTGAATGGGGATACAAACCGCATACCAGCCATAGAGGAGGTGACACGATGGAATACCGCAATCTTGGACGAACTGGCTTGAAAGTGTCGGTTTTGTGCATGGGCACGATGCAGTTCGGTTGGACAGCCGGCGAAAGCGAGTCCTATGATGTGCTCAACCGCTCCTTCGAGGCGGGGATCAACTTTGTGGATACTGCCAACATTTACTCGCGCTGGGTGGCAGACAACCCGGGCGGGGTCGCCGAAACGATTGTGGGCAACTGGATCAAAAAGCACTCGATCCCCCGCCACCAGGTAGTGATCGCCACCAAAGTGCGCGGCAGAATGGGCGACGCTCCCAACGACGAAGGATTGTCGCGCGCGCACATCCTTCACGCGGTGGAGGAATCGCTGCGCCGCCTGCAAACCGATTACATCGACCTGTACCAGACCCATTGGTACGATCAGCAGACGCCAATCGAGGAAACCCTTGGCGCGCTGGATGACCTGGTGCGGCAAGGGAAAGTTCGCTATATTGGCTGCTCGAATTACCCTGCCTGGCGGCTGATGCAGGCACTGTGGGCATCCGACCGGCTGGGACTGGCGCGGTACGATTGTTTGCAGCCGCACTACAACCTGGTGCACCGGGGGGAGTTCGAGCAGGAACTGGCGGACGTTTGCCAGGCATACGGGCTGGGGGTCATCCCGTACAGCCCGCTGGCGGGCGGCTTTTTGAGCGGAAAATATCGGCGCGGACAAACCGACGTGGACAGTCAGCGGCGCGTGGCGCGTTATTTCACCGAGCAGGGCTGGGCGGTGCTGGCGGCACTGGATGAGATCGCCGCGGCGCGTTCCGCCTCGGTTTCGCAAATTGCCCTGGGATGGATGCTCAGCCTGCCCGGCATCACCAGCCCGATCATTGGAGCGCGCTCTCTGGAACAGTTAGCCGACAATCTGGCAGGCGCGGACATCCGCCTGACGATGGAAGAAATGAACCGCCTGGATCAGGTCAGCGATTGGCGCAGTTGAGCCGGTTTACAGCGCGACCGGTTTTCCCAAACGGGCGCGTTCTTCTTCGATGATGGACGCGTCCAGTTTTTTGAATAAGGGCTGTGGTTTTTGCAAGGCGTCACCGGGCTGTATCTGGCTGGGCAGCCATAATCCGCTGGCAGCAGTCGAATCGTAGCGCGCCACCGCGTGGCTGCCAACCGAATCCTCCACTGTTTGCAGGTATTGCGCGCCGAAAATGGGGTGCGCGTAGCCAAGAAAACGGTGCAGCTGTTCGGAGGTGTGCGGCAGAACTGGCGCGAGCAGGATTTTCAGCGAATCGATGGCGCGGATGGCGGTATAGATCGAGCGGGCGGCAGCGGCTTTGTCGGTTTTGATCGCCGTCCACGGGGCGGTTTGATCGAGATAGCGGTTGACTTCGGTTGCCAGGCGAATGGCTTCGCCCAGGGCGGCGCGCAGCCGCACCGCTTCGTACTCCCTGCCGACCGTCTCGAAGCCTTTCTCGATCGTGTCCAGCATTTCGCGGTCAGCATCGGTCAATTTGCCCGGGTCGGGCACTTTGCCTTCCCAGTGTTTGTAGGCAAAGGACAGCACCCGGTTGGCAAGGTTGCCCCAGGTGGCGACCAATTCGTCGTTGTTGCGCTTGTAAAAATCCTCCCAATCCCAGTCGGTATCGCGGGTTTCGGGCATATTGACGGTCAGGTAGTAGCGCAGCGCATCCGCGTCGTAGCGGGTGAGGAAATCGCGTGCATAGACTGCCCAATTGCGGCTGCCGGAAATCTTTTGCTCTTCCAGGTTCATGAACTGGTTGGCGGGCACATCGTAGGGCAGTACCAGGCGCTGCCCGCTTTCGCCGGCATAGATTTCAAGGAACTGTTCGCCGGTGCCCATCAACTGGGCTGGCCACCAGGCGGCATGGAAGAAGATGTTATCCTTGCCGATGAAGTAAAGCGAACGGGCATCGCGGTTTAGCCACCAATCCTTCCATTTTTCGGGCTCGCCGCTCAATTTTGCCCATTCGATGGCGGCAGAAAGATATCCGATGACCGCCTCGAACCAGACGTACAGGCATTTACCCTCCCAACCCTCCACCGGCACGGGGATGCCCCAGTCGAGGTCACGGGTAATGGCACGCGGCTTGAGCCCTTCGGATTCGATCTGTCCGAGCGATTGTCCGATGACCGTATCGCGCCAGTAGTGACGCCGTTCGCGCAAAAAATGGGCAACCTCTGGCTCCAGTTTGGACAGGTCGAGGAAGAAGTGCTTGGTTTCGCGCAATTCGGGGGTGGAACCGTCCACTTTGGAGCGCGGATTGACCAGTTTCTCCGGTTCGAGCACGCTGCCGCAGCGGTCGCATTGATCGGAGCGTGCGCCGTCGAAGCCGCAAATATAGCAGGTGCCCTCCACATAGCGATCCGGCAGGAAACGCCTGCTGGCAGGTGAGTACCATTGCGGGCGGGTTTCGGTGTACAGAAAGTCGTTTTTGTGCAGCGCCAGGAAAATGCTTTGGGCAACCTTGAAATGGTTTTGGGTGTGGGTGGTGGTGAACAGGTCGTACTGGATGCCCAGATTGAGGAACAGATCAAGGAAGCCATCATGGTACTGTTTGTACACGTCCTCCACGGGTTTGCCGTCGGCGTCGGCGCGCAGCGTGACCGGCGTGCCGTGCGAATCGGTGCCGGAGACCATCAAAACCCGATTGCCTTTCAGCCGGTGGTAGCGGGCGACAATGTCGCCGGGCAAATGGGAGCCGGTGACATTGCCGACATGAATTTCAGCATTGGCGTAGGGCCAGGCAATGGCAATCAGGATGTTTTCGGTCATGACGCACCTCGTGGATGATTAATCAGGAACTGATTTTATCACGAAACAGGGCAGCGCCAGCCGCGCTGGCTGCCCCGATGAACGGCTGCGACATGGCTTCTTTAGATGCTTTGCAGCGACAGGTTTTTGAGGAAATCGGCAGCTATCTGTCGGGCTGCGGGGGCGTTCGCGCCGGCAAGCGCCATTTGCGCCAGGGATTGCGCATCCGCCAGGTTGAGGGCGCGAACAATGGCTTTGACGCGCGGAATCCCGGCTGGATTGACGCTCAATTCGCGCACGCCCAGCCCGACCAGCACCGCGACGGCTTCGGCTTCGCCTGCCAGTTCGCCGCACACGCCAACCCATTTGCCGTGTTGACCGGCGGCGGCAACCACCCGTTCGATCATGCGCAGCACGGCGGGATGCAGCGCGTCGTTGAGATAATTCAAGCGCGGGTTGCCGCGTTCCGCCGCCATGGTGTATTGGGTCAGGTCGTTGGTGCCGATGCTGAAAAAGGCGACGTGTTCGGCAAGCGCATCGGCGAGCACCGCCGCAGCCGGGATTTCCACCATGATGCCGGTCTCGACCGGCCAGGCATGAGGCACGCGCTCATCCGTCAATTCCTGATGCACCTGTTCCAGGAAGCGGTTGGCTTGCAACACTTCTTCCACGCTGGCAACCATCGGGAACATGATGCGCAGGTTGGCTTCCGCGCCGGCGCGCAGGATGGCGCGCAACTGGTTGCGGAACAACGGCGGCTGCTGCAGGCAAAGCCGCAGCGCGCGCACGCCGAGGAACGGGTTGGCTTCCGGCGGCTGGTCGATGTACGGCAGGGGTTTGTCGCCGCCTACATCCAGGGTGCGCACAATAACCGGCCGCCCTTGCAAGGTGACGCCAATATCGCGGATTGCCAGGTATTGTTCTTCTTCACTGGGCGCGGTCTGGCGGGTGAGGAACAGAAATTCGGTGCGCAGCAAGCCAATTCCATCCGCCCCGTTGCCAACGGCCGCCTGCGCATCTGCCAGGTTGCCCACGTTGGCAGCCACTTCGATGGCAACACCATCGCGGGTGATGGCAGGCTGAAAGGTGGTTTCCAGCAGGCGCTGTCTTTCTTCCAGCCATTGCGCGCGGCGCTGCTCGAATTCCACCTGCCGGGCTGCCTCTGGCTGGATCCATAACTGTCCGCTGAATCCATCCAGCGCAACCGTGCTGCTCTGGGGAATTTGCTTGATGCTCATTGGCAAGCCGGTAATCGCCGGGATGCCCAGCGAGCGCGCCAGAATGGCGCTGTGCGAGGTCGCTCCGCCGCTCAATAGGGCAATTCCCAGCACGCGCTCCAGATCCAGTGAGGCGGTTTCGGTTGGGGTCAGGTCTGCAGCGACTAAAATCACCGGATGGGCAAATTGAACTTTCGGGTGGCTCTCGCCGCTCAGCTCGCGCAGCACCTGATTACCGACATCTTCCACATCGGCGGCGCGCTGCTTGAGATAGTCGTCCGACAAGGCTTGAAAACGAAGGACGATGCCATCCACGCTGTCCTTCCAGGCGCGGGCGGCATTGTTTTGATCCTGCTCGATGCGCTGGCGGGCAGATTGCAGCAGGTCTTCGTCACTGAGCAGCAGCGCGTGGGCTTCGAAGATCGCTGCTTCTTCCGCACCGACCCGGTCGGTCATCTGGCGCTGGCGTTCGAGAATGGCGGCACGCACTTTTTGGATGGCGGCTTCGAGCTTCTTCCATTCGGCGGCGCTGTCGCTGGGGGTGTAATCGGGGATGGAAGGCGGCAGGGCTTCGTAGTGGAAGAGCGGGGCTACCGCAATCCCTTCGGAAACCGGCAGCCCGCTCAGGCTGCCTTCCCCGCCGGTTAAATCGGGCTCGTTGGCTGCGGCTCGCTGGATGGGGCGGGTGACCTGGCGGGATTCGCCGAAGCGCTCATCGATCAGGCGCTTCAACGCCTCCAATGCCTGGGCTGCCTGCTCGCCACGCGCCTGAATATGAATCTGGTGACCGTTCAATGCCCCCAGGGTCGCCAGGGCGTTCAGGCTTTTGGCGGATACGCTGCGACTGCCGGTGGTCAGGTTGGTGACCCGTATTTCAGCGTCGAAGATGGATGCCAACTGGACAAACCGCGCGGCGGGGCGGGCGTGCAAGCCATGTTCGTTTTGCAGAATCAGGGTAATGCTTTGGTAAGCCTGATCGTCTCCGGGGATGGCTGGTTGCAGTTCGCCGCTTTCGGGCGGCGAACCGTCTGCCCGCAGCTGCTCGATCTTCGGTTGCAACGCCTGCCGGGCTTCGCGGCACACGGTGAACAAGTCGCTGCCCAGACTGGCTTGAACGCCGGCAGCGATACTGCCCTCCACCAGCGGGGCGGGGCAGAAATGGGCGCGCTCACGCACACCGGCGGGCAGCAGCTCCAATGCCATTTCTGCGCTGAGAATTGCGCTGCCCAGATCCATCAGTATCAGGATGCCGTCTGGGCTGTCCACGGCGGTAATCACCTTGGCAATTTGAGTCGCGTCGGTGCCAAATTCAGCATGGTCCTCGCCCGCGCCAGCAGCAACCCCGATTTTCAATTCGCTACCTGCCATCTGGCGAATTAAACCAACCAGGGATTCAGCCAACTGCTTGCTGTGGGATACCAGTACCAGGCTTACCATCTTACGTTCAACTCACAACCCGAAATTGATCACGGCGAACAACAGCCAGATGCCGTAGACGCTGGCAACAATTCCGATAATTACCAGGATTATTTCCACAACCCGCAGAACCGACGGCTTGGGGTGCAGGTCGAGGATGATGCTGCGGGTGCCGATCAGGGAATGCGCAACCACGAACAGCAAAAAGAACCCTTCCATGAACGGGACGAACGGATAATTGCGGAAATACGCTACCACTTCGGCATGGCTGAGCAAACCGTCCGGGGCAAACAGGTGGTTGACCAGAAAATGGATGATCAGGATGGCAAGGATGAGAACACCGCTCATGATTTTGATCAACCAGAGCAGATAACCTTCACCGCTTTTTGGACGTGATATGGCGTTTTGCATCATTCCTCCGTGATTAATGGGTAGCGATCATGCGCAGCCCGAATACGACGGCGCTAACCAGGCTAATGCCGACGACGCCAAAGAGGAGCTGGCGCTGGATGGGTACCGCAACCCCAAAACTGTTCAGGGCAATGCGAATTCCGTTGAACCCGTGATAGATGCCGGCGACGATTACCAACAATTCACCGATCATGATAACCGGCTGTTTGGCGAAGGCGATGAAGCTGTCATAGGCTTCGGGGCCTTGCGCCAGTTGTCCCAGCATGATCAGGTGCAGGTACAAGTAAAAGGTTAAACCAATGGCAGTGACTCGGTTGATAATAAA
>JBBIQB010000005.1:29586-39277 GCA_037442545.1 Bellilinea sp.
TTTAAATAAAACCCAATCCTCCGACATTTTTTCCGCGTGGATCGAACCAGTCGAAGATGCCGCGGGTGTTGAATTTTTTCGGATTATTCATGGTTGCGTAAACTCCTTCTGCTCAGGCTTTGACGAACCAGTGTTTGATGCGTTCACCCACCACCTGGCGGCGCAGATCCATAATGCGCCAGGCAGGATCCACATTGGACGGGCAAGCCGCGGTGCATTCGTAAGCGCTGTGACAGCGCCAGACACCGTCTGCGCAGTCAACCAGTGCCAGCAGATCAGGGGAGCGTTTAATGCCTTGCAATTGGGCTGCGGCGAGGATGGCGGGTCCCAGGTATTGCTCGGCGGTGCCGGCAATTGGGCAGGCGCTGATACACAACCCGCACTCGATGCAATCCGCCAGGCGTAGATATTCCTGCCCGTTATCCTTGGGAACTTCTCGCGGCGGGCGAATACCCGTCCCTTCCAATGGAGCGGCGGACAGCGGGTGCAACGCATTGGCGTGTACTTCGTCCATGCCGGCGTACAGGCGGGTCATATCCACCACCAGGTCACCGATGATTGGGAAATTGCGCATCGGTTCGATGCGCAGCGTGCCGCCATTTTTGGTGACTTCGTGGATTTTGGTGATGCAGGTCAGTTTTTCGACGCCATTGACGCGCATGCCGCACGCGCCGCAGGTCGAGTGGTGGCAGGCATGCGCGAACACCAGGGAACGGTCGTGGAATGCCCAGATGCGTTCGATCCCATCGATGATGTATTCTTCGGGATCGATCTCAAGGGTATACGTATCATAGCGTACCGGGCCGTCCCCCTTTTTGCGGTAAACCACGAATTTAACGGTCCATTTTTCTTCGGTCATAACATGCTCCATACAGGTAGAATCGCTCGGTTGCGCCGCTCGGATCAATTGACATAGAATTTGCGATAGGAGGGCAGCAGTGTTTCCGCCGTCACACAGGCTGTGTTGATGCTGAACTTGCGGCAGATCAGATCGACGGTTTTTTCCGCCATCAGCCGCAGGGTGGTGGCTTTGCCGCCGGTGATGGTGACCAACCCTTCCACATTGTCGGATTCTTTGTGATCGTAGGCTTTGAAGGTGCGCGAGATGCTGCGTCCGGGGGTAGTCCCGCCGATGAGCGGTCGGGTTGCCATGTACGCGCCGCGTTCTTTGGTCTGGCGCAGCGCGGGGATCAGGGTGGCGCCGCGTTCGATCATCAATTTGACATGATCCTCGTAGACCGGGATGTAATCGGGGTCTTCGACGGTAAAGGATGTGGTGCCGACCACCATCATGCGGCGCTGGGGTAAAACAATATCGCCATCACCGGGGTTGTTAAGCAGGTTGATTGCCCGCTGGGTTAGGCGTTTGTCGTAAGCAACCATGACGCCCGGTGTGGGTGCAATGGGTACGTTGATGCCCGCCATGGCAGTAATTTGTCCAACCCAGGCGCCGGTGGCGTTGACGACGATATCGGCTTTGATGTCGAAACGCTTGTCGGCTGCCCGGTCCCAGGCTTTGATACCGGTGATATTCCCCCCGCCGTCGGAAATCAAATCCACCACGTCGGTATAGAGATGGAATTTTGCCCCGTTTTGTTGCGCGCCGGCGGCAAAAGCCAGCCCCAGCCGCAGCGGGTCGAAGGTGCCGTCCGGGACGGTGAACGCAGCGCACAGGTTGGGATTCAAATAGGGTTCCAGACGCAAGGCTTGCTGGGGGGTCAATTCCTCGATCTCGATTCCGCAGGCTGCGCAGCCTTCGATGAATTTTTCCCGGTAAGCATAATCTTCTTCGGTGATGCCAATAAACAAGCCCCCGTTGGGTTCGATGGTGTCCGGCACAATCAGGCGCAGGGTGTGATTCTCGCGGATGCACTCGACGGCGGATTCCTGATCGGTGACCGCGTAGCGAGCGCCGGAATGAAGCAGCCCATGCGTTCGTCCTGATGTGCCATTGACGATCGGACCGCGTTCGACGACGGTGACATCGAAACCGCGCAGGGCAAGATCGTGGGCAATGGCAACGCCGGTAAATCCAGCCCCAACCACAATGGCAAGAGGTTTACTCATTACGCTCTCTCCTGATTAAAAACATTCGCCTGGTGCACGTGGCGTTTTTTCACAAAGTTGAAGGTGCATTACAACGCGCAAAAGCGCGTAAACAGTTCGAATTCGATCCTACCGCCTTCTCCGCGTTAACCGGTTGATGAGAAGGAAAAAAAGAAACACAATCCAAATGCTGCCACCAAACACAAAGCCCCATCCCAGGCGTTCCAGAAAGGGGAGCGCGGGGTCGCTGGTAAATGTAACCCAACCCACCAGCACCAGACTGACCACACCTACCGTGATCAAACCGCTCTTAAATGAAATCCAGGGTTGGGAAAGAGAATCGGGGGCCGGTTCCTTAGCAGTAGTATTCTTATTTTTCGACATGTTTCGATCCAGGGAAAACGAAGCCTACGAAGAAGCAACATTGTATCATTTGCAAAGACGATGCGGGGAAAAAATCACCCGTTGGCGCGCTGTGGATTGCAAAGGGCGATGCAGGTCTTGTGGACTGGTTTAGCCGCTGACCTCACCGCCCCTGCGCAAGGAAGAGAGGAGGGGCAGGTTAGTGCCTGCCCCCGATTAGGAAAGAATTAGAGTTCCACCCAGCCGAAAGTCCGCTCGACGGCTTTCTTCCAGCCTGCGTACAGTTTTTCGCGTTCTTCGGTTGCCATCTTGGGGCCCCATTCGGCATCCTTGCCCCAGTTGGCGCGCAGTTCGTCGAAGTTGCTCCAGAAGCCGACTGCCAGACCAGCCGCATAGGCAGCGCCCAGCGAGGTGGTTTCGGCGACTTTGGGGCGGATGACCGGCACGCCGAGCACGTCAGCCTGGAATTGCATCAGCAGTTCGTTATAGACCATGCCGCCGTCCACTTTCAGAGCAGTCAGCGGGACGCCGGAGTCCTTGTTCATCGCGTCCAACACTTCGCGGGTCTGGTAGGCGGTGGCTTCCAGGGCGGCGCGGGCAATGTGACCGCGGTTGATGTAGCGGGTCAAGCCCACAAGCACGCCGCGCGCATCGCTGCGCCAGTAGGGGGCGAACAAACCGGAGAACGCCGGCACAAAGTAAATGCCGCCGTTGTCTTCCACGGTGCGGGCAAGCCCTTCCACGTCTTTGGAATTCTCGATCATCTTCAAGTTGTCGCGCAGCCATTGTACCAGCGCGCCGGTGATGGCGATGGAGCCTTCCAAGCAGTACACCGCAGGTTGATTGCCGATCTTGTAGCCCAGGGTGGTGAGCAGACCGCTCTTGCTGGGGACGGGGGTGGTGCCGGTGTTGAGCAGCATGAAGCAGCCGGTGCCGTAGGTGTTCTTGGCTTCGCCGGGGCTGTAGCACGCCTGTCCGAACAGGGCGGCTTGCTGGTCGCCCAGGTCTCCGGCGACGGGGATGCCTTCCAGCACGCCGCGGGCATGACCGTACACCTCGGAGGAGGGACGCACGGCGGGCAGCATCGCGCGCGGGATGCCCATCAGTTTGAGGATTTCTGCATCCCAGTCAAGCGTTTCCAGGTTCATCAGCATCGTGCGGGAGGCATTGGAGACATCGGTGACATGCGCGCCGCCCTGTGAACCGCCGGTCAGATTCCAGATAACCCAGGTGTCGATGTTACCGAACAGCACCTCGCCTTTTTCGGCTTTTTCGCGCACGCCGGGAACATTATCCAGAATCCATTTAATCTTGGGTCCCGAGAAGTAGGTTGCCAGCGGCAGACCGGTCTTGGGGCGCAGCCGGTCCTGGCCGCCATCGGCAGCCAGATCGTTGCAGATTTTGTCGGTGCGGGTATCCTGCCAGACGATGGCGTTGTACACCGGCTTGCCGGTGGCTTTTTCCCAGACAACCGTGGTTTCGCGTTGGTTGGTTACGCCGACCGCGGCGATCTCCTTCGGTTCGACGCCGCTTTTGCGCAGAGCGCCTTCGATGACTTCCTGGGTGCGCGTCCAGATTTCCATCGGGTCGTGCTCGACCCACCCAGGCTTGGGGTAGATCTGCTCATGTTCTTTTTGATCAACACCCACCACTTTACCACCATGATCGAAGATCATGAACCGGGTGCTGGTGGTACCCTGATCTACTGCAGCAGCATATTTTGCCATCTTAAGCCTCCTAAATTGATTTGAATTGTTGAAGTTGAATACAGTTTCTAACTCTCTTTCCACTGTTCTGCAGCCGTACGCAGCAGGAGGAAAGAGGAGGTTGCTCCAGGGTCTTGATGACCGGCGCTGCGTTCGCCGAGGTAACTGGCGCGCCCTTTGCGGGCGACCAGCGGAGTGGTGGCGAGCATGCCTTCTTCCGCGGCGCGCGCAGAGCGTTCCAGGGCGTCGTTCAGGCTGGTGCCATTTTCGGCAGCCTGTTTGAGCGCATTCAGGGCGGGCACCAGGGCGTCGATCATGGTTTTATCGCCCAGCTCGGCTTTTCCGCGCATTTTGACGCCGTTGATCCCCGCTTCGATCGCGTCCACCCAATCCTGGAGCGTCATTTCCAGCTTACCCGTCGTTTTCATACCAGCCTGGAGGAATATGGTGGAGTACAGCGGTCCGCCTGCTCCACCAACCGTCGAGAGCAGGGTCATCCCAACGGTTTTGAAGATGGTGCCAATATCCTTGTCGCGGATTTCGGGCATTTTCTTCATCACCGCCTGGAAACCGCGGTCCATGTTTGCGCCGTGATCGGCATCGCCAATGGCAGCATCCAGCTGGGTGAGGTAATCGCGTTTCTCCGCCAGTATTTCAGCGTAGCGCGTGATCCAATCGAGAACTTTATCGCGTGTAATCACCATTATCCTCTTTGTCTGGTTAACCGGGTTTGGACGCAGATAAACCAAAATTCGGGTCTTACGCGCCCCACCGCAGTCCGGGGGTAAGTACAGGAGCATCCCACAGTTTGATCAGTTCATCGTCCATCTTCAGCATGGTAATCGACGTTCCGGCCATTTCCAGGCTGGTGATGTACGGACCAATCAGGTGGCGGACAACCTTCAAACCGTGTTGGGTAGCGATCTCATGGGCTTTGCGGTAGAGGATGTACAACTCGATCAACGGCGTTCCGCCCATGCTGTTTACGAAGATCAACACCTGATCGCCGGCTTTGTAGGGAATGTCGGTGATGATGGGTTCCATCAACATCTCGACAATTTCGTCGGCGGTCTTGATTTTCATGCGCTTGCGGCCCGGCTCACCGTGAATGCCGATGCCGATTTCCATCTCGTCTTCGGGCAGATCAAAGGTGGGTTTTCCCACATGCGGAACGGTGCAGGACGTGAGCGCCATGCCCATGCTTCGTCCCCAACCATTGACTTTGCGGCACAGGTCAGCCACTTCTTTGAGCGAGCGGCGTTGTTCGGCAGCCGCGCCGCAGATTTTCTCAGCCAAAACGGTCGCGCCGACACCGCGGCGTCCGGCGGTATACAGGCTGTCCTTTACGGCTACATCATCGTCAATGACCACCGATTCGACTTCGATGCCTTCACCGCGTGCCAGGTCGGCCGCCATTTCGAAATTCATGATATCGCCGGTGTAGTTTTTGACAATGTGGAGCACACCTGCGCCGCCATCCACGGCTTTGGTGGCTTCCAGCATTTGGTCGGGCGTGGGTGAGGTGAAAACCGCACCCGGGCAGGCTGCATCCAACATACCCATGCCGACGAAACCGCCGTGCATTGGTTCATGCCCGGAACCGCCACCGGAGATTACCCCCACTTTGCCTTTGATTGGGGCATCTGCGCGGACGATGAAATTGGGGTCGAAATGCACTTTGACGAGGTCGGAATGAGCCAGTACAATCCCCTCGAGCTCTTCCTTGACGACGTCTTCCGGTTTGTTGATTAATTTTTTCATTACCAGCATCCTTTCTTTCTGAAAATCAAACGTACGCAGTGACCGGTGGTTGGCAGGGCGTGGTTGGGGCCTGCTTTTCACTTGCGCAGCAGGCCCCGGATGGTTGTATGGATTACTCTTTCTTGGCAGGCAGATTGGCGGTGACGAACCAGTCATACACCAATGCACCGAGCACACCGCCAATAATTGGCATCAGCACTGGTACGATCAGCCAGTACAAGCCGTCGAACAATCCCTGGGTCCCGGCTAGAGCGCCGAAGATGCGCGGGCCGAGATCGCGGGCAGGATTGATGGCATAACCACTGGGACCACCCAGGCTGAGGCCAACCGCCAGCACAGTGCCGCCGACCAGGAAGGGTCCCATGTTGAATTTCAGTCCGAGGTTGCGCTCGTCTCCGCTTGCCAGCACGCCAAACAACAGCATGGCGGTGCCAAAAATTTCCGCGATGGCAGCATTGAGCATCGAGTAGCTGCCGGCTGCGGCCCCTCCGGCGCCGCCCCAAAATGCCTGTCCAAAAACGGAACCCGGACCGGTGCTCCACACATTGGGCATGCCCGCCGCCACCAGACCTTCGCGGTAGACCAGGTAAACGCCCAGGGCGCCGAGGAAAGCGCCAACGAATTGTCCGAGGATGTAAGTCGGAACTTTTGACCAGGGGAAGCCACGTTTTACAGCCAAAGCGATGGTCACGGCTGGATTGAGATGCGCGCCGGAAACGCCGGCGGACACATACACAGCCACGATCACCGCGAATGCCCAGCCGATGGTGATGGTATTCCAGTTGTAGGCAGCAGCGTCAAGGCGCGGGGCAAGACCAACGTTAGCCACCACACCATCGCCCAACAGGATCAGGACAAACGTGCCGATGACTTCACCTAAGAACTCACCAAAACCTTTTGATTTCATCTTCGATCACTCCTTTCAAAGGATTTGAAAAATTGAGACGACAAGTGAAATGCAACAGGCGGGAGGAATCTCTTTCCGGGCAACCTCCTTGGTTATGAAATTGTGAATAAAGTAGGACGATGGAACTTGCAATAAAATACCGCCTGCTGGAAAACCTACGGGCGGTATTTTTTGCCTTGGGATGGGGGAGAATCTCCCGTCCAGTGGGCTACAATAGCCCACCCGCCGGTAAGATTGCTCGCCAGGGGGATAGTTACATCAAGCGAATAAAGCCGAAAAATAAACATCGCTTTTAATTATATGTCACCTTGTTTTCGAGTCAATTCCGGCTATTTTTGTGGTTCGCTTTGAAACACAAACCCGACTTGATGTTTCAATTTGAAACACTATTGGTTTTCTCGCCGCGAACGCGGAACTGCTCCGGTGAAAGGTTCATCTGTTTGAAGTAGCGCCAGATGGTGGTCCTGCCGACCCCCAGCATTTCCGACATGCGCGATACATTGCCGTTGCAGTACTGCGCGGCTTGCAGCACCGCCCGTTTTTCCAGTTCGTTCAACGGGAGGATGTTGCCTTCCCGGGTCGGGATGAGAACGGGATCACCCAACGGCTGCAATTCCGGCAGATGGGCGGGGGTGATCAGGTGGGAGGGGCTGGCTTGAACGGCGGCGCGGGTGAGCACCGATTCCAGTTCGCGGACGTTGCCGGGCCAGTGGTAGGCTTTGAGCAGGCTCAGGGTTTCGCGACTCAAAATCAGGGTATGTCCCACCTGGCGCGAAAGGCGCTGCAAAATTTGCTCGATGAGCATATCCAGGTCTTGTTTGCGCTCGCGCAGCGGCGGGAGGACGATCTCGAACGAGCTGAGCCGGTACAGCAGATCGGCGCGGAAATTACCCTCACGCACCAGATGTTCCAACTGGGTGGAACTGGAGGCGATGATGCGCACGTCCACTTCGACGGGCTTGCGGCTGTTGATTTTCGGGACAATGCCCATTTCGAGAAAATTGAGCAGCGCCGACTGGGCTTCCAGCGGGAGGGCGTCCACATCTTGAAAAAATAGCGTGCCGCCCGATGCCAGCTCGAATTTGCTGGTTTGTGGACCGCCATCGTTGCTGTTTTTTTCACCGCCGAGCAATTCCTGCATCACCAGTTCGCTGGGCACCGCGCTGCATGGAAAGACAACGAACGGAGATTGAGTGCGCTGGCTGTGGTAATGGGTTGCCCGCGCCAGTAAGTTTTTCCCGGTGCCGGTTTCGCCGCGAATTAAGACACAGCCGCGCGCAGCAGCCGCGCTGCGCGCCATGCGCCGCACGCGGCGCATGGCAGCCGACTCCCCGACCAGGTTTTGCAGATCGAAGGTTGGCGAACCCACCTGGCGCTGGACGAATTCGCGTAGGCTGTGAACCGGGCGCAGGACGGCGATTGCCATTTTCAAGCCACGCCGACCGAGAATGTACTGTAAACTGACCAGACAGGAAATTGGCTCGCCGGCCGCGGTCAATTGCACTTCAAGATCGTTGATCGCAACTTGCTTTTGCAGCGCATCCAGCACCTGGCGCGGAAAGCGCACATAGGCTTCCAGTTTGGAGCCCAACAGGTTTTCCGGATTGACGTTAAGGATTTTTCCAGCGGTTGGGTTGGCGTGCAGGATAATTCCCTCGTGATTCCAGACCAGGATACCTTCTTGAATGCTGGACAGGATTGCGTTCAAACCCGTTAGCTGGTTGTTCTGCTCTTCGAGCAGCTGATCCGCCTGGCGCTGGGCTTCGATGGCTTTGGCAGCTGCCATTGCCAATCCGAGCGAGTGCGGGTGCAGTCGCCCGCGCGGGGTGGTAATGCCCAGTGCGCCGATCAGTTTGCCGGTGGTGTCGAATACCGGGGCGGCGGCACAATCGAAATCGTGCAGCGGCTGGCGAAAATGCTCGTAGCCTTCGACGATGACCGGGGTGCGCTCCAGCAGTGAAAGCCCCAGGGCGTTGCTACCGATTTCGCCCTCCGCCAACAGCGTGCCGGGGGTAATGCCCAGCCGCTCCAGGGCTGCCATGATATTGACGTCGCCTAGCCCATCCAGCAGGTAGCCAACGCTGTTGGCAAAGATCACCGCGGAATTGGAGCCTTCGATGTACTGATAAACATCTTCCATCACCGGGCGGGCGATTGCCATCAGGTCGAAGTTGTTGACCTGCATTGAAAGCAAATTGCTGCCCGACAGGTGAGGCGGTCTGGTGGGCGAATAGGGATCCACCCGAGCCCAACAGCGTTCCCAGGATGCGGCGATTACCGGGCGCACCAGGGAGAGTACGGTGTGATTGGTGACGAACGCGATCCACGCCTGATGGATTTCTTCGGAAGGGCGCAGCCCCATGAATTTCTCCTGACGAGGAAAACGATATGAAAGTCGATTCAACCCCACTTTATTCTAGCCAAAAGCAGGGGTGTTTTCAATCCTCAATTCTTTGCGCTGCAAAGTAGCGTTGCAAGGGGTTATTGGAGCGATTGTACCAGATATTTCGATAAACAACAGTCAATCCAATAATTCATAGTTCGTACGGAAATTACAGAATAAATCGCTCGTTTCAGTCTTGACAGAAACAAATAATCAATGTAGAATGAAGTGTGCTTGAAAAAGGCGTTTATTTTGTTTCGGTTGCTGCCGAAGGAGTAGAGAAACGTATGGTTTCAGAGGAAACGGATAGCGGCGATAGTACCCCTCCCATATCGGGAGACGAAGCGACCCTATCCCAGTTCATTGAAAATATGGGATTGCACTTCGAGGAGTACGGTATTCCTCGCATTGGCGGGAAGATCCTGGGTTTGTTGCTGGTGGCAACCCGCCCGGTCTCGCCGGAAGAAATGGCGGAAATCCTGCAAGTCAGTCGTAGCAGCATTTCGACCAATCTGCGTACCCTGC
>JBBIQB010000006.1:0-29636 GCA_037442545.1 Bellilinea sp.
GACTTCCGCTAGTCCAATCCCGTTGAAGTTCATCCGGATCAGGCTGCCGTCCAGGCCGGTCTGGGTGAATTCAAACGGCTGGCGGCTGACGAACCATTTCAGCAGCCGGCTCTGGTTTTCAGGGGAAAGACGCGCGATGCCCGGATTCTGGCTGGCTTGACCGCGGCAGTTGTATTGAACCGTCCAGCCGTTGAGATAGACTTTCAAACCGTCGCAAAATTCCTGCGCCGAGCCTTCGCGGCTCCAATTCAACGCCGGCACGCTAGTTGAAAGACCATCCACAAATGCCAGAACCGGTGTGGGGACGCTGGAAGCTGTGCGGAATTCATAGATGCGTTCTTCGACGCCCAGCCGGATGATGCGTCCTTCGACCGGCAGCTGGGTGCAGGGAATTTCGGCAATTGCGATTTCCAGGCAGCCGTCGGCAAAGACCACCGGTCGCTCGCTGAGTAACTGGATGACCGCCGGGTCGAAGCCGAGCAAGCCCGCCAGGTACTGGATTGCCTGCAAGGCGTCGGTGGAAGGTTGGTCAACCGTACGAATCTTGCGCGCGTACGATCCGTCCATATTGGTATGGAAAACGTACGTGCTGCCGGCATACTGCAACGTAATCTGCAAACCAGGAATTTGCTGCGGCTCGCAGGTTTCGCCTGGCTCGCCGGCTTCCAGGCAGGCATCCTGCCATTCAACCGAATCGATGGTCTGGATGACGATTTCCTGCGCAGAGACGTTCAATTCGCGGGCAAGCATGCGGCGGGCTTCCAACGCGCCGCCCGGTGGCTGGATGAAACCGCCGTCCTGGGGCGGCAGGGTGGGCGTTTCCGGGTTGCGATCACCCGCCGTGTTGCAGGCAGCCAGAAGGACGAGTACAATTAACAACCAGAACCCTTTACGCATTCCTGACCTCTTCCACTGGTATGATTGTACCGGAAGACCACCAATTTTTACCAGACTCCTGCGCGTAGTTGGCGCAAAAGCCAATCCCAACAATTCCCTAATCGAAAAGAGGCGCCATGCAATCCAAATTTATCGAATTGAAGTCCAGGCTTTATGAAATCGCCGATCTGAACAAGGCGTCCGGTTTGTTGGGCTGGGACCAGCGGGTGATGATGCCGTCCAGCGGGGCAGCCGTGCGCGCCGAGGTGCTGGCAACCCTGGGGAAAATTGCCCATGAAAAATTCACTTCGGATGAAATCGGCAGACTGTTGGAGGATTTACGCCCCTATGAAGACAGCCTACCCTTTGATTCGGACGAAGCCGGTTTGATCCGGGTGGCGCGCAAGGATTACGAAAAAGCCGCTCGTGTACCGAGCAGCCTGCGCGCGGAAATGACCCGTTCCTCCTCACAAGCCAACACGGTTTGGGTGGAAGCGCGTAGAAAATCGGATTTTCAAAGCTTCCTGCCAACGCTGGAGCGCCAGATCGAGCTGCGCCAGCGCTATATTGATTGTTTCCCGCCCACCGAAGACCGCTATGATGTCCTGTTGGATGATTTCGAGCGCGGGATGGTATCGGCAGACGTGAAAAAAACATTCGATGATCTGAAAGTCGGTTTGCTGCCGTTGATTGCGGCAATTGCCGAACGCAGTCAGCGGGTCAGTGACGCCCCGCTGCACGGTCATTTTCCGGTGGAGCAGCAGCGCCAGTTTTGCCTGAAAGTGCTGGAACGGTTTGGCTTTCGCCCGAATGCCTGGCGGCTGGATCCAACCGTGCATCCGTTTGCCAGCAGCATTGCCACCCAGGACATCCGCATTACCACCCGCTACTACGAGGATTTTCTATCACCAGCATTGTTCGGCTCGATGCATGAATGCGGTCATGGGCTGTATGAAAACGGAGTGGATGCGGCACTGGAGCGGACGCTGATGTCGCGCGGCGCATCCCAGGCATTTCACGAGTCCCAATCGCGGATGTGGGAAAACCTGGTTGGGCGCAGCCGCCCGTTTTGGAACTATTTCTATCCCGTTTTGCAGGAGACCTTCCCGCAGCAATTTACCAACGTCAACATGGAGGCGTTCTACCAGGCAATCAACAAGGTGCAGCCTTCGCTGATCCGGGTCGAAGCCGACGAAGCCACCTACAATTTGCACATCATCTTGCGTTTCGAACTGGAACGGGAGATGATTCGCGGCGAGATCGCGCTGAAAGACCTGCCCGATGCCTGGAATACTCGCTTCCGCGAGTATCTCGGCATCGAAGTACCCAACGATGCTATGGGCGTGCTGCAAGACATTCACTGGTCGATGGGGCTGGTGGGATACTTCCCAACCTACTCGCTGGGCAACATCATTTCCTGTCAGATCTGGGAAAAGGCATTGCAAGCCATGCCGGATTTGCCTGACCAGTTCGAGCGCGGCGAGTTTCTTAACCTGCGCGAGTGGCTGCGCGAAAACCTGCACCACTTTGGACGCAAATACACCCCGCGTGAAACGCTGCAGCGCGTCACCGGTAATGCCGAAATCGATGTGCAGCCTTACCTGCGTTACCTGCGTTCCAAACTGGGCGAGATTTACGGTTTATAAATAATGAGAAGCGGGGGCTTGGATCGTCCCCGCTTCGTAGCGCAGCCTGGGCGCAAGCGACCACAGGTCAGCGGTAATTTTCGTAAATGTTGAGCACTTTATCGGCATAGGCGTACTCGCGATCCATGGGACCGTAGGCGCGCAGCCCCTCGCGCACATCGCCTTTGCGCTCAATTAGCCCCGCCAGCATACGAACACCGTATTCAATGTTGAATTGCGGGTTGAACAATTCTTCCATGCTGGGACGGTTGGCAAAGCAAGGACCGTTGATGCACATGAATTCGGCTGCCAGCCCGTCGCGCGGCATGACCTGCATCAAGCCAACCGCGCCGCTGTGGGAATAGGCGTCCGGGTTGCCGCCCGATTCTTGCAGCATGACCGCGGCGATCAAGTTGGGTTGCAACTGGTGTTCGCGGGCTGCGGCAAGAATCCAATCGCACCAGCGCAGGATGTTTTCCGGGTAGCGCGATGAGATCGGGCAGGTATTCTCCTCGGGCTGCGGCTCGGCGATGGGTTCGGCGACCACGTCAGGCGCAGCCGGTTCAAGATTGGATGCCAACGCAATCGAGGATGGATTGAGCAGGATGCGGGTCATAAATATAACGAGGCTGACGCCAACCAATACCGCTGGAAATAAAACTCGACTGGGGCTGCTGTTCATCCTAAATCTCCATAATGATCATCTGTCTTGGGTAATTCAATAATAGCACAAATGTTCTGTTTTGAAAATAGAACAGAATGTATAGAGAGGATTAATTTGGGGTGATTTTTCGCCGGCTACTCCCGCAAACCGGCTGAGATCAGGTCTTATGGGTTCTGCTATAATACATCGGGACCGGGGACGAGGTAACAACAAGGAGGCAAAATGAAATCCAACGATTTGCTCTGGTACAAACACGCCATATTTTACGAAGTCTATGTTCGCGCCTATTGCGACAGCAATGGCGACGGGCACGGCGACCTGCCTGGCTTGATCCAAAAACTGGATTACATCAAGGATTTGGGGGTGGATTGTATCTGGTTGCTGCCGACCTACCCCTCCCCGTTGCGCGACGATGGTTATGACATTGCTGACTATTATAACGTCTTGGAAACCTATGGCACGCTGGAGGATTTCAAACAACTGGTGCGTGAGGCTCACCAGCGTGGCTTGCGGGTGATTACCGACCTGGTGATGAATCACACCTCCGACCAGCACCCCTGGTTCCAGATGGCGCGTCGGGATCGAAATTCCCCCTATCGCAACTATTATGTATGGTCGGACAGTGATCAGAAATACAAAGAGACGCGTATCATTTTCCTCGACACGGAAAAATCCAACTGGACCTGGGACGAAACCGCCGGGCAGTATTTCTGGCACCGTTTTTATTCGACTCAGCCGGATTTGAATTACGATTATCCCCCCGTGCGGCAAGAGATGACCAAGATCATGCGCTTCTGGTTGGATACCGGGGTGGACGGCTTCCGCGCGGACGCGGTGCCGTACCTGTTTGAACGCGAGGGCAGCAACTGCGAAAATCTGCCCGAAACCCACGATTACCTAAAGGAAGTGCGTGCGTTTCTGGATGCGCATTACCCGGGCAGGATCCTGCTCGGTGAAGCCAACCAGTGGCCCGAAGATGTGCTGCCCTACTTTGGCAATGGCGACGAGTTGCACATGAACTTCCATTTCCCGCTCATGCCGCGCCTGTACATGGCATTGAAACAGGGCGATAAAACCCCGTTGGAATGGGTCTTCGAGCGCACCCCGCCCATCCCGGATGGCTGCCAGTGGTGCATCTTCTTGCGCAATCACGATGAACTAACCCTCGAAATGGTGACACCCGAAGAGCGCGAATTCATGTGGCGCGAATATGCTCCTGAAGCGCGCATGCGCCTTAACCTGGGCATCCGCCGCCGGCTGGCGCCGCTGGTGGACAATGATCCGCGCCGCATCCGCTTGCTAAACTCGCTGCTGTTCAGCCTGCCGGGAACGCCGATCATCTATTACGGTGATGAAATCGGCATGGGCGATAACATCCAGCTCTTCGACCGTAACGGCGTGCGCACGCCGATGCAGTGGGATGCCTTGCCTGGGGCAGGATTTTCGACTGCGCCGCTGGAAACCTGGTATGCCCCCTACATCACCAGCGCGCCTTATGCTCCGGCGCAGGTCAACGTTGCCGATCAGCGCGCGCAGGCGGATTCGCTTTTGAATTTCCACAAACACCTCGTCCGGCTGCGCAAGCAGCGCAGCGAACTGGCATCCGGCTCAATGGAATGGCTGCCGACCGGCTCGAAAGCAGTGGCGGCGGTTTTGCGCCGGGAAGGGCAGCGCTGGCTGGTCGCGGTGCATAATCTGTCCGCTCAACCACAACAGGTCGCGTTGAATATTCCACCGGCAACTCACCCGCTGACCGATTTGATCGCCGGTTGGGTTGAATACGACCCGGCTGCGGGGCAGATCACGCTGGAGGGCTACCAGACTGCCTGGTTTGGCAGCCCGGATTAGAACGGGGGTACGGCAATCAACGGCTGGCGTGGGCAAGCAGGAGGATGCGCGGCAGCCCAATCTGGAGGATGTTCTCGATCTTGTTGGCGGTTGCCTCGAAATCCTGGCGGCGTAGCCCGGCGGGGTCGCGAATGTCCTCTTCCAAGCCAGCCATCTCGCTGAGCATATAAACCCGCTCGGCAAGATGCAGATACACATGCTGCAAGGCTTCCTTTTGCCCGGCTTCCATGACCAGGATCAAGCCATGCTGCTGCAGCAGGTTTTCATCGATGCGGCGCGAACGGTGCTGACTTAAATCGATGCCCTTTTGCGCCATGATCACCACCACCTCCGGAAAAGCCGGCAGATTCTCCTGCGCCCAGGTACCGGCGGTATTGATGCGCCAGGGATTAAGCGGCAGACCTTGTTTCAACAGCAGCGTGCGGAACAGTCCGGCAGCGAGCGGCGAGCGGATGCGGTTGGCAGTGCAGACAAACAAGACGGAAGGAGGAGATTCGGGCGCAATTCTGCGCTCGGACATGTTCACCGTTCCATGCTGACAACCTGCTGCTCCCAGCGGTGCCAGTTGCCAAAGCGTTCGTTGAGGATATGTTTACCTTCACCGGGGCAGGGCAAGCCAGCCAGTTCCAGGTCGGCATCCACCATGATGCGCACCAGTTCGTGGAAGTGCACCTTGGGCTGCCAGCCCAGTTCCTGTTTGGCGCGCAAAGCAGGTAATCCACCTCGGTGGGGCGAAAATAACGCGGGTCGATGCGCACATAATCCTCCCACTTCATCCCGGCGTAACCAAAGGATTCGGTAAGAAATTCGCGCACCGAGTGCGATTCGCCGGTGCCGATGACATAATCATTCGGCTTATCCTGCTGCATGATCAGGTACATGGCTTCGACGTATTCGGGAGCGTAACCCCAGTCGCGCTTGGCATCCAGGTTGCCCAGGTAAAGAAACTTCTGTTTTCCGGCTTTGATGGCGGCAATCGCGCGGGTAATTTTGCGGGTCACAAAGGTCTCGCCGCGGCGCGGGGATTCGTGGTTGAACAGGATGCCGTTGCTGGCGAACATACCGTAGCCCTCGCGGTAGTTACGGGTCAGCCAATAGGCGTACACTTTGGCGGCCGCGTAGGGGCTGCGCGGTTCGAACGGGGTATCTTCGTTTTGGGGCGGTTTGGCGGCGCCGAACATTTCACTGGAGGACGCCTGGTAGAAGCGTTCCTCGAAGCCGCTCTTGCGGATGGCTTCCAGAATGCGGATGGCGCCCAAGCCGGTCACGTCACCGGTGTATTCGGGCATGTCGAAACTGACGCGCACATGGCTTTGCGCGGCAAGGTGATAGACCTCGTCCGGGCGGACATTGTAAATGATATTGGAGATCGTTTCGGCGACAGAAATGTCGCCGTAATGCAAGTACAGTTGAACTTCGCCGCCGTTCGGGTGCGGGTCGCGGTAGATATGATCCAACCGGCGGGTGTTAAAGGTCGAAGCGCGACGGATGATGCCGTGGACTTCGTACCCTTTGGACAGGAGTAATTCAGCCAGGTACGAGCCGTCCTGACCGGTGATGCCGGTTATCAGCGCTTTTTTCAAAATGGTTTCTCCTCGATTGAACGGACGAAGCCGTTAACACGTCAGCCTAATTGCCGGGCGATTCGTGACACAACCCGGAGCGAAGGCAAGTATACCCCAGATTAAAAGGAACTGTCAATTAAGAAAATCGCGCCCCCGTTGTCTCCAACCGGGGGCGCGATTGGGTCATGCGGGCTGCTGGACCGGATCGGCGGCAACTTCCCTGCGGAAGGTGAGATGGTTCTCACCTTCGGTATAATCGACGACCACCCGGTCGCCTTTCTGGAACTGCCCGGCGAGAACGCTGATCGAGAGCGGACTTTCGACATGTTTTTGCAGCGCGCGGCGCAGCGGGCGGGCGCCAAAGGCAGGATCGTATCCCACCTGCGCCAGCCACTTGCGCGCCGAATCGGTCAGGGCGACATCCAGCCCGTGTTCTTTCAAGCGCTCGCCGACTTCCTTCATTTGGAGGTCAACGATGTGATACATCTGCTCCAGCGAGAGCGGCGAGAACATAATGATCTCGTCGATGCGGTTGAGAAATTCGGGGCGGAAGGTGGACTTGAGGGCTTTTTGAATTTTCTCGTGCTGGGCGCGGTCTTCATCGGTTGTGCCCTGGCGCAGAAAACCAAGCGTGCCGCCCTGACGGACGAACTCGGTGCCCAGGTTGCTGGTCATGATCAGCACGGTGTTGCGGAAGTCAACCACCTGACCCTGTCCATCGGTCAGGCGGCCGTCGTCGAGGATTTGCAGGAGCGCATTCCATACTTCGGGATGGGCTTTTTCGATTTCGTCGAACAGGACCACCCGGTAGGGACGGCGGCGGACGGCTTCGGTCAACTGTCCACCTTCTTCATAACCAACGTAGCCGGGGGGGGCGCCAAACAGCCGCGAGACGGTGTGCTGTTCGCGGTATTCGCTCATGTCAAGGCGTACCATGGCGTCTTCATCGCCGAACATGAACTCTGCCAGGGCTTTCGCCAGTTCGGTTTTACCAACCCCGGAAGGTCCAATGAAGATAAACGAGCCAATCGGGCGGCGCGGGTCCTTCAGTCCGGCGCGCGCGCGGCGGATGGCGTCGGAAATGGCGTGAATGGCTTCGCCCTGACCGATGACACGCTCGCTCAAGCGGTCTTCCATTTGCAGCAGGCGTTCGGCTTCCGATTCCATCATCTGGCTGACGGGGATGCCCGTCCACTGAGCGACCACCTGGGCGATGTCGTCCACATCGACCACCTCGTCCAGTTTATGCTCGGCTTCCCATTTGTCACGCAGCTGGTTGAATTCAGTTTCCAGGCGCAACCGGTCGGCTTTCTTGCGCGCGGCGCGTTCGTAATCGCGTTCGACTCCGGCTTGCTCCTCTTCGGCGCGCATCCTTTCCAATTCGGTCTTCATATCTTTCAAGTCCGGCGGCAACGAGAACAACGCCACCCTTAATTTGGCAGCCGCTTCGTCCATCAGGTCGATGGCTTTATCCGGCAGGTGGCGGTCGGTGACGTACTGGGAGGAAAGCCGCGCCGCGGCGACCAGGGCTTCGTCGGAGAAGTGTACTTTATGGTGAGCTTCATAACGATCGCGCAATCCCTGCAGCATTTTGATCGTGTCCTCGACGTTGGGTTCATCGACGTACACCGGGGCAAAGCGGCGTTCCAGCGCCGAGTCTTTTTCGATGTGTTTGTGATATTCGTCCAGGGTGGTCGCGCCGATACATTGCAGTTCGCCGCGCGCCAGGGCGGGTTTAAGCATGTTGGAGGCGTCCATTGCGCCCTGGGCGGCGCCTGCGCCAACCACGGTGTGCAGCTCGTCAATGAAGAGGATGACCTCGCCTTCCGAGCGCTGCACTTCTTCGATGGCGGCTTTGAGCCGTTCCTCGAACTCGCCGCGGAAGCGGCTGCCGGCGATCATCGCGCCCAGGTCGAGGGAAATGACCCGTTTGCCCATCAGGATTTCGGGCACGTCGCTGCTGGCGATGTTTTGCGCCAACCCTTCGACAATCGCCGTCTTGCCCACCCCGGCTTCACCGATCAGCACTGGGTTGTTCTTGGTGCGCCGCGAGAGAATCTGCATTACCCGGCGGATTTCGTTATCGCGGCCAATCACCGGGTCGAGTTTACCCTCGCGCGCCAGCTGGGTCAGGTCGCGGGAGTATTTTTCCAGCGTGCGGTAGCGCGTTTCCGCCTGCGGGTCGGTGACCCGCTGTCCACCGCGCAATTGCATGACTGCATCCAGCACTCGCTCGCGGCTGATGCCTTTGCTTTCCAGCAGCCGGGAAGCGTGCGTATTGCGCTCGCTGAGGATGGCAAGGAAGATGTGCTCGGTGGATATGTATTCATCTTTGAGGCGGCTGGCTTCTTCATTTGCCAGATCAACGATCCGCTTGACGCGCGGGGTGATGAAGATTTGCCCGGCGCCGCCGCCGAAAATGCTGGCTTTGGGGCTGGTGCGTAAAAGGTAATCCAGCCGGTCGGCAAGCATGTTGGGATCGACTTTCAGCACTTCGAGAATCTGGGAGATGACTCCCTGGGGTTGTTCAATCAAAGCGAGCAGGATATGCTCGGTATCAATCTGGTTGTGCCCATATCGTTGGATGATCTCGGCAGCGCGCTGGGCGGCTTCTTGGGCACGTTCGGTAAAACGATCAAATCGCATCATGGTTGAAAATCCTTGTGTTCGGGGTGTACTTCACCTGTTTTGAGATTATAGCATCGGGCGTGTTAACGGATGGTATTCGTTATATAAGAAATCTATCATCAAGCCCGATTCGATGGTGGATTACCCTGCGCGGCAAGCCGTTCAGGGGTGGGTGTACACCATTTCGCCTGCCACCATCGTCCAGCGAATTCGACCATCGCCATCCATGAGGAATAAATCGGCTTGCTTGCCGGGTTCGATGCTGCCTTTTTCGCCGGCGACGCCAATTGCGCGGGCGGGGTAAAGGCTGGCGCTGAGGATGGCTTCTTCGAGGGGAATCTTTGCCGCCTGGCTGAAATTCTGCACTGCCCTGTCGAGGGTTAAGGTGCTGCCTGCCAGGGTCCCATCCAGTAAACGGACGGCGCCGCCGCGTACCTCTACCGGGCGGTTGTCGAGGATGTAATCCCCGTCCGCATAGCCGGTCATCCGGGTGCAGTCGGACACCAGCAATATCCCGTCACCGCCGCGTGCCTGGTACAGAATGCGCTGGACGACCGGGTGGACGTGAATGTTATCGGCAATCAATTCGCAGCGCAATTCGGGCATGGACAGTCCGGCGCCGACCACCCCGGGCTCGCGGTGGTGCAGCGGGCTCATTGCGTTGAAACAGTGGGTCAACTGGCGCACGCCGTGCTGAACGGCAATTTCCATTTGCGCGTAGGTGGCAGCGGTGTGCCCGGCTGACACGGTTATTCCGCGCTCGGCGCACGTCTCGATCAACCAGACGTTTTCGGGAAATTCCGGCGCCAGGACAGCAACACGCACCAGATCATCGCCGACCAATGCCAGCGCTTCTTGGTGGTTGGTTGCCTGGCGGATGAGGTTGATTTCCTGCGCGCCGGCGCGGTTGGGGTTAAGATAGGGACCTTCCAGATAAGCGCCCAGCAGTGTGGCGCCGTTGCTGATTCGCCCGCGCGTAGCGCGCAGGGTTTGCAGGGCTTTGCGAATGGCGGCGTGAGGCGCCGTCCAGGTTGCGCCAAGAAATGCGGTCACCCCGTGACGGACGAGAAAGCGGGCAATTTCTTGTACTGCCTGAAGCGTGCCATCCATGATCTCGTACCCCATTGCGCCATGAACGTGCAGGTCGATCATGCCTGGTAAAAGCAAGTGACCACCGGCATCGATGGCGTTTTTTGCCACAGTGATCAATTCCGGCGCTGGCGAGCCCTGCGATACACGGGTAAGGTAAAAATCGTCGATCCAAACCCAGCCGGGTTTCAAAACCCTGTCTGGGGTATAGACGTCCGCATTGTAAATCAAGGTGGACATGGTATGCTCCTTGGACTGTTGCCGTCCATTCCGTATTCTATAACATTTGCGTAAGAAAAGCGAAAGATCGAAAGATGTTATCGGAAATAGTCAATGGGTGTAAAATTTTAGATATGGAGGTCATTCTACCTGCGCAACATATCCAAATTCGCCCGCTGCGCAGCCGCAAGGATATTGCGGCCATTGCGGATTTGATCGATCTGTGCTTTGCCGACCATATGGATATGGACGGGCGCGAATACATTCGCCAACTGCGCCGGTTTACCGTTCCCGATGAAGGGATTACCGGAAAGCTGCTCGATTCGCTGCATTTGCCGGTGCAGGGATTGGTCTGGGAGGAAAACGGGCGCATCGTTGGTAACCTTTCGCTGATCACGATGAGCCGGGAGGGCAGGCGGTATTCTTTGATTGCCAATGTTGCCACCCATCCGGACTACCGCCGGCGCGGGATTGCCCGCGAATTGACCCTGACGGGGTTGCAGCACATCCAACAGCGCGGCGGGCGGGAAGCCTGGCTGCACGTGCGCGACGACAATCCGGCGGCGATCCAGCTGTACCGGTCGATTGGGTTTGAGGAGTTGTGCCGGCGTACGCAATGGTTGTGGGAGCCCGGGCAGCAGCGGGGAAGCGTCAAACCTCCCGCGGAGGTCAGCATCACGGCGCGTAAATGGCGCGACTGGCAGACGCAGCTGCGCTGGTTGAAGCGGATCTATCCGGCGGAGGTTTCCTGGAATCTGTCCCTGGATATCAATCGCATCAAACCGCATGTGTGGCGCGAATTCTTGTTATGGTTGAACGGCGGGCAGATTGCCCACATTGCTGCCCGCTGGCGCGACCAACTGATTGGATTGGCAACCTGGCAGCCAAGCTACTCCTATGCCGATACGCTCTGGCTGGCAACCGACCCGGACCATGAGCACCGGGCTGTGGCTGCCTTGCTCTCTGCCTTCAACCGGCGGATACAGCCAACCCGCCCATTGTCTGTCAATTATCCGGCAGGCAATGGGGAAGAGGGTTTCCGCGCGGCGGGTTTTTACCCCCAACTGACTCTGATTTGGATGAAAATGGCTTTATAGAAAAGGAGGCGATTGCGATGAAAAAGTTACTCATTCGGCTGGGAATCAACGCCATTGCGCTTTACGCGGCGGTGGCTTTACTGGATGGCACGCATATCTTCCCCAATACGACTAACTGGCTGAGTTTCATCTGGCTGGCGTTGATCTTTGGGGTGGTCAACGCCGTCCTGCGCCCGGTATTGATGGTACTTTCCTGCCCGTTGATCGTGCTCAGCCTGGGGTTGGGCACTTTGCTGGTCAACACCCTGATGTTTGTGCTGGCAGGCTGGATCGGCAGCCAGTTTGGGGTTGGATTCGAGGTCAGCGGCTTTTGGGGCGCATTCCTCGGCGCGCTGATCGTCAGTGTGATCAGTTTCGTCCTCAGCCAGATGTTCCGGGACGACCTGAAGCGGTAGATATTGACGTTGGAAAATGAAACCGGCGACCACCCATCAGGCGGTCGCCGGTTGTTTTATGGAAGGGTGAAGCGAAGCAACGTCTTGTTGACCCCATCCACCACCCAGACCCGACCGTCGCTGTCTACGCCAATGCCGGTCGGCAGTCCAAAACCGCCCTCCGGATTGGATCCCACGTCACCCCAGGTGCGGATGAACTGGCCGTCTTCGTTGAATTGCAGGATGCGGTATCCTTCCGGGTCGTTGACGAAGACGCTGCCGCGACTATCTACGGCAATATACGGTTTATTGTCCAGCGACTGCCCAAACCAACCGTAAATATCCCAACTGCGAACGAAGGAAGGTGTGGCGGTGGTGGGTTCGATCTGGAAGACCTGCACGCGCTGGTTCCAGGTATCGGTAATATACAGCCGGTCCTGGGTGTCGATGGCAATCCCCACCTGTTCGTCGAACTGTCCGGGATCGATGCCCGGGCTGCCAAACTGGCTGATGAAATTGCCGTCCTGGTCGAAAATGGCAATGCGCTTGTTTCCGGTATCCGTTATGTACAACTGCCCGCGGGAGTCGAATGCCAGGTCGCGCGGACCCCAGAATGCCTCCGGAGATACGTCCTGTCCGAAAAAACCCCACATTTTGACGAATTGACCATCGGCGGTGAATTTTTGGATGCGGTGGTTCCAGGTATCGGCAACGAATACCGACCCATCCGGGGCAACCGCGATGCCCCACGGCTCATAAAAAGTGCCACCGGGCGCGTTTCCATCGGCAAGGTTGGCAAACGAACCCCAACGATTGATGAATGCGCCGTCCGCGGCAAAGTGCAGGATTTCGTGGCTGCCGGTATCGCCCACATAGAAGGAGCCATCCGGCGCGAAGGCGATTTTTCGCGGCATATTGAGCGAAACGGCTTCGGACGCGGTAATGACTTGGTCGGGAATCAGTTGGACTACTCCGTTCAGGTACGGATCCACCTGTTCGGGCGCCACGGCAGCCGGGGCGGCACCGTAATTCCAGATCAGGCTGAGAATATCCTTGCGGATGTACATTTTCAACTTCTGATTCGGCTGCCAGGTTTCGAGGGTCAAGTTTGGATTGTTGGTCAGGCTGGCGTACAGGGTGTAGTCGCGGTCGCGCCAGACCTTGAATAGCGCGGCGCGCATTTCGGGGTTGGAGAGCGCATTCCACACCCGTTCCCAAGTCAGGTTGAAATAATCCTGCATTGGCCACCACAGGCGCATGTACTCGAAGGTATGAAAGTTCCCGCGGGTGATCTGATCCAAACGTGACCAGTTCTTCTCGCCGGCGATAATTACCGGCGATTCCGTCAGGTCGCGGGTGACGTTGTCGGTAAAGTAGCGCTTGTTGGGGTAATCACGGAAGTACCACCAGAAGGGATAGAGCGCATCGTTATCGTAGGCGACATTGATGTTCTGTCCGCCGGTGGTGCGGCGTGAAATTTCCTCTACCTGGGCAAGGATGTCTTTGGGTCCCCGGGCTGCGTGCGCGTAAACCAGAAATTCTTTGGCGTTGTCATAATTGATGTAATTGGCGGTGAAGGAGGTGCGGGTAGTTAGCACTGCCATGAATACCGCCAACCCGGCAACGAACAGGCGCAAAATCGCGGAAGACTGCCAGTCGCGCAGCAGGCGCAAGATGCCCCAAACCGAGAATCCCAACGCCAGCGCCGAGAAGAAGAACACCGAGGTGGATTGGAGCTGGTCGAGATTGTTGCCCTGGAAGGGCGGCTGAGATCCGAGCAGCGAGCCAAGCAGACCGCCAAAACTCGTCAAAGCAACCGGCACCAGTAGCAGGGCCAGCCAGCCATAATTTTGGCGCAATTTTACCCACGGTGTGGTCTCGACCAACCAACCGAAACCCCAGGCGGTGCTAAGTAAAAATGGCATTGTGATGTGTGTGGTCAACCAGGGCATTCTCTCACCGGCAACCGTGTAGGCTAACAAGGAAGTGATTGACCAATACAAGAGCAATCCCAGGATCGGTAGCGGGCGTTCCTGGGCAAACACGGCTGGCTGCGTTTGATCTTTGGCAGCACTTTCCGGCAGCGGCTCGATCCCGTGCAGAATGCCGTTGTCGCCGCTGGAGACAATGACAGCCGGGTTGGGCGCGCTAACCGGATTGCCGCCGGTGAGCGGGCTGCTGTGAATCAGCCTGTCGCTGGCAAAGGCGGAAAATTTGCTGTATTTGATGCCAAAATAAAGTGCGACCAGCAACCCGAATATCGCCAGGTATTCATAGATGGGCATCTGGATCAAAATGTAATAGTAAAACGGCTGTTCACCACGGAACACGCCCTGTTGTTCCAGCCAATAGCCCAGTTGACCAACCGCGCCAGTGAAGAAACCAAATCCATTGGTGAACAGCGTGGTATAGAAAACCACGAAGATGCTGTAGAAAATGGCAAAATTGATCAGCCAGAGCCTGCGGTTCCACAAGAATCCGATTGCGGCGCTGGTAATGAAAAGCAAGACCAAGAAAATTCCGGTGCGGACGATGCTTTCGGGACCATAATCGATTGGATTCCAGTTGAGACCCAGCAGCGCGCCAATGATTTTAATCGGGAAGGCAGTCAGCAGGGGCAGGATCAACGACCCGGTCAAGATTAGCAAGTCAAAGGAACGCTCTTGTTTGAGTGCGTTCCACCCCAGCGAGCGCAGCAGGATGACCGCGGCGATTATGCCCAGGATGAAGGCGATGATAACCCCGATCAGTTCAATTATAAAAATGGTGGTTGTCGTTTCGGGCAGGATGTTGACATCCCCCTGCACGTTGCGGTTGATGATGGCGTTGTATCCGGCGAGCATCACAACGAAGACCAGCAGAACCAGCGAAACGCTCAACAATCCCATGAAGGACTGGCGCGCGCGTTGATTTTCCCAGCGGGCTTTGCCGATGCGGTCCATGAACAGAATTGCCAGGAAGATCAACAATTGGGCTGTGTAGATATAGGCGGTTGCTTTTTCGGTGAATTGTAAGGCAGTGATCGCGGCAAGTAGAAAAAGGGAATTGCGTTCGCCCTTTTCAAGGTAACGAAGCACTGCATACAGAGTCACAACGCCATAGAATACGATGAAAACTTCATTGCGGGTATAACGCCCATAGAAAAGAAGGTATGGCGAGATCAGGAACAGGTAGCCGCCGATCAGCGAGCCGATTTTTCCGAGATAGCGGCGAAACCCGAATGCAACGAATAATACTGTGGCAATGCTGTACAATGCAGCGGGGATACGCGAGGTGAAATCGTTTGCCCCGAAGAGGAAGCAGGACAGGGCGATCAGGTGGAATTGTAGGGGACCGTGCGTGACCGGATCCTGGCGGTAGCCTTTCCCAATCGATAGATCGTAGGCCGGAACAACATGGTTGACCTCATCGTGACTCATCACCCGCTCGCCGAGAATGAAAAACCGGCTGAACAGCGCCAGCGCGATCAGAACGATGATCAGTATGGCGTAAAGGGTAAATTTCGGGACGGATTCGAGGATTGGCTTGTCCAGCCAGGAGACGGGGGATGGTTTCTCTATCGTAGGTTCCATAGGGTAGGCAGTGATTGGCGGTGGATCGCAAATTAGTCTGGTTTGCGACCTTGGCTATACTTTAAGATTGATTTTCTGACAAGTGCCCCCAGCGGTTTGACGAATCGCAGCGGTGATTCTATACTCTACCCAGTGAGGAATCGTGTGAGTCTGTAAATTCCGAGGTGTTCGTGCCAAAATTTATCCGCTATGCCATGTTTGGACTGCTGTATTTTGCCCAGGGGGCGGTGCTGAGTTATTTCACTGCCTTAAATTCGCTGTACCTGCTTAAGTTCGATCTGAGCATGAGCCAAATTGGCTTGGTGGGCGCAATCGGCTTGATCCCGTTCGTGCTGAAGATTTTTTTGGGAATGCTCAGCGACCGGGTCAACCTGGCGGGGTGGGGTCACCGCAAGCCGTACATCCTGATTGGGCTGGTTGTCCAAGCGGTCTGCCTGGCAGTGGTGCCGCAGATCAACCCCGGCGTGCAATTCGGTTTGTATACCCTGCTGGCATTCGTGTTGATGCTGGGCATGGCGTTATACGACACCTGCACGGATGGATTGGCGCTGGATACTACGCCGCCGGTAGAGCAGGGCAGCATCCAGGGGTTCATGGTTGGCGGGCGCGCTCTGGGCGTGGTGGCGATTTCGGCGCTGCTTGGCTGGATGGTCGAACGGGCTGGCTGGCCGGCTGCCTTTTACAGCCTGGCGGTGCTGACCTTGCTGCCGCTGCCGCTGGTCTGGCGGGCGATGGAAGTGCCGCGCAAGCCGGAAATGCAATTTCGCTGGGGCGCGTTTCGCGCGTTTGCGTATTTCCCGATCATTGCGCTGGCAATATTGGGCGCTTTGTATTCACTGGTGATTAATGGTGCCAACCAGATCGTCAACCCATTCCTGCAATCCCAGTTTGGCATCGGTTATGCCACTGCCGGTCTGGTGACGACAGTATGGGGGATCGGCGTGGTGCTCGGATCGCTGGCGGGTGGGCGGTTGACCGACCGTTGGGGGCAGCGCAACTCGGTGGTGCGGGCAATGTTCCTTTCCTTCGGGGCGATATTGCTGCTGGCGTTCACCTCGCAGGGCTGGCAGGTCTGGCCGCTGGTGATCCTGTTCGGGCTGGCATACGGATTCTACGAGACGGTATATTTTGCCATCTCGATGAATAAGACCGACCCGCGCATTGCCGCATCGATGTTTTCGATCCTGATGGCGGTTGCCAACATCGGCACCGGGGTCGGGCTGGCGTTGAGCGGCGGGATGGTGGACGCCGCCGGCTTCCCGATGACATTTGCGGTCATCGCGGCGCTCAACTTGCTTGCCCTGCCGTTGATCCCTGCCATTTTTGGCACATCGCAGAACATCCTGGCAGCCAAATAACCGCTTCGCAACCAACGGAGGTTTCAGGCATGATTACGGAAGAAAATCCACCCTCCCCGCCAAGTCCATTTCCAGACAGCTACTGGGTTATCCCGGGTCGACTGCTGGCGGGAGAGTATCCCGGCGCAGCCGAGGAACTACCGGCGCATAAGCGACTGCTCAGCCTGCTGCAATGCGGCATCCGCGCGGTGGTCAACCTGACCCAGGATGGCGAACTGCTCGATTACCGTGCCTGGCTGGAGGCGGAGGCAGCCGAATGTGGGCTAACCTGTGAAGTGCGGCGTATGCCGATCCGTGATTTTTCCGTCCCCAGCGAAATCGAACTGACGCGTATTCTCGACCAGATTGATGCCTGGCTGGCGGAAGGCAGAAACGTGTACGTGCATTGTTGGGGCGGAATTGGGCGCACCGGCACGGTGGTGGGCTGCTACCTGGTGCGCAGGGGCATGAAGCCGGAGGCGGCGCTGCGGCACATCGCTCATCTGCGCCGCGGTACGCCGGATGGATGGAGACCCTCGCCCGAAACCCAGGAACAGCGACGGATGGTGCTCAACTGGCGCGCGGGCAAGTAAACCGGAGGAAAGGCTATGGACATGACCATTTCACCGCTGGTGATCGAGGATTACGAGGCGCTGTTGGCGTTGTGGCAGTCCTGCGAAGGGATTGGCTTGAGCGCGGCGGACGAGAAACCGCGCATCGAGGCGTATTTGAAGCGCAACCCGGATTGCAGTTTCGTGGCACGGGTTGGGGGACAACTTGTGGGCGGGGTGTTGGGTGGGCACGACGGGCGGCGCGGTTTTCTGCACCACCTGGCGGTGCTGCCGGAGCAGCGCCGGCTGGGGATTGGCGGGATGCTGGCGCAAGCCAGCCTGGATGCGCTGGCAGCGCAGGGCATCGACCGGGTGCACATCTTCGTGTATGCCGATAACGCGGCAGGGATCGCTTTTTGGGAAAGGATTGGCTGGCGGCTGCGCTGCAACCTGGTGTTGATGTCGATCGACCTGCAGAATCAGGTTAACCCATCAGGCTGTTGAGCCAGCGCTGCATGGGTTCGTTCAACACCGCCAGCAGGCAGACACACGACAGGCACAGCAGCGCGATGACCAGCACAATCACGCCGACGATCGTGCGGCGGATGCGCCCGATGCCCGGAATGCGGAAATTGCGCCAGCTGGTGGGGATATTAAGATCTTCGAACGTGGAAGCGGAGGATGACGGGCGAAATTCGGGCGGTGTCGGGGGTGTAAACACCGAGGTGGACGCGACGGCGGGGACTTCTTCGGGCGGGGGTTCGTTGCCGAGCAGATTGGCTTTGATGAAGGTGGCGCAGAATTCGCAAGTTGCCCCGCGGGGCGTGCGTTTGAGCGGCAACGGCGCGCCGCAGGCTGGACACGAAGTCAGTTTATCCATGAAATCACCCTGTTTGGACTGGCAAAGGAATGATTAATCTTACCAGACCTGGGCGAAAAAAACTTGTCGAGATTGGCAGGAACGAGTATAATGGGGGTGTTCGGGGCGTGGCTCAGCCCGGTTAGAGTGCACGGTTCGGGTCCGTGAGGTCGGCGGTTCAAATCCGCCCGCCCCGACACTAACGAGGATGTACCCGACATCCTCTTTTTTTATACCTGGTCGGCGGTCTAAACCAGCTTCTTCTGCAGTGCGGTGGTCACGGCGGCGACACGGTTATCCACGCCCAACTTCATTAGAATATTGCTGATGTGAAATTTGACGGTCGAAAGGCTGACCACCAGCCGTTCGGCGATTTCGGCGTTGTTCAAGCCTTCCACCATCAGCCTGAGCACTTCCTGCTCGCGTTCGGTCAACATTTCGACCTCCTGCGCCTGCTGGGTGGCGCGCACCAGCGCCTGGGCTGCCTCGGAAGACAGCACCATTTTCCCCTGGCGGGCGGACTTGATCGCGTCTGCCAGCTCGCGGGCGGAGACGTTCTTCATCAGGTAACCAGGTAACCCACCGCGCCGGCTTTGAGCGCGTTTTGCACCAGTTCATCCTCCTGAAAACTGGTCAGTGCGATGATCTGGATGTGGGGGTGCTTGCTCTTGATGGCGCGAATGGCAGCCACCCCATCCATCACCGGCATCATCAAATCCATCAGGATCACGTCCGGCTGCAGGATGCCCGCCCGCACCAGCGCCTGTTCTCCATTTTCGGCTTCGCCGACCAGATCCAGGTCGGGGTTGACGCTGAGAAAGGCGCTCAAGCCGGAGCGCACCACCGAATGATCGTCGACGATCAGTATGCGGATTTTGGATTGGTTCATGGTATCTCCTTGCTTGACAGACCGGCATGCCCGGCGCGCGCGGATGGGTTATTCGCTCCCCGTGCCAGACCAGGTAACTGTTACCTGGGTGCCTTCGCCCGGCTGGCTATACAGGCTAAGGCGGGCGTTGACCGCTTCGGCGCGTTCGCGCATGATTTTTAAACCCAGGTGGTCGGCGGTGACGGTGGCGGGGTCGAAGCCGCTGCCATTGTCCACCACGCTCAGGCGGACGGGTTCGCCAAGTCGCAGGGTGATGATCGCCTGGCTGGCATTCGCGTGCTTGGCGACGTTGTTCAACGCTTCCTGGGCAATGCGATACAAGCCAATTTGCACGTCGGCGGGCAGTTTGCCTTCGCCTTCCACGCTGAATTGAATCCGCACAGGTGAGCGGCTGACCATGGCTTCGGTCAACTGACGGATGAGGGTTGGCAGCGGCACCTCGACCAGCGCGTTGGGGCGCAGTTCGACCAGCAGGGTACGCATTTCCGCCAGCGAGCCACGCGTGAGCAGGCGCAGCTCTTCCAGCCGCCGCTGGCCTTCGTTTGGATTTGTTTCCCAGATTTGCGGCAGCACCTCGGCGATCAGTGTGGTGGAAAAGAGCGTCTGGGTGACCGCATCGTGCAGTTCGCGCGCCAGGCGGGTGCGCTCAGCCAGGACAGCTTCGCTGGCTGCTTTTTCACGCAGCCGTTCGTTGAGCCGGTTGAGCTCTTCGGTGCGTTCGGCGATGCGCTGTTCGAGATTGGCGCGGTATTCGCTTTCCTTGGCTGCCAGCAATTCGGCGGTTTGCTTTTCCTCGGTGATGTCCTCGATAATCCCGATGATGTACTGCGGCTGCTGCTTCCAGCCGCGCACCAGCGAAAAATTGACCCGCCCCCAAAAAACGCTGCCATCCTTGCGCAGGTAGCGTTTTTCCATTAAATACTGGTCGCGCTTGCCGACGATCAGCTCGGCGAACAACTCGCTGTCCAAAAAGCGATCTTCTGGAATGACCAGATCGGAAGGATTGATGCGGCTCATTTCTTCGGACGAATAGCCGGTGATGCGGGTCACGGTTGGGTTGATCTGGACGATCTTGCGGTCGAGGGTCATCAGGGCGACCCCAACCGCGGCGTTCTCGAAAACCGCCTGAAAACGGGATTGCGATTCCTGCAATTCGGTGGCGGCGCGCTGTGTCAGCTCGGCTTCCGCTCGCTTGCGCTGTTCGACTTCCTGCTCTAGCAGCCGGTTGGACTGGCTGAGCGCATCGGTACGCTCCTCGACAATCTTTTCCAGCCGGCGGGCGTCGGCTTTGATCGCGCTAACCCGCCACTGGTAACCCGCGGTAGCCAACATGGCAATGAACAATCCTATGCCGAGGATAAATACAGGGGTTTGCCAGAAAGGCGGAATGATGTTCAACGCCAACTGTGCGCCGCTCTCGTTCCAGATGCCGTCCTTGTTGGCGGCTTTGACCCGGAAGGTGTACTCTCCGGCTGGCAGGTTGGTGTAGGAGGCGAAATTGCGCTGACCAGCCTGGATCCAGTGCGGATCGAAGCCTTCCAGCATGTAGGCGTATTGGTTTTTGTGCGGGGCGTGAAAATCGAGCGCGGCGAACTGAAAGGAGATCGAATTTTGGTGGTAAGAAAGCGCAAGCGGTGCTTCGCCGGGAGGCTCGAGCGATTGAGGTTGGTTGAAAACGTTGAAGGCGGTAATCACCACCGGAGGCGGGATGAGATTGTCTTGCAGGCGCATGGGGTCGAAAACGTTGAATCCATCCACGCCGCCGACGAAGAATTCTCCGTTGAGCGGGCTGGCAAAATAGGCGTTCGAGTTGAATTCATTGCTTTGCAGCCCGCTGCTTTTATCGTAGATGCGAAAGGTCTCATGGCGCGGATCAAACTTTGCCAGCCCGTTGTTGGTGGTCAGCCACAAGTAACCGCCCGCATCCTCCAGGATGCCCAAAATGGTTGCGTTGCGTAAACCGTCTTTTTCGGTGTAGGCGCGAAATTCGCGCGTGTGCGGGTCAAAGCGGTTGAGTCCACCCTGGGTGGCAAACCACATTATCCCGTCGCGGGTTTGGTGGATGCTCCAAACCGAATTCTCACTTAACGAGTTGGGGTCGGCTGGGTCGTTGACGAGGTTGATGAATTGGGCGCGTTGCGCATCCAGGTTTTCCGCCTGGCTTAAATCCAACTGCCAGACGCCGCCGCCCCAACTGCCGATCCATAAATCAGCGCCGCTGGCATACAGGCGCACTGCCGGGGCGGGCAAGGGGTAATTGACGAACCCATCCTGGCCCGGATCGAGGCGCGACAAGCCCTTCATCGTGCTGACCCATAAACGCCCCTGCTCGTCCTGGGTGATGTGCGTGACCTGATCATCCAGCAGACTGGCAGGATTCGCCGGGTCGTTGCGGTAACGGATGAACGATTCGCGCGACGCATCCAGCCGGTTGAGTCCACCGCCGAGCGTGCCGATCCACAGGTTATTGTTCCGGTCGCCGTACAGCGACATCACCAGGTCGCTCGACAGGCTGGTATCATCCCCGGCGTTGTTGCGATAGGTGGCGAAATAACCGCGGTTGGGATCGAAGCGCGCCAGCCCGCTTTCCCAGGTGCCGATCCACAGGCTGCCGTCGGTCGTCTGGGCGAACGCGCCGACATGATTGCTTGGCAGGCTGCGCGCATCCGCAGGGTTGTTGCGGTACAGGCGGAATTGCAACGTGTCCAACCCCAGTTTGTTGACGCCCGCGCTGAGCGTGCCGACCCAGATCACCCCGCTGCGGTCCTGCAGCAGCGAAAAGGTGTTATCGTTGGACAGGCTGTCCGGGTCGTAGGGGTTGTGGCGGATTCTGGTAAACGCGCCCGGCCGTCCGCTCGGCATGTACCACAAACCGCTCGACCAGCTGGTTGCCCACAGGTTGCCCAGCGTGTCGAACATCAGGTTGGTGATGTTATTGTCGATAATCTGATTGTCGAAGGTTTTTGCGTTGTCGAAGTGCAGGCATTTGCCGCTGGCTGGATTGTAGCGGTCGATTCCGCCGCCGCTCACCCCGTAACCGCCAAAGCCGATCCATAAATTGCCTTGCTGGTCCCAATCCAGGTCGGAAATGTTGGGCGATTGCAGGCAGGGCGGCGGCGCGCTGATGCGTTCGAGCGTTTGGTCGTTGGGGTTGAAGTGGTACAAGCCGTTGCCCTGGGCGCTGAATGCGCCGCTGCCAATCCACACCGATCCATCCGGGTCGGGCAGGATGACTGAAACGGGCAGCGCGGGTGGAGACAGTTCAGTCACTGGATAGGTGGTGAATGCCCCGGATTGTGGATCGAGATGTTGCAGCCCGCCCAGGCTTCCAATCCACAGCCCGCCGCCGGCGGCAGGCGCGATGGCGGTTACCGTGGCATTTGCCAGGCTGGCAGGATTGGATGCATCCGGCAGGTAGCGAGTAAACGCCTGCCGCGCCGGGTTGAGCCGGTTGAGTCCGCCGCCCCAGGTGCCAATCCACAGGCTGCCGCTGTTGTCCTCGTACAGGGCAATAATACCGTTGTGACTGATGGATTGCGGGTCAGCCGGATCGTGCTTGTAGTGGGTCAGGCTATAGCCGTCGTAGCGATTCAAGCCATCCTGGGTGCCAATCCACATGAATCCCTGGCGGTCTTGCAGCAGAACCAGCCCGGCGTTTTGCGACAGCCCGTTGTCGATCGTAATGTGCTCGAAGCGCAGGCTGCTGCCAGGATGGATGAGCGATTCAACCGGTTGGGCGGCGGTCGAACCTGTGGGCAGGAGGATTGAAAGCAGATATAGCAGGATGAGGGTGAGGGGGATCGAGCGCACAACGACTCCAGCAGATTACGCCAACCAATTTATTATATGGATAATTGCGGTTTACGCTACCAACCTTTTTGCCAGGCTTCACTCAAATCGTACTGGGTAAATCCAACCGAGGCGTATAATGCGCCGGCGGATTGGGAATAGGAAGCGACCGTTGCCAGGGTGGCGCCCAGGCGGTGCACCCGGCGTAGACCTTCGGTTAGCAGGGCTTTGCCCAGCCCCTTGCGCTGATGATCGGGGTGGGTGCCAACCGGCTCGAAGGCAGCGGTGCGGGTGACCTCGTCGAACCACAGTGTGCAAAAGGCAGCTAATTCGCCATCCGGTGCAACCGCCACCAGGTCAAGGTCGCGGCGGTACATCGGCGCGCGCTGGACATTGCGGTACCATTCCCAGCCTTCATAACATTCATCCGGCTGGTTGGGATGAAAGACGCGCCAGGAGAGCCACGAGCGGGCGGGCAATTCGTCCTCCGTTCCGATCTCTCGTATCGTGTAGCCAAAAGGAAGTGGTGTATCTGCAAACGGCTGGCTCAGATCCCGGCGGCGTTGGTATTCCGGGGTATTCTGGCGCACATAACCTCGCCGGGCGAGCAGTTGCTGGCGGGGGTGATCGACTTCGTGTACCCAGATGGTGAGCTGCTCGTTACCCTCTTTTTGAATGGCATACTGGGTTTCTGCAATTTGCAGCATCTGGATGTCCAGATCGATGGATTGGAAATCCGGGTGCACCTGCAAGAAAGCCTCGCCGCGCCCGTCGGGGTGCAGCACCGCCGCCAGCCTTCCGTCCTCGACTTCCCACAGGAATACCGCGGCGTTCAGGTTGAACTGAAAGATATTTTGATTGATGTGCCAGCGCCAGTAATCCCAGCGGTACAGCTGCCAACAGAACTCGCGGCGGTTGTTGTATACATATATCTCGCGCAAAAAGGCGCGAATTTTCCAGTAATCGTCTTCCGATTCGTACCTGCGCAGCATCAATTTCTTGATCATCGTCCTGTCCCATTAACTCATTGCTTCGGCGCGGCGTTTGATTCCGCGCAACATGCCGGTTTCCATTAAAAATACGCCCGGGTGAATGACTTCCCAAAAGCCGCCGCTCATCATCGTGCGCGTGCGGATTACCAGCCGCGAGGCGGCAGCGCTTTGCGGCTGGATAACGAATTGCCAGACATCGACCCACTTTTCTCCGTCTTTGTGCCCCAGGATCAGTGCGCGGTTGGGCAGGATTTGGGCGACGATGTAGGGCGACGGCGCCGGTTCGTTGACGCACATCCGTACCAGGTCGCCGGCTTTCAGGTTTTGCCATTCCGGGTGAATTCGATCGGTGTTGACAATTGGGCAGTTGATCAGTTTTTCGATGGTGGTGTAACTGTAAAATCCGCCCTTGTCGGCACCCAGCTGCACCAGCCAGGGAAAGATCTTGTCCGCCCCGGCTTCAATGGATATGACCCGGTTGAAAAAACGAACCGGCTGCGCAAGCAGCTCATCGCCGGGGAGAACCGCGTTGATTTCGGCGTCGGTTGCGCCCCAGCGGTTCATCCAGGGTTGAAGCAGGCGTAGCGAGAGGATCGCCAGAATCAGCGCTCCAAACACAATCAGCAGTATTTGTAACCAGATCGACATGATGTTCTTTTCAAACCCTTCGTTATCGAATTGGTGTGTCAGGCGGCGGGGATGGGCTGTCTTTTGGAAGTCAGCGACCAGAACAGTTTGATGATGCCTTGGATGTAATCCGGCAGACTGCCGATTAGCATGAGGATGAAAATGTCCGGATTGCCGCCGGGTAGGTAAGCCAGCGTGGGAATCAGGTTGAAGCGGTCGCCGTAGAAGGCAGCGGCTTGCCAAAGGACGATGATCAGGATGACGGTGGGGATCAAAAAACTGATGGCGATATCCCACCAGCGTTTGGGCGCGGGGCGGGACATTATACGCTCGCGCCAGCCGCGCAGCGCCAGAAAATTGCGTGTATGTAGCGCAACCAGCCCAAGCACAAACCCGCCGATACCCCAGCCGATCCAGCGCACCGACCAGCCCTGGGCGGCCTGTTCGGCGGATTTGCCCAACAACAAGGCTTCCAGCCCATTGCTCAGCTGCGCCATGGACAGATGATGGTCGACCAGGCTGCCGATGTTGACCATCATCACAAAAGCCAGGTCGCGCTGCGGGTAGATATGGACATCCGTGCGGAAGGTGCGGTTTGCCCCACCGTGGTAGATGCGCCTGGTGCCGGGGGAATCATCGATCCACCAGCCCATGCCGTAATTTGCCTGCCCCGGACTGAAGATACGCAGGGTGTTGAATTTGCCGACGCCCGGCAGAACCTGATTCTTGACCGCGATGGCATAGCGTGCCATGTCTTCGGCGGTGGAGACGATGAACCCGGCGCCCACTTCGTAGCGCGGGATGGGTTCGCGCCAGGCAACCGGAAAACCAAAAATGCGCGTGTATGCGGTGGCGAGGTTTTCGACGGCGAACGGGTCGGCGTTGGACTGTTTCATTTGTAACGGCTGGAAGATGTTGGCTTCAATGTATTCCGCATACGGCATCCCGCTGACGGTTTCGATGACCAGGGTGAGGATGTCGTACCCATAGTTGAAGTATTGGAATTTCGACCCGATCGCGGCTGTCAGGCGGGCGGTGGAGAGCGCACGGACGAGTTCCTCGGTGGATAGATTGGGTGAAAAAACTCGATCAACACCCGATTCGGACAACCCGCTGGTATGGTGCAGCAAGTGGTTGATGGTGATCTGGCTGGAGGCGGCTTCGTCGGCGACCCGCAACCAGGGCAGGTAGGTTTGTACCGGGGCGTTGAAATCGATTTTGCCCTGTTCGACTAACTGGGCAATGGCAAGCGCGGTGAAAGATTTGCTCTGCGAACCGAGTAGCATTGGGGTTTGGGTGGTCATTGGGCGGCTGCCCTCGCGACCGTACCCTTTGGCGTACACAATCTGGTCGCCAGAAACGACGGTCAACGCCACACCGGGCAGGGCGTGCTTGCTCATCTGATCTTCGACGAAGGCGTCGATTGCGTCAAAATCCAGACCGGGGGATTCGGCTTGAACCGGGATGGGCGCCAACATGGCGGGAAGCAACAAGAGGATCAGGGCGGCGAGCCAGAAGTTTTTTTTCGGCATGAGGTCTCCTTGTCCGAAACCATCCGGCAGGCAATGTCGTCAGATGGTTCGATACCATTATGAAAGAAGAAAACGCGGTTGCCCCCCAACCCGGGAAGAGTCCTGCGCTGGTCAAGTGGACAGGTTATGCAGGTAATGTGGCGGTGAAGGTTTTTTGGTGGAGCGCACAGATGCATTGGACGGCATTTTTCCCCGAAGCCGCCGCCAGTGGAACGCTCCCGCCGGGTTCGACCCATTGCCCAGCCATAATGAAATTCTTCAACCCCGGCAGGGTCTTGGGCAGTCCTTTGATCAACATCGGCATGGTTTGCTTGGTCATCAGCCAGCCGCAGGTCGAGCCCATCCAGTTGCCGGTATAGCGCTCGTAGCTTAACGGGGTGGCTTCATCGACTACCTCGACCTCAGCGTTGATGCCCGGATGCCAGTTTTCCAGGTGGGCGCGGATGATTTGCGATACCTGACGCTGCTCTTCGTCATACGGGCGGCGCCCGTAAATGCGCTGCCAGTAGGCATAATTGGAGCGGATGATCAACTCGATCACCGATTTCCCTGCCGGAGCCAGGGAGGGGTCGAAGCAGTAGTGCTTGACGCCAATTTCGTGGCGTGGCTCGCCGGCGACCAGCAGCGGTTCAGCCAGCAGGTGGGTGACCCAGTGCGGCTCGGCGGATAGATTGCGGTTGACGCCGAGCGAAAGCTGCATCATGCTGTGCATGGGCATGTGACCGTCGTACAGGCGGTGAATGGCGCGGTTGGCGTACGCGCCACCGAGCATATCGAAGATGGTTGCCTGCCCGTCGCAGGCGGAGATGACAAAATCAGCGCGGTGAATTTCGTCGTTGTACAGGCGCACGCCGACGGCGGTATCGTTTTCGACCAGAATTTTTTCCACCTGGGCATTGTATTGAATTTCCCCGCCCAGGTCGAGGAAGCGTTTTTCGATGGCGCGGGCAAATTCCAGCGAGCCGCCGGTTGGGAAACCGGCATTGCGGGTGTGCATGTACGCCAGCAGGGACATGCCCATCATCACCGGGGCTTCCTCCCAGGAAAACATTTGCGCCACAGCGTGTTTGAGGAAGGCGTCTTTGAAGCGGGCGGCGAATTCGCCAGCCGAGACGCTGCCCCAGCGCAGCATGGGCGGCAGAAATGGTAATACCTTCATGCCAAAACGCGCCCAATCTTTTCCTTTGAGCAACTGGCGGGGTTTTTCGTACATTGCCGAAAGATCGAAGCGGGTGAACTGGCGGATGCCCGCGCAAAACTGGCGAATCAAACCGGCATCCGCCGGGGAGAGCGAGCACATGTGTTCTTCAAGCCGGTCGGGATGGCAGTATACGACGAGAGTTTTCTCGCCATCCGTGATGCGCTGATACTCGTCGTGATTGATCATGACGCGGTCTTGCACTGCTCCGAGTTCCCGCCACATAGCGTTGAAAGGCTGACCTTCGCCGGAGCCAAACAAATAATGGATGCAGCCATCGAAGACATAATCCTTGCGCTCCCAGGCGGTGCACAGTCCGCCCGGCAAATCATGCAGCTCGAAAATAGTGGCTTTGTAACCGTTCATGCGCGCGTAACAGCCGGCTGCCAATCCAGCGACCCCCGCACCAATGATCAGGATGTGTTTTTCCATAGTGAGGTCGTCTCGCTTTCCAAACCCATTGTACATTTCATTAAACCAAAACTCCCCCGATTATAGGGGAGTTTTATCCTGGTCAGGTAACCGGGTGTTTAAGGAGGCGGGGATTTACGCCGCGCCGCATCAGGCGCGCTGCACGCCGCGAATGCTGCCGGTCATTTTTTCGAACATGGCTTTGGTGCGCTGGAAGGACGGGCTGAGCTGGTCTTCAAAATCGCGCTTGAGCTGAATGGCTTCTTCCACCTTATTCTGTTCCACCAGATGCCAGACCTGCTCGACGACTTGATTAAGCCGTTCGACAAATTCGCCAAAGAAGCGCACCATGTCAAAATCGCCCTCGCTGAGGATTTGCAACTCGATCCGCAAGGCTTTAAAATTGGCAGGGTTCATGATCGGCGCCAGGCGGGGGAGAATTTTGGCGGACAATTGGTCAACCTTGGCACAGGAGGTGTTCTCGTTGATCCAGGTCTGGCTGTCATAGTACTTTTTGAAGTCGTAATAGAAGGATTCGAAACGCGCCGCGAAATCCTGCGGATTGCGGCCGGTGCGGCGGTACTGGTCGGTTATCTGTACCATTGCCTGATGGCTTTTGCTCAACTCCTGTACTAGGTTGGTCAGATCGTCAACCAATTGTTGACCGTGTTCCTCCAGGCGGGCAGCCGAAACGGCTTCGTCGATGGCAGAATATGCCATATCGGCATGGCTAAGATAATTGGTGGAAAATTCGCCGATGGGGAAGTCGATCACCTGGTTGTCCAGCAGGCGTGAGAACAGCACCGGTGCTCCCCAGTCCCAATCATCCTGGATCAAGGCGCGCGCCTCGTTGACGGCGGTGTCCACCATGCCATGCTTGAGCAGGCGGGTATAAAACTGGGCGGAGAAGGTTTGCGCAACTTTTAACCCGACGTTGCCGCTCATGGCGACCACCGCCTGGACGCCGCCGTCCTCGACCAGGTGGGGCGCGAGCGGCAGCATAGCGTCCAGGCGGGTGCGTTTGGCGCTTTCGCAGGCTGCCAGGAAAACCAGTACGGGCGGTCTTTTAACCACCTTGAAGGCTTCCACCAGGCGGGTCTGATCGACCACATCCACCTGTCCCTGCTCATCCTCCAGAAACAGCCCGCTGCCGGCTGGCGAGTGCGCGCCGTGACACAGGAAATGAACGAACTGTTGCCCGGCTGCCAGTTGGGCGCGGATTTCGTTGAGGGTTGGTTTCAATGCCCCGCCGGACTCCAGGCAGGTCACATGCAAGTCGCCGAAGCCGGTCAGCACCTGTTTGAGCCATGCCCGTTCTGCTTCCGGAAGGGGGTCGAGGTTGTACAGCGAGGTCAGGTTTTGCGGCGAGGCGATGACCAGCAGCAGCGATAGCGGACGCGAGGTGACCGGCAGCGGGCGGTCCCATTGCTGCGGGCGGATGTGACGGGAAAAGGGGGTCAGGGCAGTGCTGCCGACCGGGCGCCACTCCCCAGCGATGGGATGATACAGACGTTCCCAGTGGATTTCATCCAACTGGGGGGTTTTGATCAGCAATTTGACGCGGATGCCGTCGCCGCGTGCCTGGACGGCGGCAAGGGTTTCTTTATACGGTTCGCCGATTGCGCGGTTGTCGAAGAGAATTTCACCCAGCAGTTTACCGTACCCGCGCGCGTCCGCGTTGAGGGCAAGCAGGCGGGTTTGATCCAACCGCAGCCGGACGGGGTCGAAATAACGCCAGCCGGGGATTTCCAGCTGCGCAAGTACCGTGTTGCGGCTGTGTTTGGTTTTTTCGAGCGAAATCAACAATGTTGCATAATCTTCCTGAGGACCGATTGCATCGTTGGTGATCATGGCACAACCTGTTTAGCCGCCAAACAACCGGCGGATGAAATCC
>JBBIQB010000006.1:29646-38627 GCA_037442545.1 Bellilinea sp.
GGCAAAAAATCCCTTCTTCTTTTCTTCGGGCTGGGGTTCGGGTAACACCGAAACGCTGGCGGTGTGGGCGGCGTTGCCGTAATACTGCATGTAGGCGTATGGCAAACGGGCATAACCGCTGCCCAAGGCGCTATCGGATGCCCAACTGCCGCCCCAGCTGTTGCGGATGTGAAAATATCCGCCGCCGGGCACCTCGGGGTCATCCTCGTACCCCACCATAGTCATGGCGTGCCCGCCCTCCATCCGGTCACTACTGAGCGGCAGGCGAATATCCCCGCTGCGGCGCAGCGGCTCCATGAACCAGTAGGTGTAAACCGGCACCGCGAACGCCACGGGCTGCCCATCCGCCAGAGCCTGTTTCAGGTCGGCGACCGACCGGGCAGGGACGCGCTGGGTTTCGCTGATACGCTGCGGTAAGCCTTTCTCGCGGGCATCCACTGGCGGGGGAGCTTGTCCCTCGTTGCCCGGAATGGGCAGCGGATTGTAGGGCCAGGTTTCCTCCGGACACTGCCCATCCGCCAGCAGCCGTTCCATGGCAACGCTGATATATGTGCCTGCCCCGGACACGCCGTCGTGCTGTTTGCAGTTCCAGTACAAGTGCTGTTCGGACAAGTTTTTAAAGCCAGGTGATTTTGCCAGCAGGTATTCGCGGACGGCGGTGGCTGCAAAGGCAACGCAGGTGCCCCGCTGCCCTTGATTTTGGATGGCGGGAAAGTCCTTTTTGAGATCGGCTTTTTCGGGCAGCGGGGCGAAGGATAATCGCGCCGAAGGGTGCGAATCGTCCTCATTGGCTTCGTCCAGCGCGCCAAGCCCAAAGGATTGCACATCGCTGCGGTCGAACGAAACTCCGGCAGGTAGCGCATTTTGGGCGAGTTCCACTGCGCGGTTGATATTTTCGACGGGAAGGTTGAGCGCCTGCGCCAGCGCGGTTGGTCCCTCTTCACCCAGGGCTGCCGCGACCAGTTCTTCCGCCGTGGTGATCCAGTAGGCGGTTAAAAGGGGAAGCATTTCCGCAGGGAAACCGGCGATGCCCGACAAAGGCGTGCCACTTTTTTTAGCCATTTTTTACCTCCAGTATCATTCCTGCAAGTCTTGAATCCGGATCGTTGCAGCAGGGTCACCGATCAGGATGTACCCTTCGGCGTCGTTGCGCTCGATCCAACGCGTGGTCAGCGCTTCAGGGTCGATGTTTGCACCCCAACCCGCCTGTTGGAGCATGGATGACAGTCCGGTCGAGAGGGCGGCGTAACGTTCGTTGAAATCTTTCAAGGCATAACCGATTGGTTGTCCAATCAGGATCCTGCCAAGGGTGTTTTGAAAGGTCTGGATTTGCTGCCCGGCGTACGGGGCGAGGATCGAGTAGCCCCAGGCGCGCTCCACATGGCCGATGACCGCCAACGCACTGCCGCCGGAATGGGCAAGCCACTTTTTTGGCAGGCTGGCAATAAAGGGTTGTTCGGCGATTTGCGGCGGGGGCTGCCCGGGTTTGTGCACGTACAGGTCCTGGGCGGGGGTGCCGCCGCCGTAACAGGCAAAGTGGAAGATCACTGTGCCCTGCACCCGGCTGCCATTGCCGACATCGGCGGCGGAGAAATACTGTTCCGGCTTGATGCTGCCGAACCCTTTCCAGTCCTGGCACACCAAGGCTCCCTGATCGAGGATTTGTTTTCTATCCCCTTTGGGGAAACCGATTCCATGACTGGCGGTGAACAATAAGGCAGGCGGGCGCTGGTCGGCGGGCTGAACGACCTCCGCCAGGGCGGATTTGGTGGCGGCATCGCCCCAGATTTTGCGCGCCTTGAAGCCCCATAATTCTGCCACCCCCGGCAGAGCGGGTGTATTCTCCACGGCGGGCGTGCCGTCCACCAGCGGGTTGATCAGAAAATCGGCGCTCATTTTGGTCGCCGGGTCGAAGGGGTGGCGCGGGGCGAAGAAAACCGCTTCCTTGCGGTTGGGTACCGAGGCGCTGGTTTCATAATCGATCAGGCTGTGCGCATACAGGCTGTACTCTTGCGGGGTATCGAAATCCAGCCTGCCGACGCTGTATTCCACATCCAGCAGGTGACCGAATTCGAAGGGCATCTTTGCCGGTGAGCCGATCAGCAACAGGTAAAAGGGGATCTTGCCCGGCTGCACACTGCCCGGCGCCACGCCGTGATGACCGAGCCATTCCTCCCATTTCTCGCCCGGTTTGTATTCCAGAATTTTAACGATGCCGTCGTTCTTGATTTGTTGGCGGCGGTGTTCGATCAGCGGCTGCAACGCTTGTTTGACTGCCTCGCTTTCGCCTGCGGCGAAGACGATCCCCCAGCCAGCCTGGGTGACATCCGAAGGTTCCACCCCGACCGGCAGCCCCATATAGGTGGTCTTGATCTTGTGCCAGACCTCTGCCAGCCAGGTGAGCATAGTCTTGTCCTTCTTTTCGCCCTGGATGATTTCCGCCAGGGCTGAGATTTCCATTGGGGGAAGGAGATACTCACCGCTGTTTCCATCGATCCCGTTGAAGTAGATTTCTGTCATGCGATTTGCCCTCCTGGATATTTTGAGTCAGTTGAAAATTTCGAAGTAACTTCCGCCAACGCGCAAGAGAATGAAGGTGCTGTCGAGTTGCTCGTTACTGGCGGAATCGCGGATGGCTTTGATCTGTTCCTCGCTGGAGGGGATGACCGTCGATTCGATGCCCATTTCCTTGAATTTTTCCTGCATCGAAGCCGCGAAGAAGAAACTGTTCGAATCGCCCTCTGCCACCATTAGGTACACCGGGCTGCGGGCGCCGAGTCCGTTCTCGGTCAATATTCTTTGTGAAGACGGCAGGTCGACTTCTGTCTGACGGGCATCGGCGGTCATTTCTCTCTGGTAATTGATCTCGACGGCGATATTGGCGTCGGGCCAATTGGCGCGCGACAGAGACAGCCAGTCGAATCCGGTAACCAGCGCCTGGCGCACCGGCCGGTTGCGCCAGACCTCCCCGATCAGTTCAAGGGACACCTGACCCGGCTGGCGGGGGAGGAATTCGGGGAAATACAGGTTCTCGCTTTGTGCCCGCTGCTTGACGGCTTGCATCCAAATATCCAGGTAGGGATACTGCTGAATCAGTTCGGGGCGCATAGCTTCCCAGACTTCGAGTGGCTGCGACTGGCGCCCGGCGATGCCGGCAATGTTGGGCGGGGTTTGCCCGGGGGCGGAAAACCACAAATTGCCTGCCTCGAGCGGGTTGCTGCCGCTTTGCTCGCCGGTGCGTGGGTTGACCACAGCCTGGACGTTGACCTGTCCTTCGTACACCTGGACGATGCTCAACCGGTCGGCGGGCAGGTATAAAACCGTAAACCAGGTACCGTTGGTTTGCACCGATCCACTGGGGGTTTGCACGCTGACCTGCGAAAGGCAGTTGTTGAGCACGCCGGTCAATCCGGCGCTGCTGCACACGCCCAGCCCGCTTTCCACGTCCTCTTTGCGGCAGGTATTGCGCTCGAGGGAGGTATCTTGAAAAACGAAGATTTTCAGGCAGCCTTGAATGACCACCTCTGCCTCGCCGCTCAAATCGGTGCTGACCAGCCCACCGGCGTCGAGTTCGATGGGCGCGTCGCTTTCCAACTCCGTCAAGGGTTGGCGGCTGCCGGCGAACACCCCCGGGATCAAACGGCGCACCCGGGCATCCGGCTCAATCACTACAACCTCGGTCAATGTTGGGACGGATGGAATCCCGGTTGGGGTCGGGGTAGGGGTTGACGCGGGCGGCAGGGTAGATGTGGTTTGGGTTGGCGGCGGGGTCTGGGTGGACGTCTGCGCGGGAATCAGGTTGCAGGCAAGGCTGAGCCCCAACAGCAATCCAAGCGCAAGCCAAATTTTTGTCTGACGAGGGAAAAACCGTGTGGCAGTCATGGGAACACCTCTTTCTCAACTACCTGTAAAATCCCAATATTTCCCCCAGCGTTGATAGGCGTTGGATGTGGCATGAAAACCGCTGAGCGTGCCCAGGGCGAGCGCAAAACCCGCCAACCCGGCTTCAATCACCGCTAGGATGGCTGACCACTCCGGAGTGGCTTGAATCCAGCCTTGCCACATGGCGGCTTGAAAATAATCGAACTCGACTTCGATCAGCCCGCTGGAAAGCGCAATCGAAATGCCATTACCCGCCGCCGGGAACAGTTCAAAGAATGCCTGCACCAGGACAAACACTCCACCCGATAGAATGGAGAAAATCATGCGGCTGGCAAATCGCGGCTGGCTCAGGCACAGGCTGCCCGCCAGGGCGGCGCCCGCCAGCAGGCCGGCTGGCAATAACCCCGGCGCGTTTGCCAGATTCAGGTTGTTGAGTATGGCAACTACCAGATTTGCCAGCGCGAAACCCAGCCCGCCCAGCAAAACCGCAGACCAGCGGCGCTGCACCGTCCGGCTGGTGGGCTGGTCCGCCAGCGCGAGCATTGGGCGCAGCAAAACAAAGAAGGCGGTGACCGCGCCGAGGATTAAACCCCAATAGGAGAATAAGGCGAAGAAAATCCGCCCCAATCCGGCGCCGGTGACAACACTCGATTCGGTCAGCGCCCCGACCAGCAGCCGCTCCAATCCCAACCCCAGCGCGCCGCCAATGCCGCCGCCTGCGGTCACCCAGCCAATCCAGCGCCGGTTGCCCAGCAGTCTGCGTCCGGCGCGCCACAAGTAGGTGGCAGCTATTTGGGGCAATGTCTGGCGCGAGAGACTGGCGGTGAGCTGCCCGGAATCGGCCAGCGCTGCGCTCAACTCCGCGCGGCGGGAAAGGCGCAGCACGGGCGAAGGCAGGGCAGCCAGGGCGGGTTGCAGCCTGGCGAGTAGATCGTTTTCGTCCGCAGCAAGAACCGCCAGCGCGAATGCACAGGCTGATCGGTCGGTTGGATTGGGGCTGTGCGCCGCCGCCCATGCCAGCCGGCTGATTCCCGTGGCAGCCGGCGCCGCCACGTCTGCCGGATGAACGCCCAACAACCTGCCCGCCAGATCGACCGCCGAAGGCGGTGCCTGCGGGGTCGCCGCAGGGGGAGCGGGCTGATTGACCTGTTGGAGCAGGCGCATAGCGCTGTCCGCGTTTTTTAGCACGCGCATCCATGTCTGTGGATCGAGCTGGTGGCGGGCTGCCGAACGCAGCATGAGCAGGTATTTGATCGGACGGGCATCCAGGCTGGCAGCCGATTCACTCAACAAAAGGTATTGTTCGCGGGTTGCCAGGCTGGCATCCAGTTCCCTGGAAGCGGCGCGGGCTTTGACCTGAGCTGCCAGCCAGATGCGCCAAACGCGCTCCAGTTCATCCCCGGCGGCGTACGCCCGCTGAATTTTCTCCGCGCCCAGCCGGCGGGCTTCGTCGGCAATGGTATGACTGGCAAAGGCGTAAGCGCTTTTGCCATCCTGGCTTTGGCGGGTGAGCAGCTCGGCGCGCACCAGATCATCCAATAGAGAAATGAGGGCGGCGGCGTCGAGGCGCGGCGCGCCCCCCTCCAGGCTGGAAAACAGTGGACTGGACAAAATCTCGTCCGGTGGTATCCAGCGCGGCATTTCCGGCGATGCCATGACAACCAGTACGTTCCTGGCGCTGCCGGAACGATTGGCAAAGCGGGCTTGTAGTTCTTCTTCCAGGTAGCGTACCAGAATTCCGTCCACCCCGCCGGCATCTTCGAGGTACAGCTTTTCATCGATGACCGGTGGGCGCTTCAGCCGGGCTTGGTCATACAGCCAGGTGCAGGTGATTTGCAATTGACCCGGATCGACCCAGGCATCGTCCGCCTGCCCGTTTTCCACCGGGTAATCCTGTAAGATGGTGGGGTAATTGGCGGACAAATCGGCGACGATATAGCGGTCGGCCAGCTCGCGGTTGAGGGTGACCGGCCAGTTGAGCACGTCCAGCGGCTCGATGATTGCCTCGATCGCCTGGCGGCGGTTGAGGGGCGTCAGGCGCAGCCATGGTCCGCAGCGCCCGTCCAGCAGCGGCTGTAGGGCAGCCAGCCGGCTCAAGGCATCCTGATGGATGAGGATGGAGAAGCGCAGGCGGTCGCCGAGCGCACTCAGGCAGCGTTCCATTTCTTCCCTAAGCCGGGCGAATTGTTCCTCGCGCAGGCTGGTGGTTTGTTCAAATTGGTCGAGAGCCACCAGAATTTTTGGAAAGCGCAGCGGGTCGAGGGCGAGCAGGACTTCGTCCAGCGGCGCATCCCCGCGCACGGTCAGTGCAGCAGCCCGCCGGACGGTAAAGAAATTTTGGCGAAACGCAACGGCGAGATTGTCATACGCCGCAATGCGCATCACCAGCCAGTTATCCGGTTGCAGGACGGGACTGACACCCGCTTCGAGCAGGGAGGTCAAGCCGACCCCGCTTTCGCCGTAGACAACCGTCAGCGGGTATTCGCGGATACTATTCTCGACGGCGCGAATTTCCGCCGCGCGCCCTTTGAACAGGTCGCTGTCCTCTGCCTGGTAGGGGCTGAGGAATTTATACGGGCGGCGCTGCACCGGGCGGAAACGTTGAGCCGCATCGAACAACACCCCGTCGGGCAGGTGCATATACAAAACCGGGACTGCCCATTGAAAATAGGGGCTTTCCAGCAATTGCAGCCGGGCGCGGTTGACGGCATAATCCACGCAGCCGCTCGATGAAAGCACCTGATAAAAATCGAAGGCGAACAGGCGTAGCAAGCCGGTTTCGACCTTTTCCTGCATACTGACCACCGCCGGACAGCCGCTGCGGACGAACTGGGCGGCGATGCTAGAGAAGGCGTCCAGGCTGGACGGACGTGCGCTTTCGCAGGCTGCCAGAAACACCAGCGCCGGTTTGGCGGGCAAGGTTTGCAGTGCGGCATGGATTTCAGCCGCGGAAACGCCGCCCGCACCCAGACTGCCGTCCGGGTAGGGAGTGGTCAGCAGCAGGTAGGCACTGTTTTCGGCTTCGCGCCATTCGCCGTGTCCGATATAGTGAAGCAGGTCGAACTTGCCCGCAGCCAGTTTTTGTACAATTTGCGGCAGGCTGACCGCGCCGGAAAGCACCTCGATTTCCAGCCGGTCTTTCAAAGCGGCAAGGCTGTTGAGCAGGTTATCCTGCTCAACGGTCGGATTGACATACAAGGGGTGGTTTTCGGGGAATGGGCTGGAGATGACCACCAATAAACGCAAGGCGCCGCTGCCTGCAGAAAGTCCCCACGGGTTGGGGCTGGCGCTCAGGCGCGAGAATAAAACTTGCGGCGAGGCGGCAAGGGGAAGCCACTCCCCGCCTTGCGGGTATGCCATCCGCTCCCAGGCAACGCGTTGAAGTTGGGGCAATTCGGGATCGATTTGCAGCCGCAGGCGGATACCGCGCTGACCGGCGGCATGCAGCGCGGCAAGAAATGGAGCGCTCAACCCGTCCGGGAAAAGGGCGTTAAACAACACCTGTCCCCATTTCTGGCGGGATTCTTCCGGGGAGGAACGTTGTACGGTCAATTGCTGCATCTGCTCGAAGAAAGCGGCTGGATGCAGGTTTCCCAAGTGTTGGCTGCCGTCCGGCAGGGTCAGCCGGATGCGGCATGGCCGCTCGCTGCCCTGCCCAAGAAGTTCAAGCAGGATCGAATCAGGTGCAACCGGAAAGGACATCGCGGTTTTAGGGATACCTACCGTCCGGCGATGAAATTGAGGATGCTGGGCTTGGTAGCGCGATCCGCCGAGAAGGAAGTGCCGCCCTGATCGGGCGGTTTAACCGGCACAGCTGAGGCAAAACCTTTGAGGATCAACGGCGCGGTGATACCAATGTTGATCGCCAGCCAAGGCTGATCGGCTTGAATTCCCTGTATTAGAACCAGACCGCCACCTGCCAGCGCCATCAAGATCGTGACGATCCAATAGAAGGGGCTGCGCAGGTAAGCTGGCAGGTTGGGCGATTCGCGCAGGGTGTACCATTTGAGCAGCTCACCCAAAATACCGCCAAGCACGCCGAATAAAAATGACATCCACATGGTGTACCTCCTACAAGGCAAAGAAGGATTGCAGATCGCGGTGATCGAGGCTGCCGCGTTCGATCTTCTCGCGCAAGGTTTCCGGGTCGGGTTGCGGGGCAGGCGCGCTTTCGAAAGAAAAGGGTTTGGCGGCGGGCAGGCTTTGCGGCAGGCTGCACTCCCCGCTTTGGAGAATATCCAGTACGGCGTCGATTACTTTGCGGTTGCCGGGCAGATCGCGGTGTTTTTCCTGGATATGGAAAATCCGCGCCGCTTTCAGCCGGGCAGACCAGAGCGGTACGGTGCCATCGCCGGATTGGTCGCCAGCCGGGCTGGATTGGGGCTGCCAGGCGTGCCCGCCGGTCTTATTGAACCGGAAAATGGTCTCAATGTGACAGCCGGCGATCACATCCACCGGCAGCGGGGTGGGGGAATTAGCCAGCAGGCGGTGGAAGCGGCGGGCGGCGTCGAGGTAGGTTTGCTGAATGGCTGGTAAACCCCATTCTTCGGCGCGGTATACATCGAAATTGACCGGCGCATCGATACCGGCAGGTAAATACTCGCCAGGGGCTGGCAGCAACTGGTAGACGCTGGGCAGGTTGAAAACCAGGTCGCGCATGGCGTTTTTCTGGTTGAGCCGGTCAGCGGCGGAAATCATGCTGTTGCCGTTCAGCAGGGTATCAATGGCGTTGGGCGAGCCGTAATTGGGGCTGCCCAGCTGAATCAGGCGGCGGACGGTTTGCTCGGCGAGGCGTGGGTGGCGGGCGAAAAATGCGCGCGCCACCAGACCGCCCATACTGTGGGCGACCAGGGTGAATTTTTGGCTGCTGCTGGCAGCCCAGCGTTGCAGCCGCGCGGCGAGCAGGTCGGCGTTGTATTCAATTGGGCGGCGCCAGTCGTACGGAAATTCGTGCAACAGTGCTTGGCGGTTCAGAGCCAGGCTGATTTTTAGATAGGTCAACTTCTCCAGCCCGGTCGGGGCGACTTCGATGCGCGGATTTTCATCCTGCTCGCCGTTTTCATCCAGGCGGAGCAGGTGGGCATTGCCCTGCAAGAAAA
>JBBIQB010000007.1:0-37496 GCA_037442545.1 Bellilinea sp.
CAGCGCGGCGAGAGCCGAGAGCGCCAGCAGCCCGGCGCTGACGGCGAAGATGCGGCTCAGGTCGCTGCGCCAGCGTAGTTTCAGGTCGGCAATGCTGAGGAACGCCGCCACCACCACCATGCCGCTCAGCGGCAGCAGGTTGATTTTGCACGCCAGCGCCATACCGGCAGCCGCGCCAAACAGCGCGAACCAGCCCGCCGCGGCGGGAACAAAGCCATAGGCGTTGCCGTCCGCCCGGCGCGCCAGCGGGGGCAGCCCGGCAATGCGCACCCCGGCGTACAGTGCCAGCATGGTGAACACGGTGCCAAAGTTATCCACCGTCATGAAGTGCGATTGCTGAATTTGCATTACCGCCAGCGCCGAGAGCGCCGCCGCCAGCAGCCCGGCGCGGTGACCGTACAACCGCCGCCCGCTGGCGTACAGCAGCAGCAGCGCCAGGCTGTCCGCCAGCGCCGACAGCCGCCGCCCAAGCAGGCGCAGCTCCGAATAGCCGGTGTCACCGGTGGCTTCGGCGGCGGCGCGGATCAGGATCATCGGCAGCTGCCCCCAGCGCATACGGTTGTCGGGACCGTTGGCAAGCAGGCTGCCGTCCGGGTGGTACTTGTTGTACGGGCTGAGCGGCGCGATGCGCGTGTTGAAGTATTCGGACAGGCTGGTGGGCATGCGCAGCGCGGTCAGCGTGTTGGTCAATCCGTACTCGTCGGGGTGCAGTTGCGCATCCTGGTTCCAGTTGACCCAGGCAAAGCGATAACCGATCCCCAGCGCGATCAGCGCCACCAGCAGCAGGTCGAACAGCCTGCCGGGCAGCAATTGGCGCAGGCGGGTGGGGAGTGGTGAGCGGGGTTCGGTCGTCATGGCGCGGCAGGCGGGCTGGATATAGCCGTTGAAACGGATTATACCCTGTCCCGCCGCGATGGGGCGGGGACGCTAAAGTAACACTTTATTTTGAGCCATCACGGGGGATGGCGGGAATCGAAGGAGATTTTGCTACGACGCTGATTGGTAGTACTATTAGATACGGAGGTCCATGATGAAAACACAACCATCCGCGCCCGCCAGTATCGACGACTATATCGCCGCATTTCCACCTGCCGTGCAGGAGATTTTGCAGCGCATCCGCCAGGTAATCCGCGAGGAAGCCCCGACCGCCCAGGAAGACATCCGTTACCAGATGCCGACCTTCCGGCTGAATGGCAACCTGGTGCATTTTGCCGCCTACCAGCACCACATCGGCTTCTACCCCACCCCGAACGGAATCGCCGAATTCGAGCACGACCTGGCGGCGTACAAGGGCGGCAAGGGCTCGGCGCGGTTTCCGCTCAACCAGCCCATCCCCTACGACTTGATCCGGCGCATCGTCCGTTTCCGCGTTGCCCAGAGCCAGGCGAAAGCCGCCAAAAGCAAACGATGAGCCGTACATTTTACCCTGCTCTCGATGCTGACTGGAGCGCTGCGGCGCTTTTTCACCCGCAAGGGCTGAGCGCGGTGCGGGTATAATACCGCTGTGAAAGTTCGCCGGATCATTGCTGTACTGGTGGTCGTGCTGGCAGCCTGCGCGCCGCAGGCGGAAGCCGCCCTGCCTGTGCGCCAGTCACCGCCCACGCCGGAGATCAGCGCCACGCTGTTCCAGCCCGAACCCAAGCCGCTGACCACGCCTACGCCGCCCGCGCTGTGGCTCGACCCAGCCCTGCCGGACGGGCTGCGCCGGGCGGTGCTCCTACCGTACAACTGGCGGCTGGCTGAACGGCAGCAGGACGCCGCTGCGCGCCTGACCCCTGGCGTGGGCGCGGGCGGCGCGCCCGCTGGTTACTGGGTGTATGCGCTGGCAGCCCGTTTTGCCACCGTCGAAGACGGGATGGACAGCGCCCGCCTGCGCTTGATCTGGTCGGGCAGGGCGCAGAATGCCCCGCCGCTGCTGCTCGCCGCGGACACGCTGGCGGCATTTTCCGCCTGGTGGGGCGCGCCGGGCGCCGCCGTGGTGCAGGTGGTGGATTCCGCCGGGCTGGTGGATGCGCTCTGGCAGCAGCCGGGCGCGCTTGCCATCCTGCCGTTCGAGCAGATCGAGCCGCGCCTGAAAGTGCTTGCCCTGGACGGCGTCTCGCCGCTGGCGCGCGGACTGCACCCCGGGCGCTACCGGCTGGCACTGCCGTATTACCTGTCGGGCAACCTGCCCGCCGCGCTTTCAGCGGGGTTACCGGCAGGCAACCGCGACGAAAGTCGTCTGACGGTGGTGGCGGTGACCGGCGTGACTGCGCTGGTGCGCGCCAGCGCCTCCGCCCTGCGGGTGCGCGGCATCGAACATGCGCTGACCGAAGTGGCTAACTGGCTGCGCGCCGCCGACATTACCCACATCAACAATGAGGTTGCCTTCCGTCCGCGCTGTGCTCCCGCATTGGAAGGGCTGAACGAGCAGGGGGTGATCGTCTTCCCGTGCAGCGACATCCGCTATATCGAGCTGCTCGAAGCAGTTGGCACGGATGTGGTTGAGATGACCGGTGATCACTTCATCGACGCTGCGCCGCAGGACGTGCTGTTTACCATCGACGAGTACCACCGCCGCGGCTGGCAGACCTACGGCGGCGGCAGGACGCTGGAGGAAGGCTGGCAACCCGCCCGGTTGGAACACAACGGCAACCGCATTGCCTTCCTGGGCTGCAACGCCAAGGGCAGAGCCTATGCGGCGGCTTCGGCGACCAACCCCGGCGCGGTGCGCTGCGACTTCGAGCGGCTGACCGCCGAGGTCAGCCGCCTGCGCGCGGCGGGTTACCTGCCGATTGTGACCTTCTCGCACCTGGAATACGGGACGTATACCGCCCGCGAACCCGCCATCCGCGACTTCCAGCGCGTTGCCGAGGCAGGCGCAGTGATCGTCTCCGGCAGCCAGGGGCACCTGCCGCAGGCAATGGCATTCCACGCCGGCGGTTTTCTGCACTACGGGCTGGGCAACCTGTTCTTCGACCAGTACAGCCTGGGCGAACCGTTCGACCGTGCCTTCATCGACCGGCACGTCTTCTATGAAGGGCGCTACATCGCCACCGAACTGCTCACCCTGCGCTTCGAAAACTTCGTCCGCTCGCGTCCGATGACCGCCGGGGAACGCGCTGCACTGCTGGAAATCATTTTCGCTGCCAGCGGCTGGTAGCGCCGGCGCTTACGGCGCATCCAGGTACGCGCCGGACTGGATTACGCGCGGCGGCAGGCTGGGGGAAAAGGCTTTAAGGTTGGCAGCCAGCTGCGCCTGTTGGGCAGTGCCAACCGCGTAAAAAGTGACTGTGTCGCTGCCGCAGACGACGTTGTTCTGAATCTGCCACTTGCCCACCATGTGCCACTCCGCCGGAATGACCTGCTCGAACCACAGGTCGTAGATCATCACCAGCGCTGGTTGGTGGGTATACACCAGTTGGCGCACCTCGTGGCTGCTCCACTGGTTGTTCCCGCGCAGTTGAGCCACGTCGCGGCTTGCCAGCCCGGCGAAATCCAGCAGGTGCACGTCCGCCAGGTAGGCAATCGCACCGATGTCGTTGGCTGCCACGCGCTGACCGTTATAAAACTGGCGCAGAAACCTGCCCATTTGCACCTGCTGCTCGTGGATGTTGCCCACCGCCAGCGGGTAGGCGGACAGGGCGTTCCCGCCGCGGTATGCCAGCGGCAGCAACAGCAGCAGCGCCAGCGCCAACCCGGCAGCCAGCGGCGGGCTGAACACCACCCGCTTCGCCGGCGGGTTAACCGCCGGACTGGATTGCAGCGACTGCAACAGGCTGGCGGCAACGTCCGCCAGCACCAGCACCCCGCAGAAGATCAGGTAGGATTCGTAGCGGAAAAACCAGCCCACCCGCGCCAGCTGCAGGTGCACAGCAAACATGACCACGAACAACAGCACCCGCCAGCGCTGCGCGCTGTTGAGTACACCGCGCGTTTCGGCGAGCGTGTAAGCCAGCAGCACGGCGAGGATCAAGCCGAACAGCGCCGGCGTGTCGAGCAGGTTGTAAATGCCCTGGCTAAGAAAACGCGCCATGCCCAGGGTGGTCCACAGCCCTTCCTGACCCTTGAGCAGCACCGAGTTGGGTAGAAAGTCCCAGCCGTTGGCGATGGAGATGCAGCCGTAAAGCACCACCAGCGACGCCCCGGCAGCCGCGCTGGATAGCGCGTCGCCCCAACGCCGCTGAAACGCCAGCGCCAGCAGAATGGGCAGCAGCAGGAACAAACCCTCGTAGCGGGTGACCGGCAGCAGCGCGCACAGCGCCAGGAAGCCCCAGCGCAGGCGCGTGGCAGGACGGCGCTCGACGATGAAGCCCGCCCCCGCGAACAGCAGCGCCGCGCTGAACAGCGCGTGCAGGGTGTGCTCCATGCCGGTCAGCGCCAATACTGGCAGCGGGGTGAACAGCAGCAGCAACACCAGCAGGAAGACCTGCGCCAGGCGGCTTGCCCGCTGCCGCAGCAGCGCGGCGGCATAAACCAGCGCAACTATGCCGGTGAGCAGGTTCAACGCCAGGGGTATCCCGTCCCGCACCCCCAGCAGGCGAAAGGCGGCGCCCAGCAGCAGCGTCCACAGCGGCGAGGAGGTGGTGGAGGTGAACGGACTGAGATCGACGCTCCAGCGCCCGTCCTGGGCAAAGTGACGCGCCATTGCCATGTGAATAAAGGTGTCATCCACCGGGTAGCCCAAGGCACCGCCGGTCAACGCCAGTGCCTGCGCCAGCAGGCTCAGGCACAGCAGCCCGTACAGCAGCAAAATGACCCACAGCGGGAAATGGCGGTTTTTCATCGGCAGCATCCTCATCAATAAAATTCGATCGGCTACGAGGCAACAGCGTGAATCACCCGCCCCAGGCGGGTATGGGCATAGCGCCACCCCGCCAACCCCAGCCACAGCCAGAGGATGAACATCCAGCCCAGCCACCAGCCCCAATCGCCCAGCCAGTTGGCGGAAAACGGCAGCCACGAAGCCGCGCAGGCAATCAACGCCGAGCGCGGCGACAGGCGGGCAATCGCGGGAGCGATCACAATCAGGTTATAGGGCAGCAGGTACGGGGTGACCACGCAGCCGGCGAGCATGAGCATGTCTACATCGCCGCGTGAAAACCAGAACAGCACCAGCGCGAGCGGCAGTCCCAGCCAGCCGATGGCAATGTCGTTGACGTATTTGCCTTCTTCGTGCACCGTCCAGACCGAGAACATCTGCGCGGGCCAGAAACCCCAGAGGACAAAGGAAACCAGCATGACAATTGCAAAAGCAATCAGTGAAGATTTACGCGCCCCAAACGCCCAGAGGGAGATTTGCGGCTTGAGCAGCGCCAGCGGCGCCAGCCAGGGTAGCCCCAGCACGCCCAGCAGCACCAGTCCATCCACCTGACCGAGAAAAATCGTCCACATGACCGGCAGCGCAAAAAAGACGCACACCAGGCTTATTGGATGGCGCGAACGCAGGTAAGCCGCCAGCCCGACAGCTGCCAGGGTCAAGCCGATCAATACCGGGTAGGTCAGCCATTGCACCACCAACCCGCTCCAGGGCGGGTAAAACACCGGGATGTTACCAATGCCGAAAAAGTGCACCCAGTCGAAGGCGAAGAATCCATCCACCGGGATGCGCCGCCCGATGAGGGAAAAGACTACCGCCAGACCGGCAAAGATGGCAAGTTGCTGCGCCAGCGGCGCTGGGTTAAGCACCGGCGTGATGTCCGGGAAGCATTGGATGTTTCGGATTCTCATGCTGTAATTATGGAATGAATTGCGCACGCGAGGGTTTACAGGTGGCTGACAGTTCGCTTTTTTAGCCCCCCTGCATTATATCACCGCCATAAGCGGCGCTGCACCCAACCAAAAAGCGAGGATTTGGAAGCCTGTCTACCCTCCAAACCCTCGTCGCATGGGTACGGTGAAATTTAGCGCGTCACAGCGCTGCGCGCTTTTTCCAGCGCCGTACGGATCATCAAAAATTCGCCGATGTTTTCCATGGTGATCAGCCCAACCAGTTGCCCGTCTGCCAGCACCGGCAGGGTATGGCATTCGCGCTCCTGCAATTTGCGCGAGACCTCTTCGAGCATGTCGCTGGTGTGGGCGCTCTCGAACTTGCATTCCATTGCCGCGGAGACCGGCGCGTTCTGCCCCAGGCGCTGCAGCGCGTCCACCAGGCTTTTGCGGGTCAACACGCCGACCACCCGCTCGCCGGACAGCACCGGGTAATCCTGCTGGGTGGTGCTCATCAGCAGATCGACCGCCCGCGAGAGCGGTTCGCCTTCGTACAGGGTGCGGAATTCGGTCAGCATGGCTTGCGATACCGGGATGCCGCTTAACGCCGACTTCATTTGCACCAGGCTGGCTTCCTGCGCCGCGCCGATGTACACGAAGAAGGCGATGAAGACCAGGAACGGGTTGGTGAACAGCCCGACGAAGCCAAATACGAACGCCAGCGCCTGACCCAGCGTGGCAGCGGCTTGGGTCGCCTGGGTGTAGGGCAGGCGCGTCGCCAGCAGCGCCCGCAAAACCCGCCCGCCGTCCATCGGGAAAGCCGGGATCAAGTTGAAGAACGCCAGAAAGAGATTGACCACCATCAGCCGCTCCAGGAACGGGCCCCCGGTCATGCTCAACGCGTTGAACGTCTGGAAGGTGCCGGTCGCCAGCAGCACGGCAAACAGCACCGCCGAGATGACCAGGTTGACCGCCGGACCCGCCAGGGCAACCCACAATTCCTGCGCCGGTTTTTCGGGCATGCGCTCCAGCCGCGCCACCCCGCCGATGGGCAGCAGGGTGATATCGCGGGTCTGAATGCCGAAACGGCGCGCCGCCAGGGAATGCCCCAGTTCGTGCAGTACCACGCACAGGAACAGCGCCAGCAGGAAGGCGATCCCCGCCGCGACGGCTTGCAGCGTTCCGCCGGTCAGGTAGTAGGAAAATCCGACCCAGGCGATAAGGAGTAAAAAGGTGGCGTGAATTTGTATGTCAATTCCCGCGACCCGGGCAATTTTCAAAGACCATTTCATCCTGTCCTCATTTCTTCCCAACTATCCGCGCCTGCAACCGCGCAAAGTTGGTACAAACCTTTGGGAGGTTATACTTATGATACTATAATGCCAGGGTCATATCAAATTCGTATTAATATTGTGTATAAAGAATGTAAAAATTCCCCAGGCGCGTCAATCCGCAAGGTCCCAGTCCCACTGGCTCAGGTCGGGCAGCAGCCCGTTTTCGATTGCCAAGGCGCATACCCTGATTTGTGGCCTTTAAGAAACGCGGGTTTTAAAAATCCACTTGACGCTGTAATATTTGTAATATAGAATAATTTACTCTGTATTGTCGGGATATTCCGGGAGGATGCGATGAAAAGCTGGAAATTGTATTCGCTGCTTTTGGTTTTATTTTCGCTGTCTTGTTCCCTCCCGGGTGTTTTTCTGGGCGGGGGTTCCTCAGCGGAGTTTCAATATGTCTTCGAGATTCCTGAAGATCCGTTTGCTATCTCAACCACTCTGGATTCTAGCAATCAGGGTGAGTTACTCTTCACGCCGGATGGCGGGACGCTGAGCGTCACGGGTTCAGATGGAACCGTTTTCACTCTAGATGTTCCTTCCGGAGCGCTGGTGGTTGATACATTTATCCGCATGATCCCTGTCAGTCGTGTGGAAGGAATGCCATTCGGCAGCGAATCCTATGCGGTGCAATTCGAGCCGGAAGGATTGCAATTCTTCGACTATGCCACGCTTACGATCGACCCGGTGGCGGATATCCCGATCGACCAGCAGATTTTCTTTGGCTACGATGGCTCGGGTGAGAACCTCGCGCTGGCTTTGCCGGTGGTCGATTCCAGCGAGATAAAAATCCTGCTCGACCACTTCAGTGGTTATGGTGTAAACAAGGGTTTTCTCGCTGACATAGAACCCGTACGCCAAAGAATTGGCGGAAGCGTCGAGGCGCGCATACAAAGTGCGATAGCAGAAAAGATACATGCAAACCGCCAGAGTGCACTCCAGGGTCAGGAGGGTGAATCGCTTAATTTGAATTCATTATTCGAAGAATATAATGAGCAGGTGGTCAAACCCCGTGTTGCCGCGGCTGGCGAGAGCTGCGCGGCAGGGCGGCTTGCCATCCAGACGGTGATTGGGCTGGAACGGCAGGCACAACTGTTGGGAGTCGAGACGACAGGCTCTCTTGATACCGGCTTAGTGGATAAAGTGGCCGAAGTTTGCATGAAAGAAGAATATGAAATGTGTCGCGACGACCATATTATCCACCACATCATCCCCGCCTGGCTGGGGCTTGAGCGGCAGTATCAGCTTCTGGGTATGGGGGGGTCTTCTACTCTCGATACCGCCAGAGAATACGTTAGGAAATGCCTGACCTTCGAACTCGTATTTGAATCACAAGCAGTTTTTAATGCACCACGTGGTAATGTTAGTGTTGATACGTCGGTTAAGTCAAAGGTCAAATTACAGTTCAATACCGGAACGTGGAGCGTGGAAGGTCAGGCTCCTCTGGAAAACACCGCCTTTGAATTTAAAATGGAAAAATGTACAGTCACCAGCAATCGCGGCGGCGGGACTTTCAAAGTCATCAGCCTGGCTCCCATATATGACTTCTCAGCAACAGCCGATGTCCTGCCTCCTCTAAAAGATATGGAGTTGATCTATGATCCCGGTTATACATCGGAAAGTTATACTGTTAAGTGCAAGAACCAACCGTCTTTTTCAGCAGCCCAGCCTTTTTGGAGCACGTATTTTATCGCACTCCATGAACCCGAAATCGATTCTGCCAAGGGCGGTTTTCTCATGGAAGATTGGGAGATACTAGGGAAAGAGTATTTTGCCAAAAAGGAATGGATCAAGGACGCTTCTGATATGGGTGTCATTGAAAGAGGTACCTTTAAGCTGTATCATAAGCCTGAGAGATAATCTTCAGAATTCACTTCAGATACAGACTGTGTTGAAACAATCGAGTCCCTGGTTCATTCAGACCGGGGACTCGGTATTATTCTGTTATTTCGACACAGCCAGGAACCACAAGCATAAATTTTCAAATTGACTTTGGTAGAGGGATATCCCTTGCCAAGCCACTTGGCGGATATACGCCTGTAAACTTATGGTTGAAAGCATTGGAGGATGATAAAGGGAATATTGAACATAACTTGCGGAAAAAGCATCAGGTATAGGAATCCGTCAATCTGGTGAACGTATTCTTAAAAGAAATGTATAAACTCCCCCGGCTTTACTCCGGGCTGTCCCAGTTCCACTGGCTCAGGTCGGGCAGCAGCCCGTAGGCGGTCAGGTCGAGGGTGAGCGGAGTGATCGAGACGTAACCCTGTGCGACCGCGCCAATATCACTGCCGCGTTCGGGGATGCCGGTGGGCGAATCGCCGCTGATCCAGTAATACTCGCGCCCGCGCGGATCGACGCGCGCATCCAATTTGTCGTGATAGACGCGCAAGCCCATGCGGGTCAGGCGGTAGCCGCGAATCTGATCCAGCGGCAGGAAGGGGATGTTGACGTTGAGCAGGTTGGCTTCCGGCAGCCCGTTTTCGATCACCGCGCGGGTGATCTTGCGCGCAATGGCTGCCGCGGCGTCGAAATCGGCGCGGGTGAGGTGGTTCTTGGGCGAATCGAGCGAAAAGGCAATGGCGGGCAGCCCCCAAATGGCGGCTTCCATCGCCGCGGTGACCGTGCCGGAGTAGGTCACGTCGTGTCCCAGGTTGGCGTATGGGTTGATTCCCGAAACGACCATATCCACCTTTTCGCCGAGGAAGTTGCACACCGCCAGGGCAACGCAGTCGGAGGGCGCGCCGTCGGTGGCGAATGCCGGGGTGCCGTCCTCGAGCGGCAGCGATCGCACCCGCAGCGGGCGGTCGAGGGTTTTAACGTGTCCGGAAGCCGACCAGTTGCGGTCCGGCGCCAGCACGCTGACCTTGCCGAGCGGTTGAACCGCCTGCGCCAGCGCCAGCAGTCCCGGCGCGCCGATACCGTCATCGTTGGTGACCAGAATGTGCATAGCCTCTTCTCCTCGTTTGGTTTACGGCAGCCGCGCCGCCTGACTCTATTTTAACCGACCACGGTTATGAGCGTGCGAAGGCGCGGTTAAGGATGGGTAAAAAATATTTTAACGTTTTCCGGCATCTTGATTCCCCTTTATGCGCGAAGTATACCACGCTCATCCGGCAGACGAAGCAGCCTGTTGTATGCCCTCAATCCGCGCGGCGGGAGCCCAGGTCTTCCGGGCTGAAGGTCAATCCGCGCAGGTTGTCGAAGGACAGGTCGCGTATTGCCCAGCCGCGCGCGCGTTTCAACTGGTCGAACAGCGCCAGGTAACTCATGGTGATGCGCGCCGCCCAGTCCAGCCCGAGCTGCCCTGCCAGGCGGTGGATCGAATCGCCGTCGGCGGCTTCGATCTCGCAGAACGCGCCGTAGGGCAGTTCGTCCAGCACGATCTCCATTTCTTCCAGGCGGTAGGTGGTGCGGAATTTCTCGTACATCACGCTGACCTGGTAGCCCAGTGCCTCGAGCAGCCGCCGGCAGGCGTCGAAGTCTGCTACCTCGCTTTCGATCTCCTGGCGCACAGCCACCTCGGCGCCCGGTTGGGTGGGTCCCTTGAAGGTTAGCACGGCGCGCGAATCGCGCCGCAAGCGCAGCACGCGCCGCTCGCGGGTCAGGCTGCCATCGGGCAGGTCGAAGCGCAGGTTGACCTCGTGCACGCGCGGGTGCGCCAGAACTGCGCCGAGGGCTTCCAACCGGCGGCGCAGCCCGTCCGGATCGCCCAGATAAAACTTGGCTTCCACTTCGGTATCATTCCGGTTCACGCTTCGACCTCCATTCTTTCCACAAGACCCCACCGCAAAACGCCAGAATGAGCAGGCTGGCTGCCAGCAGGAAGGGCAGTCCGGCGGTTTGCGGCGTGCGGGCAACCAGCAGCCGGTCGAACCACGTCCAACCCAGCCACAGCACAATCACCCCGCCCGCCAGTGGCGCGCCCCAGCGGCGGCGCAGCCACAGGCTGAGAGCGCCCGCCAGCCCGGTGGCGGCGAACAGCGCCCCGCTGGCAGCCAGGTATCCCACCCCCGGCTGGATGTCGAAGCGGGCGAGGAATTCGGCGCTGCGCAGGCTCTCCACCAGGCGCAGGCTGCCGCTGCAGGCGATCAACGCCAGCCCGGCGGTCACCAGGCGCAGCCCACAGGCGCGCCGCCGCGCGGGAGATGGAGAAGGGGGTGTCAATGGAAGGTAATCTCCCACAAGTGGACGTGGGCGGGACCGGTATCGCGGGTGCTCCAGATCTCGATCTCCACCTGGCGGGTGGTCAGGGTCTGTCCGAACTCGATGCGCACGTCGCGCGGGTCGGGGGTTTCCTCTTTTTCCTGCGCGAAGGGCAAGGCTGCCGAGCCGTCCACCGGTTCGACCCACACCGCCAGCTTGCCGGGCACGCCGCCGATGCGCGCGCTCAACCCGCTCAGCTGGCGCGGCGCGTCGAAGGTCAGGCGGATCAACAGTGGGTTGGCATCCAGGCTGCGGGTGAGCGTGTTTGCGTCGCCGTCGAAGGCGTGGAAGATTTCGCCCATATCCAGCTGCGAATGGCGCGCGGTGGCGGGCGCGCCGTCGGGCAGCATGACCACATCCTGCACCAGCGTGCGGCGCTGCTCGCTCTCGGCGGCGAAGATCTGCTCGGCATTGTCCACGTAGCGCAGACGGACGAAGTAAAAACCCGGCTCGCCGTTGGGGTACAGCAAGGTGTGCTCGACCTGCACGTCGCTGAACTTGTCGCTCTCCTGCACCTTGCGCCATTCGTCGGGGATCATCACAAAGCGCGTATGTTCATCCAGCGGCTTGTACTCGTTTAAATAGCCGTCAATGCTGCCCAGCCGGTAGGGTTGCGGATCGTCGGCGAAGAACCGCGCCAGCACGTCGCTGCCGTTTGCCCAGGAGGGTGAGACGATCAGGTCGACGCCGGGGTTTTCCGCCAGGTAGCCCTCGACCGCGGCGAACAACTGGCGTGCGCCCCACTGCATACCCGCCAGCCCGTAATCGTCGAACCAGGTGGGGGCGTTGACCAGCGCATCGCCCAGCATGGCAAACGAGCCAGCCACCATCACCATGAAGACCAGCACGGTGAGCAGGCTGCGCACCGGAAGCACCGGCAGGCGTTTTTCGCCGCGCCGTGCCAGCCAGTCGAGCGCGCCGTCCAAACCCAGCCCGCCGAGCAGCGCCGCCGGGATGACCATGAACAGCGCCCGGGTGACCCCCAACTGCACCAACGCGGCGCCCGCCGGGGCAGCCAGCGCAGCCAGTAGCAGCAGGCGGTATTCCGGCTGGCGGATGCGGCGCACCGCCCGCGCCAGCCCAATGGCGATGAACGGCAGCGACCACAGCCCCAGGTGTCCGTAGCCGGACATGACATGGCGCGAGAGTTCCGCCGGGTTGGGGTTGAACCAGTACAGCGGGTTGAGTCCGCCCAGGTATTCGCCAAAGTAAATGCCCAGTTTGGCAACCAGCGACCGATCGCTCAGCCAGTACGAGTTGAGCACCATCAGGTGACGCAGCGTTTCGCCGGGGTGATCCGCCTGGAAGCGCGCGTACGGCAGGGCGAACATCAGCCCGAGCGCCAGCCCGCCTGCCAGACGGCTGCGCTGCTGCCAGTGGTAGCGCAGATCGGAGAAAAACAGCAGCGCCACTGTGACGAGAATGACCATTTGCGCCGGACTGTAACTGTAAAAGGTCAGCGCGGCAAACACTGCCATACCGTACACCCAACCGGCTGCGCCCTGGCGGTAGCGCAGGTAGGCGTAAAGGAAGGCGGCATAAAATGAAACCGCCAGCGCGGTCTCGAAGGCGGTGCGCGAGTGCAAAAACCAGACCGGGGTCAGGGTAAGCAGCAGCACGCCGCCCCACGCCGCGCGGCTGCCAAACACCTGTCGCAGCGTCAGCCCAACCGCCAGTGCCGAAAGCAGTGTGACCAGCGCCGCAGCGGCGCGGGTGACCAGTACCGATTTGCCGAACAGCAGGTAGGGCAGTACCTGTAAATACACCGACAGGCTGAGGTTGTACTGCGTCCCATTGGGAAAATAGGCTGGCAGCAGTGCGCCGGTGTAGCCGCGAAAGCCATCGCGTACCAGGTCGGCAGCCAGGACGGTCTGTACTGCCTCGTCGGTGAAGAAGTAGATGGGAAAATCCGCCAGGGCGATCAGGCGGGTGGCAGCGTAGATGAGAAAGGAAGCCGCCAGCAGCCAGGCGGACAGGGTCAGCGGTTGGGCGCGCAGGCGGGTCAGCCAGCGTTGCAGGCGGCTGGCGCGCGCCGGACGCGCGGCGCCTGCCAGCCAGTCGGGCAGCGGCACAGGCGGGTTGGAAAGCGTCAGCGAGCGTGATTCGAGCGGCGCGCCTTGCGGCGAACGGCTTTCTACGGTCAGGTTGAGGCGCACGCCGGGCGGCAGGTCGACTTCCAGGCGCAGGTTGACCTCCGCCGGGGCGGCGGGCTGATTGTCCTGCGGTGCGGGATCGCCGCCGGTCGCGGGCGGTTCAGTGGTCGAAGCGGGGGTGAGGACGGATTCGCTCATGGACACAAGGATTATAGCATGAGCAGCGCGGGCACACGCCCGCGCTCTTCGACATACCCTGAAGGGCAAGGGGGTTCAGCCGGTGGCGCCGCGCACCCTGATCCCGCGTACCCGTCAGGGTATGCCGAAGGGTGTGCAGGTCGGGTGGGCTGACCACCCCTGCAAAATGCCCGCCCGGTGCTATAATCCGCAGTGTGAACTTCTTCTCGCTGCTGGTCGGAATTGGCGCATCTCTGGGACTGCTGCTGGTTGTGCGCGGCGCACCGCCGGGCGCGGAAGTGCGCCGCACAGCTGGTGGGCTGTTCGTCCTGCTGGCGGTGTTGATCGGGGCGCGGGCGGGTTTCGTCTGGTTCAACCCGCACCTGTTCCGCGCCGACGGCTGGGCGGCGCTGCGCTTCTGGGAAGGCGGACTGTCCTTCCCCGGCGGGCTGGCGGCTGCTCTGCTGGCGATTGGGCTGGTCGCGCTGGCGCAGCGGGAAGCGCTGGCGCGTGCTGCCGACGGGCTGGTGATTATGTTCATCCCGCTGGGCGTGATGCTCTGGCTGGGCTGCGGCGCGGCAGGCTGCGCCTATGGCAGCCCGTTGGACGAGCAATATCCCTGGGCGCTGCCGGTGATGGAACTGGACGGCAGCCTGATCCACCGCTTGCCGCTGCCCTACCTGGCGGCGCCCGCGCTGCTGTTCTTCGCCTGGCAGGTGGAAATCCGCACCGCCGACAGCCGCGTCCCCGGTTTGCGCGCTTGTGCCCTGGGACTGGCGCTGGGACTGCATACCCTGTTGTTCACCGTCCTGCGCGGCGACTCCCTGCTGCGCTTTCACGACCTGCACCCGGACACCGCCGCCGCGCTGTTGTTGAGCGCACTGGCGCTGCTGGGCTTGATCGCGCTGGGCATTGCCCGGCTGCGTTCCTCCTTTGCCGATGAAGCCCCCGGCGCCAATCGTGAAACCTGGTTTTCTCCAAAGGACTGACCGCGCATGAAATTGACCCTCGGACTGGCTCAAATCAACACCGTGCTGGGCAACCCCGAAGCCAACCTGCCCAAGCACCTTGCCCTGGCGGAGCAGGCGCGCCAGAACGGCGCCGACCTGCTCATCTTCCCCGAACTATCGCTGACCGGTTACGTGCTGCAGGACCTGACCCCCGCCGTAGCCCGCCGCCCGCGCAGCGACGACCCGCTCTTCCGCCCGCTGCTGCAAGCCTCAAAGCAGATCGATCTGCTGGTCGGTTTTGTCGAGGAGGACAGCCGCAGCCGCTTCTACATCGCCGCAGCCTACCTGTCCGGCGGAGAGGTGATCCATGTCCACCGCAAGGTGTACCTGCCGACCTACGGGCTGTTCGACGAGGGGCGCTTTTTTGCCTGGGGTGATGCCATCCAGGCGTTCGATACCCGCTTTGGGCGGGTAGGGGTGTTGATTTGCGAGGACTTCTGGCATGCCTCACCACCTTACCTGCTCTGGCTGGATGGAGCCGACCTGTTCTTTTTTACCTCGGCATCGCCGGGGCGCGGCTTGAACAGTGCCGCGCTGCTCGAATCGGCGCGCTGGGTGGAGCACATCAATCGCGCCTACGCCAGTCTGTTCACCGCTTTTGTCGCTCACGCCAACCGCGTCGGCTACGAGGACGGGCTCAACTTCTGGGGCGGCTCGACCGTCTTCGACCCCAACGGCGAACTGGTCGAGCAGGCTGCTTACTTTGATGAAGGTGTGACCCTGGCGGAGATCGACCTGAACATGCTCCACCGTACCCGTGCCCGCCTGCCACTGCTGCGCGACGAACGCACCGCGCTGGTGCAGCGCGAACTCAACCGCATCCTCACCAGCCGCACCTCCGGCAGATAGGAACCCAGCCATGATCCCGATTGACCTGACCATCCATACCGACCTGGCGCGGCGCATTCTGACCGGCTTCATCCACAGCGAAATCACCCGCAGCGGGCTTTCGCGGGCGGTGATTGGGCTTTCCGGGGGAATCGATTCCGCCGTCTCGTGCTACCTGGCTGCCGAAGCGCTCGGAGCGCACAACGTGCTGGCGGTGCGCATGCCCTACCGCACCTCCTCGCCCGATTCGCTTTCCGACGCGCAAAACGTGATCGACGCCACCGGCGTGCAGTCGCTGACGATTGAGATTACCCCGATGGTCGAGCCGTTGTTCGCGCGGTTTGCTGACATGAACGACATGCGGCGCGGCAACATTATGGCGCGCCAGCGCATGGTCGTGCTGTACGACCAGTCGGCGGCGTTCAACGGGCTGGTGGTCGGGACAAGCAACAAGACCGAAATCCTGCTCGGTTATACCACCCTGTACGGCGATTCGGCTTGCGCGCTCAACCCGATTGGCGACCTGTACAAGACTCAACTGCGCCAGCTGGCAGAGGCGCTGGGCGTGTCGGAGTCGCTGCGCCGCAAGCCACCCTCCGCTGACCTGTGGTCGGGACAGACCGATGAGGGCGAACTGGGCTACACCTATGCCGAAGTTGACCGGCTGCTCTACCTGCTGGTTGACCAGCGCTACACCCCGCAGGAGTGCATCCAAGCCGGTTTCGCGGAAGCCTTCGTCCACGCGGTGGTCGAGCGGGTGCGCCGCAACCAGTTCAAGCGCGTGCCGCCGCCAATTGCCAAGCTGAGCAACCGCACCATCGGCTACGATTTTCTCTACCTGCGCGATTGGGGCAGCTGATCGCGGTCTTCCCCTTTGGCAACACATCTCAACTGTCATTGCGAAATCCGATCTTTGGGCTTCGCGATCTCCCGTCTTATCATCTTCTATGCTGATTCGCAGTTTTGCGCGAATTAATCAAATCCCAGCCGCCAGCGGGTTGACCATCTTGCGGCACGCGGGATTGAAACAACCGGGACAGCGCAAAAAATATTGACGCGAACACAGGTTGCCGCTGGCAAGGTGACTGACAACCAGATGCGCCATCGCCTCGATGAAAAGCGGCGAATCGTTCAATGCCGGTGCGCGCTCGAATTGATGAATACCCGACCGTCTGGCAAGTTCCCGATACTCGATATCAATCTCGTGCAATGTCTCGATATGATCACTCACAAATGCAATTGGCACGGCTAAAACGTTGCGCTGTTTCTTTTTCCCCAACAACTTGATCACTCGCTCGCTGGCAGGTGCCAGCCACCGCACAGGACCAACCGCGGATTGAAAACACAACAGGTAAGGATGCGAATCATTCAAAGCCCGCATTACCGCAGCCACGCTCGCGCCAACTTCCTGGGGGTATGGATCACCACGTTCGACCACACGTACAGGCAGCGAATGAGCGCTGAACATCAGCAGCACCTCATCGCGGGCTTCGGGGGGGAATTTTTGCAGCCCGGTGCGAACGGATTGCGCCATGGCTTGGATAAAATCCGGGTGGACATGCCAGCGGTCGATGATGCTCCACTCAAATTCTTTTTCCACTCCCGTTTGATGCAGCGCGCGCCACAGTTCGTTCAGACTGGAGCCGGTGGTGGCACAGGAGAACTGCGGGTATTGCGTAAAGGCAATTGCCCTTTTTACACCATCGGCTTTCATTTGTTGCAGCGCATCCTGGGCAAAAGGCGCGGAATAGCGGAAGGCGATATACGCTTTGTGCGGAGCGCTTCGCGGCGAAATTTCATCCAGGCGGCGGACCATCGCTTCCGCTTGCAAGCGCGTCCAATGCAGAATTGGCGAGCCGCCGCCAATTTGGGCATAACGCGCCCTGACTTTGGGCGACCGCCGCCGGGCAATGAATGCCCCCAATTGCTGCTGGAAAGGCAGCGGAATGATCTCCTCATCCGTAAAAAGCCGCACCAAAAAGGGCTCGACCTCATCCAGCGTGGATGGTCCACCCAGATTGAGCAAAACGATGGCAGTTGGTGGATTGGTCATACACTCTCTTCAACCAAATAGATATAGATTTGCCGTTACGGGTAAGCCATGCAGCTCGCGTCCGCCGGGGCAGCCTCGCCGGGCGCGGCGATAGCCCACCCGAGTTTAGCGCCGGTTTACAGCCGTGTATTGGACAGCGCGCCAGGCGGCAGCTCAATTTTAACCATCCGCGAGCGCTTGGGTAAGCGTGCGTTGTTCTTCAACCGCGGCGTTGGACATGTTGACATTCAATCGCAGCGACAGGGTGAAGGCTGTCAGCAAAATCAGGATTTCGAAACCAAACACCGTGCTGTACGCGGCAAAAGCATTACCCGTCAGGGCGCGCACACTGTCAACCGTCGCGCCGCCCAGTAGCGAACCAAAAGCATGTCCGGTCATGTTTGCCACCGCCCAAACGCCGAGCAGCATACCGGCGCGCAGTCGGGTAGTAAACATCAAGGCACCGCTCAACATGCCGGCGCCAGCCAGTCCTGTTCCAATGCCCATCAAAAAGACAGCTGCCTTAAAAAACCCAGGATTCGCGATTGCCCCTGCCAGAATGGGACCGGTAAAGGACAGCGCGGACAGCAGCATGCCGGCGCGCATGATGCGCATGTAGCCAATTTTTTTGAGCAGGAAAATACCGCTTGCCAGCATGGACAATAATACCCCCACTCCCCAAAACTGGGTCAGTCCCGTGGTTTCGCCTACGTCCATGTTCAACACCAGCCCGCCGTACGGTTCAAGCAGCACATCCTGCGCCAGGGTGCCGACAAAGGTGAGAATTACAATAAGGAAGAACAAGCGCGCCTGGCGGTCGCCCAGCACCACGCTACGAAAAGCTGCGCTAAACCGGACTTGGCGCGCCTTTTCAGCCGCTGCGCTGCTTATCCGCGATTTCTTTTCCTGTCCAATCACGCCCAGAAATGCCAGCCCAAATACCGCCGCCGCCACGCCGAACGCCACCATCATCAGAGCATTTGGATCATAATTTTTCAATGCACCCTTAATCACGCCTGCCCCGACAATCATGCCAACCATGGTGGCTACTTCGTACAGGGTCGCCGCCCGAGAACGCGCGCTGCCCTCGTACCGCTCGGCTACCAGGGCTTGAAACGTGTTGTGCCCGATATTGCGCCCCAGACCGTACATCAAAAATGCCAGCGCGATGATTGCCAGGTTGCCGACTGAACTGCCCATGGGAATTAGATTGGAAATGGCAACAATACCCAGCCCTATGGCAAAAGCCCCCAGCAGGATATACGGCTCGCGGCGTTTTCCCAACAGCGGATAGCCATCCGAACGGTAGCCAATCCAAATCCGGATCGGCGAAACCATCAGGGGGATTGCAAAAAAGGCGGCTACCAGCGTGGCTGAATAACCCAGGTCGGCGATCATGATGCGGTTGAGCGTGCTGCCGATCAACACGCCGCTAAACGCGTAGGCAATTGGGAACAGGGCAAGGCGAAAACCATTGAGCCAACCGGCTATTTTGTGCATGTCGTTCTCCTCCATTTGTATCTTGTAGGGTTTGGAAAATAGTGCTTATAGAATAGCGATTGCCTGGCGGGCGGCTTCGCGCCCCTGGCGGACGCAATCCGGGACGGCAACGCCGCGATACGAACTACCCGCAAGAAAGATTCCTTTGGGTAAGCAGGCTTCCATTGCATCCACCCGCTTGAGGTGATCCACCCGGCATTGTGGAAAACCGGACTCCCAGCGGAACACCGTGTATGCCAGCGGGTCGGCGTGGATGCCGATCAGGTGGCGCAGCTCGGCAGACACAGTTTGAACCAGTTTTTCATCCGAATCATTCACCAATCCGGGACGGCTGCCGCCAAAAAAGACCCGCAACACATCAAAACCGGGGTGCGAACGCTCCGGCATCTTGCGGGATGTGACCGTTAGCGCATCGATCGCGCGTTTTTCGCGGCGCGGGATCATCAATCCATTCACCAGCGGCTGGGTTGGCAGGTCGCCTTGACGAAAAACGAGCGAGATTGTCCCACTGTTTTCATGGTCAATGTGTGCCAGAAGCGTGGCGGCTTGCGGGGTCAGTTCTCGCAACAGCGTCGCTGAAACGTTCGCCAGCGTTGCCAGAATCACCACCTTTGCTTCAATCCGTTCCCCCGATGCCAGGACGGCAGAATAGCCACCGCCGGTAGGTTCGATGCGCACCACGCGGGCATTCAAGCGCAGATCTCCCTGCAACAGCGAAGCAATTTGATTTGGCAGCTGCTGCATACCGCGTTTAAAGTTGATAAAACGCGGTTTTTTTACTCCCGGCTTGTTTCGCAGCATGCGTTTCATCGAAGCCAGGACCAGGCTTCCGGATTCTTTTTCCATCTCGCGCATGATGGGCGCTGTCACCAGAATGCTTTGCTGATCGGGATCGGTGTTGTAGATGCCCCCCAAGACGGGACCGACAAACTTTTCAAGCGCCTCTTTGCCCAAGCGGCGGGTGACAAAATCCGCCAGGGATTCATCCCGGTCATCCCGTCTGGCGGGCTGGAACGGTTCGGAAAGCAGCCGTAATCGTCCTTTCCAGGTCAGCAGCGGCGTGGTAAAAAACAATGCCGGGCTAAGGGGAATTGGGCATAGCGCTCCATTGTCGAGCACATAGATATTTTTGGTTTCCGAAACCGGGCTGGTCACCTCGTTGATCAGTCCAACCTCCTCGACCAGCGTCCATGTTTCCGGTTTACGGGTAACCAGCGTGTCCGGACCACCATCCACCAGGAACTGATGACCCTGCACTTGCATAACCTGGCTGACAATCTTGCCGCCCCAGTATGCGGAAGCTTCCAGCAAAGCGTACGAGAGATTGGGGCGGGAATGCTGCATATCCCATGCCGCGCTCAGTCCGGTAATTCCCCCACCGACAATGATCACATCAACCATACAGGCTCCTTAACTGCGTGGAATAGGATATTACCGCCACGAGAGCGGTAAAAAATCTCGGATTTAAGTGGGCGTGCGCCTCAATGCTCGCCTGTGTATAAAATGGGGCTAGTTCGGCTTTTTCTGCGCGCTAACAGGGTTGGCGAACCACGCCCAAACCGAAAAACAAGGTCAAATAAGAAAAGATAACTGTGGAAGAGAATAGAATAACTATATTCCGGGATATTAAAATCAGAATGATAGAATCATTAATATTCAATAAAAATTAAATGATAGGTCGATTAAGAATATCCGCTTTTGCTGTTGATCGTTAATGGTCGTTTAATTTACATGGTTTTGGGGCGAGCCCCGCCGCTCTCCCCCGCTCAGCCCCACACCAGGTACAGCAGCGCCGCCTGCGGACCGTAGTTCATCACCCCGTGCAGAATCGCCGGGGCGATCACCCCTTCGCTCTTTTCGCGCACGATGCCAAAAAACAGCCCGGCGAAGATCGTCCACACCACCTGCGTCCACTGCACCGTGCCCGGCACCCAGCCCCAATGCCACAAGCCGAACAGCACCGCCGAGACGACCAGCCCCCAGCCCCACGGGATGCCAAAGAAGCGGAAGGGTCGCCCCAGCACGCTGTTCAGGCGCACCTGCATATAGCCGCGGAAGAGGGTTTCCTCGCTCAGCGCGACCAGGAGATAGTAGTACACAATTGCCAGCAGCACATCGCCAATGCGCAGCAGCAGCGGCGCCGCCAGTGGGACAAGCAGCAGCCCGCCGGCCAGTCCCGCTTCCTGCCAGGAGGGTTTCTTGCGCGCCGCCCAGCCAAACCAGACCAGCATCCCAATCAGTGCTGCTACCACCGGCAGCGCGCCGCTCCACTGTTGCCAGTCCACCCAGCTGAGGAGCAGGCTGAGCAGCAGCACCGGCAGAAAGCCCACCCCGGCAATTTGCAGCTGGTAGCGGCGCTTGGCGGCATCCGGCAGGCGTAGTTGTGAATAGGCGCGGATGTTGTACACCACGAACGCCGCCGCCAGCAGCGCGGCGTACGCGGGAACCAGGTGTCCGTTCAACCCGGCGGTGATCTGCTGCGCCACGGGCAGTTCCTTCACCGTGCGGAAGACGTAAATCATCAAAAAATAGACAATGCCGACTTCGACGAAGATCAGATTTCGTTTGCTCTCCATGGGGAATGCCTCGCTGCGCTGGAATGGGCGCCGGCAGGCTGACTGCCGGGCTGCCGGGCATGGGCTGGCTTTGTCCTGCGCCAAGCCGATGGTGACGGCGGAATAGGGAGATTATAACCCGGACAGTCCGCCAAAGGCGGCCCAATCCCGCCCACTGCGCGGGCTTACCATCCGCCTCAGTCTGCCGGGCTCGCGATGACGTAAACCCCGTACACCGCCCTGCCCGCCTGCACCCGGCGTCGTTGCGCGCCTGGCGGCTGCTCGTGCCCTGAGCCCGCCGCGGTCTTCGACAAGCTCAGCCGGTGATTTTAAACCGGTTGTTCGTGCAGTTCCGCCCAGCGATTTAACTGCGCTTCGAGCGTGTCCTGCACCTGCTGGAACTCCTCTCCCAGTTGGCGCACCTCTTGCGCGCCGGCGGGCGGGTTTTCCAGCCGCCGGCTAAGCGCCGCCAGGCGCGCTTCCAGCGTGTGAATTTCGGCTTCCAGCGCCGCCAGTTGCTGCTGGCGCTGGCGCAGGCGGTTGTTGGACGGTTCGGCGCGCGGACGCTCGACCAGCGCGCGCACGCTGTCCGCCTCCTCGCTGCGCCGCGCGGCTTCCGCCGCGTTTTGCGCTGCTAGCGCGGCTTTGTATTCGCTGTAACTACCCTCGAAAAGGCGCAGCGTCTGCTGACCGGGCAGCACTTCCCAAATCTGCGTCGCCAGCGAGTCGATCAAATAGCGGTCGTGCGAGACGAGCAGAATGCTGCCCTGGTAATCCGCCAGCAGCGATTGGAGCGTGTCCTGGGCGGGCAGATCGAGATGGTTGGTCGGCTCGTCGAGCAGCAGCAGATTGGCGCCCTGCAGCGCCAGGCGCGCCAGCGCCAGCCTGCCGCGCTCGCCGCCGGAGAGCAGGTTGACCGTCTTGAACACGTCGTCGCCGGTGAACAGGAAGCGCGCCAGATAGTCGCGCGCCTGAGCCGGCAGCCAGTCGGGGACGATCTCGGTAATTGATTCCATCAGAGTCAGCGCGGGATTCAAGCCCTCGTGCGCTTGGGCAAAGTAGCCAATTTTCAGGCTGGCGCCGAGCAGCACTTCGCCGCTGTACGGCGGAATCTGACCGAGCAGCGTCTTGAGGAAGGTGGTCTTGCCCGCGCCGTTGGGACCGATCACGGCAGCGCATTCGCCGCGCCGCAGCAGCAGATCTGGGGCGTGGAAGAGCGGCTTGCCCTCATCGTGGTAACCCACTGCCAGCCCGAACGAGCGCAGCACCAGGTCGCCGGAGCGCCCGCCCGCCTGGATGTTGAAGTGCAGGCGGCGCGCTTTTTTCGGCGGGGCAAGGCGGGTTTCCTCCAACAGGCGTTCCAGCCGTTTGCGCCGTCCCTGCGCCTGGCGGGTGTTCTGCCCGGCAATGTTGCGGCGGATGTAGTCCATCTCTTTCTCGATGTATTCCTGCTGGGCTTGAAATTCCTCTAGCCGGCGGGCGTAGCGCTCCTCGCGCTGCACCAGGTAGGCGGAGTAGTTGCCGGGGTAAATCTCCAGCGCCGGTGACACTCCCCAGGCTTGCGGGGTCACCCCGCCAGTTGGCGGGGTCATTTCCCAGATGGTTTGTGTCACCTGATCGAGGAAATAGCGGTCATGGGAGACGATCAGCACGGCGCCTTCCCATTCGCGCAGGTAGGTCTCCAGCCATTCGACCGCCTCCATATCCAGGTGATTGGTCGGTTCGTCGAGCAGCAGCAAGTCGGGGTTTTCCAGCAGCAGTTTCGCCAACAGGGCGCGGGTGCGCTGCCCGCCGGAGAGCTGCTCGACCGGACGGTCGAAATCGCTGCGCTCAAAACCCAGCCCGGTCAACACCTGCCCGGTGTGCAGTTCGAAGGTGTAGCCGCCCAGATTCTCGAACTCGACCTGTAATTTGCCGTAGGCTTGCAGCGCGGCTTCGGCTTGCCCGGCGTCCGCCATGGCGGCTTCCAGGCGGGCAAGCTCCGCCTGGCGCTCGATCAAACCGCTAAACACGCCCAGGCACTCCTGCCACAGCGTGCACTGGGAGGTCAGACGGGCTTCCTGCGGCAGGTAGCCCATGCGCAAGCCGCGCGCGCGCTGCACGCTGCCGCCGGTGGGTTCGTCCATGCCAAGCAGGATGCGCAGCAGGGTGGTCTTGCCGACCCCGTTGGCGCCGACCAATCCGATGCGCGCGCGGTGGGGAATGGCAAGCGAAAGCCCGCTGAACAGGTCGAGCGCGCCGAAGGATTTGGAGAGATTGGCGGCGATAATCAGGCTCATTTCACGGCACAGTATACCATACGGGCAAACCAAAATCGGGAGCGGCGCGCCGCCCCCGATTCAGTGGTTGATCGAAATGTAAAAAGGTTATGCAGGCTTGGCTGCGCCGGTCGGGCACACATCCGCGCACACACCACAGTCGTGGCATTTGGCGGCGTCGATCACGTACGTCCCGTTCATCTCGGAAATTGCGCCTTCGGGGCATTCCGGTTCACAGGCTCCGCACTGAATGCAATCCTCGGTAATCACATACGCCATGGTTGCTTTCCTTTCTACAATGGTTGAATTCGGTAATTTGCTGCGGTAAGCATAGCATATGCACGCCGAATTATCAGTGGTCGTTTGTCATAAATTCGGTGAAAAAAAATCATATTATTGTCGCCGCGCCCACAGCGCCGTGACGGGGTACAATTACAGGGATGACCTCTAAACCCGGCCCCAATTCCAACAGCCGCCGCTTCAATCTGTCCCTGCTGGCGCTGGGACTGCTCATCCTCACCCCCTTCGGGTTGTACTTCGCCCTGGAAGGCGGCAGCGGCACGCTGGCGGCAGCCCTGTTCGCGCTGCTCAGCGTGGCAATTGTGCTGGTGATGTTGTTTGCCTAACGCGCCGGCGGGGAGAGGGTCAGGTGCATCACGCGGCGGTCGACCGCGCCGAAGCGGTACTTGTACTCCTCGTCGCCGCGCATGAAGTCGAATTCGTGGTAGCCGTTCTGGTTTGCCCACTCGAGCAAATAGCCCAGCAGCACCCAGCCGGGCGAATACTCGTTGAAGCGCCGGTCGTAGCCGGAGTTATACACCCACAGGCGGTTGAGGTAATCAAAACTGAGGTAGGCGGCGGCTTTTTGGCTGTCCACCTCCAAAAACGCCAGGTTGAGGCAGCCCTGCTCGAAGGCGCAGGTGATGATCTCGCGCATCGCGGCGCGCATGGTTCCGGTCAGGAAGCGGCGCTTTTCCTCGTCCTGTTCCATCAACGCGAAGAAGGCGTCGATGTCCGCATCGAGCGCGGCGCGCTCCTGGCTGCGCCGCCAGCGGGCGGGCGGTTCGAGCGATTCGGCGCGGCGCATCTTGCGGCGGATCTCGTGGCGCTGTTTTTTGTCGATCCCGGACAGGTAGGTCTCCCAGTCGCCGGGCAGGGGGATGTAGGGGCAGCGCTGATAGGGCTGGCTGTTGAAGTCCCAGCTGTGGCGGCGGGCGGCGGCTTGCAGCGCGGGCAGGCTGGGCGATTCTTCCGGCAGGTTGTACAGTTCCAGCGAGCGCCACTCCGGCAGACCGGCAGCTTGCAGCGCGGGCAGCAGCCCGGCGCAAAAGGCATGTAGGTCTTCCGGGTAGGCGATCAGGTCGAGGTAGTCGCTGATCTCGATGCTGCCCAGCAGCATCAACGCCGGAAGCCCGGCACGATCCGGTGTCCAGAACAACGGTGCGACCGCGCGCAGCTGCCCGCCGCGGCGGGCGGTAACCAGCGCCAGGCGGCTTTGCGGCGGCCATTCGCCGCCGCCGCGCGTGCGCCACCAGATATCCAGAAATTCAAAGCGGGAGAAGGGAAAATGCGCGCTGCTGGCAGAAACCAGATGATTCCATTCGTCGCGCAGGGACACATCCCATTGGTCGTGTACGGTATATTCCATGAAATTCATCGCACGGATTATACCTCACTTGCCACCGCAGCGCCGCGCGGCGACTCAGGTGGCGCCAGATGAGGTCTGGCGGCGGCGAAATTCCTCCAGCACGGTGAGCAGCTGGTCGAGCTCGACCTGGATTTCGTCGCGGTCTGCCATTGCCTGCAGCAACAGCGCCTGAAAGGCAGGTTTTTGCGACTCCGGCAGGGTGTACAGCAGGCGCTCGGTGCGTGCGATCTGGATTTGCTTGTGGCGCAGTTTGCTTTCCAGCCGTTCGCGGTAGCCTTCGTAGAATTCCTCGTCCTCTAGCGGGGAGTGCAGCGTGCCGGTGGACAGCTGGCGGGTTAGCACCTCCGCTACGGTGAGTAGAAAATCGTCCGGGTCGATCGGCTTTTCAATAAAAGCGGCCGCCCCCAGACTGAGGGCAAACGCCTTGTCCTCCGGCGTCAGGTAGGTGGCAGTGACGAAGATGAACGGGATGCGGCGGGTGGCGAAGTTCTTGCGCAGGGTGTGCGCCAGGCTGTAGCCGTCCATCTTGGGCATCAAAATGTCGGTGATGATCAGCGCCGGGCGCTCGTGGTCGATGCATTCGAGGGCTTCCTGCCCGTTGCGGGCAGTGATGACCGGGTAGCCCTTGAAGCGCAGCGTGGTTTCGAGCAGTTCCAATACGTTAGGATTATCTTCGACGACCAGAATCGGTCCGCTGGGGATATTCATCATCTCGATTTTACCTGGGGGGATTTTGGATCATTTTTCAAGTCTGCCAACCGCCGGGGCGCACGTGAATAAACGACGGATACGCCGATTGATAATTTTCCTCTTCTGGCAGTATATCAGGAATCGCCGTTGAATTCACTTATCAGTCTTGCAAAGTAATCTTCCAGGTAGGCGTGGCGCTGCTCGGCGATCTGGCGCGCGGCGGGAGTGAACAGCCGCTCGCGCACGCGGCGCAGTTTGAACAGAAATTCGTGGTAGGCGCTGTGCGGTTCGCCGGGCTGCTTCTCGCCGCTTTGCAAAAAGCGCGCCGAAGGCGGGGCGTACGCCGGCTGACCGGCTTGCAGGGCATAGCCGAGTACGCGCACCACGCCAATTGCCCCCAGCACGTCCAGTTTGTCGGCGTCGAACAGTACCATCGCCTCCGGCGTGGCTGGCGGCTCGCGCTGGTCGCGGTAGCGGTGGGCGCGGATGCAGTGCTGCACCGCGGCAATGCGTTCCTCGTCCCAGCCTTCCTTGCGCAAAATCCCGGCTGCCAGTTCGGACGACTGGTGGTGGTGATCGGCGCGTCCTTCGCCTTCCGGGTGGCTGCCTTGGATGTCGTGCAGCAGTGCGGCGGCGCGGACGATTTCCAGGTCGGCGCCGGCTGCCTGCGCCAGGCGTTCCGCCATGCGGTACACCCGTTCGATGTGGTCGAAGCCGTGCACCGGGTCGTTGCGCGGATACCATTGGCGGGCGGTTTCAAGATCGAGAGACATGGCAATCTCCTCCGGCGGGGGTCAGTAAATCCATTCGCCGCGCTTGAGCAAATGCGCCGCCAGATTGCCGCCAAAGCGGTAGCCCAGGTGGCGGTAATCGCCGACGCTTAACACCAGCAGGTCGGCTTGTTTGCCCGGTTCGAGCGAGCCGATCCGTTCGGCTTGCCCGATGGCTGCGGCGGCGTTGATCGTCGCGGCGGCGATGGCTTCCGCCGGGGTCAGGCGCAGGTAACGGCACGCCAGGGCAATGACGAACTGCATACTCTCGCACCAGGCGGTGCCGGGGTTGAGATCGCTGGCAAGCGCCAGCAGCCCGCCGGCTTGCAAAATCTGCCGCGCCGGGGTGTAGTGCGGGTCGGCAAGCCCAAACGGGGTACACGGCAGCGAGACGGCGACCGTGCCGCTGGCTGCCAGCGCAGCCATGTCCGCGGCACTGGTCTTGACCAGGTGATCGGCGGATACCGCGCCGAGCGACGCCGCCAGCGCCGCGCCGCCCAGGTTGTCGAACTCGTCGGCGTGGATTTTGAGCGGGAAGCCCAGGTCGCGCGCGGTTTCCATGATGCGCTGCGACTGAGCGCGGTTGAAGGCAATCGATTCGCAAAATACATCCACGAACGGCAGCGGGCGCGGTGCGGCGTGCGCCTGCCACCAGTCGCGCGCCTCGGGCAGCATGAGCGTGCACAGCTGCTCGACGTAGCCGTCCGGGTCGGCGGCGTATTCGGGCGGGATGTCGTGCGCCGCCATGTAGGTGGGCAGGATTTCCAGCGGTCCTTCGCGGTCGAGTTCGAGCAGCGCCTGCAACTGGTTGAGCTCGCCGGGATGCTGCAGGGCGTAGCCGGTTTTGGCTTCGGCGGTGGCGGTGCCGTGGCGCAGCATAGCTTCGATGCGCGGGCGTGCCTGCGCCTTGAGTTGCGCCACGCTGGCTGCCCGGGTGGCGCGCACCGTCGAGCGAATACCGCCGCCGGCGGCGGCGATTTCCTGGTAGGTTTTGCCCTGCAAGCGCAGTTCGAACTCCGCGGCGCGGTCGCCCGCCCAGACCAGGTGGGTGTGCGGGTCGACCAGGGCGGGCATCACCACCCGTCCGCCGGCATCGAAGCGCGGCTCGTTGGGGAAGGCAGCCAGCAGGGTGGACTCGGCGGCAATCGTCTCAATCACCCCGCCGCGTACCAGCACAGCGGCGGCACTCTGGATGGACAGGCTGCCCAGCGCGCTGCCGCGCTGCGCCCCGCCCGCCAGGGTGAGCAGTTGGGAAATGTTATGGATGAGCATGGCGTTTTTGCACCGCCTGGGAAAAAGGATGGGTTAATTGTACCCGAATCCGGCGGCGGGAGATCGCTTCGCCCCTGGCGGGGTGCGCGGTGAGGCAGACCTGGTGCGCCGCGGGCTATGCCGGCTGGCGCTGCAGCGCGGCGCGGCGGGCAGCCCATTCGTTGAGCGCCAGCGCCGCCAGCACCACCGCCCCGCCGGTCAACAGGCGCGGCAGGTCGGCTTGTTCACCAAACACCAGCAGCGAGACCGCCACCGCCAGCGGGATCTTCAAGTCGTTGAAGATCGCCAGCGTGCCGGCATTCACCTTGCGCGCGCCGACGTTCCACAGGAAAAAGCCAATCGCCGAGGACACCACGCCCAGATAGATCAGGGTCAACACCTGGTTGGGTAGCAGCGTCAGCTGCCCCCACGGGGTGGTGAACAGCGCCGGCAGCCCGGCAGCCGCCAGCCCGCCCAGGTAGAGCAGCCCAAAGACGCGTGCATCCTTCAGCGCCGGCTTGCCGCTCAGTAGTTCGCGGTAATACACCTGCCCAAGCGCAAAGCAAACGTTACTGACCTGTACAATCAGAAATCCGCGCACCAGTTCGGGGCGCAGCAGGTTGGCTTGCTGGACGATGGCTGTGCCGATAACTGCCAGCACGGTTGCCCCCAGGCTGACCCAGTTCAGGCGGCGGCGGAGCATATCGTGAAACAGGGTGACATACAGCGGGGTGAAGATGGTGAACAGGGCGACCTCGTACGCCTGCAAAAAGCCAAAAGCGTAAATATACGCCACATACATCAAGCCGTACTGCACCGCGCCGGTCAGCACCAGCCGCCAGCGCAACGGACGCTCGACACCGCTCAGGCGCAAAAAGGGCAGGAACACCAGCGCGGCGAAAAACAGGCGCGCGGCGGCGACAAAGTTGGCATCCAGCCCGGTCAACTGCCCTTTGATCAAACCAAAGGAGAAAGCCCACAGCAGCGAAACGATCCACAAGTAAAGCATAGCAACACCACCTTAGGAAATGAATTCGATGCAACCCAAATTGTTCAAACAACAAGCAGCCACGACCCGGGGCAGGCAGCGGCGGTTTTCGCCTTGATTATACAAGGATTTGTCAGACAAGTGTGCTGTCATCCATCCGACAAAGGACAGGATGATGGTCATGTGTTTTACTGTGATGATTGGCGCGGCAAAGTGACCGAGCCGCAAAAAGGTTGACGATTCGCAAAATCCTGCTATAATTTGAATGCGTTCGATCACTGCGGGCGTGGTTCAGTTGGTAGAACGTCTCCTTGCCAAGGAGAAGGTCGTGGGTTCGAGTCCCATCGCCCGCTCAATCCCCCATTGCGGGGGATTTTGATTCCCAATTTAACGCGCCAGCCGTTGAAACTGCCGCGCCAGCTCAAAGCCGCCGCCGCGTGCAAATAGGCGGGGCAGCGTGCCTGCCGCCCGCCGCGCCCGGCGGCGTTCCGGTTCGCCGATGGACAGCGCGGCGAACTCGTCCTCGTCCAGCAGCAGGCTGCTGCCGTCCGGGTAAACCAGCAAATCCAGCGCCAGGTCAACGTATTCGATGCGCCCGTCGAGCAGCCGCGCCGGGCGGGTGACATTACAGTACCAGCCCTTGAGCGCCCCCCCTTCGCGGTGGTGAATCTCGAAAATGTTGTACCAGCGGTGGCTGAAATAGGCTTCCACAAAGCGGTCGCCCCGGCACAGCCACACGCCGTGGAACAGGCGGTCGTCGCGGTCGAAGAAGGCTTCCAGCAGCACGCCGCGCGCGGCGCGGCGCAGCACCGTGCCGCCGTAACGCCAGGTTTCCTCCCCGTGCGGGTTTTGCTTGATCACCACCACTTCACTCATCCACATCCTCCTCTGCCAGGCACCAGACCGCCTCGGCGCGCACCGCCAGCCTCCCCTGCCAGCCTTCGGGCAGTGCGGCGGCGGTGTGGAACACCAGGCTGTGAGTCCCGCTGCGCAGCGTCAGGCGGTAACCCTCGCCGCGAAAGACCACATCGCTGACCTGGGCGTGAAAGGTGTTTTCCTGGGCATTGCCCGCCTCGAAATCCAGTCCGTTGGGGCGCAGCAACAGGCTGACCACGCCGCCTGCGGCGGGCGGCTCACCGCCGCAGGCGGCGCGAAAGCGTCCCAGCGCGGTATCCACCACCAGCGGCTGGCGGCGGACGACCCTGCCGGGCAGCAGGTTGCTCAAGCCGAGAAACCGTGCCACCCAGGCGGAGTGCGGGTACTGGTAGACCTGCTGCGGGCTGCCCTGCTGCTCCACCCGGCCGGCGCGCAGCAGCACCAGCCGGTCGGCGATGGTGAAGGCTTCCTCCTGGTCGTGGGTGACGTACACCGCCGGGATGGCGCTGTGGTGGAGCACGTCGCGCAGGAACTGCCCCAGGTCTTCGCGCAGGGCGCGGTCGAGCGCGCCGAGCGGCTCGTCGAGCATCAGCAGGCGCGGGCGCGGCGCCAGCGCGCGCGCCAGCGCAACCCGCTGCTGCTCGCCGCCGGACAGGTCGGTCACCCGCCGGCGGGCAAAACCGGCCAGGTTGACCCGTTCGAGCGCCTCCGCCACGCGCTGCTCGATCTCCGCCGGCGGCAATCCCTGCATGCGCAGCCCAAAAGCAACGTTCTGCGCCACGCTGCGGTGCGGAAAGAGGGCGTAATCCTGGAACATCAACCCAAACTGGCGGGTATGCACCGGCGCCGCGCTCAGGTCGCTGCCCTGCCACAGCACCCGCCCGCGCTCGGCGTCCTCCAGCCCGGCGATGATGCGCAGCAGCGTGGACTTGCCGCTGCCCGAAGCCCCCAGCAGGCAGACGGTTTCGCCGGCAGCCACCTCGAACGACACCCCGCGCAGCAGCGGCTTGCCCTCGTATTGTTTGTGAATTGAGTCGAGTTGAAGCATGAAGCGGTTATACCCTCATTCTTTCCGTTCGGGAAGACGGATGCGCTCGATCAGGGCAATCCCCAGCGCGCACACCGCCAGCAGCAGGGTGGACATGGCCAGCGCCTGCCCGTAATTCAACCCGCCCGGCTGGCTGATGAAGCGAAAGATGGCAACCGGCAGGGTGGGAAATTCCGGGCGGGCGAGGAAACTGGTCGCGCCGAACTCGCCCAGCGAGATGGTGAAGGAGAAGACCGCCGCCACCAGCGCGGCGCGGGCAATAATCGGCAGGTCGATCTCCAGCCAGACGCGCAGCGGCGAAGCCCCCAGCACCGCCGCCGCCTGGCGCAGCCCATGCGGGATGGAAAGCAGCGCCGGGGTCAGCGTGCGTACGACGAAGGGCAGCGCCACCAGGCTGTGGGCAAGCGGCACCAGCAGCGGAAACGAGCGCGCCTCCAGCGGCGGCCGGTTGAAGACCAGGATGAAACCCAAGCCAAGCGTGACCGCCGAAGCGCCCAGCGGGAGCATCAACAGCGGGTCGAACACGCGGTTGACCGGCGCGCGGCGGCTGAGCGCGGCGGAAGCGGGCAGCCCCAGACCGAGCGAGACCGCCACCGTCACCCCGGCGTAGAACAGCGAATTGCGCGCCGCCTCGATGGGCGGGACGTAGAACAGCGCACCGCGCCGGTTGATGAACAGTTCGCGGTAGTAGTCCAGGGTCAGCCCGGCTTGAAAGCCGCCGCGCTGCCCACGGTCGGGCTCCAGGCGCGCCAGCGAACGCCCCGCCAGGGCTGCCAGCGGCAGCACCAGCAGGCAGAACAGCAGCAGCGCGGTGGCTGCCACCAGCGCCTTCTGGCGCAGGGTGCGCGCCGCCGATGCCCCTTCGCCGCGCAGGCGCGGATTGAGCGGGATGTTCAGGCGGGCAGTGATACGCGTGTACAGCCCGGTCATCAGCAGGGTGCACAACAACTGAACCAGCGAGAGCAGCCCCGCCAGGGGCAGGTTGAGCAGATGCAGCGCCTGAATGTAGATTTCCACTTCCAGCGTGGCGTAACGCGCCCCGCCTAACAGCAAAATCACCCCAAAACTGGTGAAATTGAACAGAAAGACCAGCAGCGCCGCCGCCAGCAGCGACGGGCGCAGCAGCGGCAGGGTCACCTCGCGGAAGGCGCGCCACGGCGAAGCCCCCAGCACGCGGGCAGCCTGTTCCAGGCGTGGATCGAGCTGCTCCCAGGCGCTGCCAACCACCCGCAGAACGATGGTGGTGTTGTAAAAGATGTGCGCCAGCAAAATTGCCGGCAGCGAATTGAGCAGGTTCAGCGGCGGGGCGCTCAGGTCGAACAGGTTCATCGCCAGCAGGTTGAGCCAACCGCGCGGTCCAATCAGCGCGTTGAACGCTGCCGCGACCACCACGGTGGGCAGGATGAACGGCAGGCTGGAGAGCAGGCGCAGCGCGCCCTTGCCGGGGAAGGTAAAGCGGGCAAAGACGTATGCCGCGGGCAAGCCAACCAGCACGGTCAGCAGGGTGGACAGCCCCGCCTGGTAAAAGGTGAACCCCAGCGCGCGCGTCAGACGGGTCAGCCCTGCCGCGCTCAAACCCTGTTCCAACAGCCCGGCGGCTGCCACGCGCAGAATGCCGCCCAGCGGCAGGAAGAAGAACACCGCCAGGAAAGCCAGCGGCAGCAGCCACAAACCGAGCGTCTGCCAGGCGGCGGGCAACCGCCGTGCGCGGACTGCGGCAGGCGGCGGGGCCACCCCGCCAGATTTGGGCGGGGTCAACGCAGCACGGTTTGCGTCCAGGCTTCGATCCATGCCTCGCGGTTGGCGGCGATCAACGCCGGATCCAGCGTGGCGGGCTGGTCGGGAATCTGGGCGTATTTAACGAAGGCTTCCGGCAGCTGTGCCTCCGGGTTGACCGGGAAGACGAACATTTGCAGCGGCAGGTCTTCCTGGAAGGGTACGCTGATCAGGAAGTCGATGAACTTCTCCGCCAGCGCGCGCTGGGTTGTGCCCTGGAGGATGCCGGCAAACTCGATCTGGCGGAAGCACATTCCCGGCGCGGTCAGCGAGGCGGTTGGGGCGTCGTCCAGCGGCTGCTCGGCAAAGATCACCTCGGCGGGCGGGCTGGAGCCGTACGAGACGACCATTGGCTGCGGTCCGCGCCCGGAGGAGGCGCTGAAGTTGGTGTAGTAGGCGGTTTCCCAGTCGTTGACTACCACCACCCCGTTATCGCGCAGCCGCGCCCAAAAGTCCAGGTAGCCTTCCTCGCCAAAAGCCGCCACCGTCGCCAACAGGAACGCCAGCCCCGGCGAAGAAGTAGCTGGGTTTTGCACCACCAGCAGCCCGCGGTATTCCGGGCGGGTCAGGTCGTCCAGCGATTGCGGCAGCGCCAGCCCTTTTTCGGCAAAGTAGGCTTTGTCGTAATTGATGCATACATCGCCGTAATCCACCGGCGTGACGCGGTTTTGCGGATCAAGCTTGAACCCGGAGTTGATGGCGGTCAGCAGCGGCGAGGCGTATGGCTCGAAGATGTCTTCCTCCAGCGCGCGCGAGAGGAAGGTATTGTCCACCCCGAAGAGCACGTCCGCCAGCGGGGCATTTTTGGTCAGAATCGCCTGGTTGAGCATGGAACCGGTATCGCCGGTGGGCAAAAAGGTAAGTTTGACGTTGTTTTCCTGCTCGAAAGCACGGATGACCTCCTCGCTGGCGGCAAACGAATCGTGGGTCAGCACGCGCAGCTCGACCGGCGCGGGCGTCCCGGCGGGCGGCAGGGGAGATGCGGGCGCGCAGGCGCCCAGCAGCAGCCCGAAGGCTGCCAGAAGCGAAAATATTCGCCATCCAGTATTCATGGCTGCCTCCTTATGTTTTTAGGGTCGCGGATGAACGCGGCTGCGGCGGGTATGAACGCACAGCAGCCGCCCGGTCAGCAGGCGGATTTCCGCCTGCTCTGCCAGCATTTCGTTGCTCACCCCGCGCGTGCGGTTGGGGCAGAGCGTTTCGTGGGTGAGAGGGTACTTCAGCCCCTGGGTGACAATGCCCTTGGTGCATTCGTTCATTGCCAGCAGCGAAAGCGTGTCGCCCGGTGCGCCCTCGACCAGCGCGCGCTCGCGGATGATCAGGATTTCTTCGCGCCCGTCGTCCAGGCGGATATCGACCTGCTCCATGCCGGGCATTTCCAGCAGAAACAGGTTCGCCAGGGTCTGGTCGAACCGCCCGCCCAGGGCTGCCACCACGCGCATCTCGCGGTAACCCTCCGCCAGCAGCGCGCAGAGCGCCAGTTCCAGGTCGGTCTCGTCCTTTTCCACCGGGTAGCGTTCGATCTGCGCCCCGGCGTTTTGCAGTTCCGCCAGCTGCGCGGCATCCACCGAGTCGAGATCGCCGATCAGGCGGTGCGGGTTGAGTCCCATGCGCTGCAAGTGACGCAAACCGCCGTCCACCGCCACCAGGTAATCGTCCGGGCGCAGCAGCGCGCGCGCGGCGCGCGCGTCCGCCAGTTCGCCATTGGCAAAAATGATCGCTCGTTTTTCAGACATGAATAAAAAACCTCCTCGCCGGGAGGAGGGGGGTGGGCTGGCGTGCTGCTGGTTTCTCCCTCCGCCGGCATTACCCGGATCAGGTTCAGCGGGTCGAGGGCTGCTTGCCCTCCTCTCAGCCCGGTATACCGGGCTCCCCGAATGGTCTTGACGCTGGTAAGTATAGCCTGCCGGGCGCAGCCTGTCAAGACAAGATGCAAAATCATTGTCCGCCGCGAGGTGGAGAGCGCAAAGTCATTCCTGGCTTTACCGCTGCCTGGTTTTACGACGTTCGTTGACCACATCGATCAATACGGCTGAAATCAGGATCAATCCAGTGATCAGGTTTTGCCAGTACACATCCACCCCCAATAGATTCAGCGCATTCGCCAGCACCGCCATAAACATTGCCCCCAGAAAGGCGCCAAAAACCGAGCCTTCGCCGCCGTTCAAACTTGCCCCGCCAATAATCGTGGCAGTAATCACGCGTAATTCTATTCCGCTGCCCACCGTCACCGAAGCGGAGCCAAAACGGGCGGTCAATAATAAACCGGCGATCCCGGCCAGCAAAGCTACCAGACAGTAATTGCCAATTTTGACCAGATCGACATTAATCCCAGTGAGACGAGCGGCTTTTTCATTCCCGCCGATGTAATAGTTTTGGCGAAAGTAGCGCAAGTTGCGCATGACGATATCCCCGATGATGACCAGCGCGATCATCACGTAAATTGGGTATTGCAGCCCGAACAGACGCCCCTGACCAATCACAGTAAAGCTATTGGGTAAATTCAGCACCGCCCGTCCATCTGCCAATACCAGCAATAAACCGCGCACCATGATCATCATCCCAAGCGTGGTGATGAAAGGGTTGATTTTCATTTTCGCTACCAGCAGCCCGTTGGCCAACCCCACGCTCAGTGCAGCCAACAAACCAACCAAAATCGCCAAAGGCGCTGCCATGCCCGCGGTTAACGCCAGTCCGGCAACCACGCCGGTAAACGCCAGCGTTGACCCTACGGAAAGATCCAATCCCCCAGAAATTAACAACATGACCATGCCAATGGCAATGATCGCCTCGACCGACAGTGCCATTAAAATAGCTTCTATATTCAAACGGGTCAGGAACACCGGAGAAGCAAAACTCATTAGGATGCCAAACACAAATAATACAGCGATCAAAGCGGATTCGCGAAAAGCAAAGATGGATTGAATAAAGCGAAGTGTAGAGCGGACTTCAGACATGTTTCACCCCATTATGGGAGTAGATTTGGTCGCCAGGTTTTCAAATTGGCTCATGATTTCATCGGCGGCGTTTAATGCCACCTGGTGGATTTCTTCCAGGCGGGATGGAGCGAAAGAATTCCGCTTGCCGGTAAATCCCAACGCGGCGATGATGCGCTTATCCCGCCGGCGTAACGCTACAGCCAGGCTCGCCTCGCCCGCAACAAATTCCTCAAATTCGGCTGCAAAACCGGACTGGTTGATGGCTTCAAATTGCGCCGGCAATCGATGAAGTGTGTGGATTAAGTGTGGAGCAAGGCTTTCCAGTTTCCGGATGGCTTCCTGACCTGCCGCCGGCGGGGCGGCCGCCAAAAGAAGCATGCCGGCGGCACGGAGATGTGCCGCGGGTTGGGGTGTTTCTACCTCATCTGCCGGATTGATTTCAACGGCTGGTCGGGCAGATCGAGCGATGTTCACCACCTGGCTTTTCTCCAAGACGGCAATATACACGTCGCAGGACGTTTGTTCAGCCAGCCTGGCGAGTACCGTCTGCGCGGCCTGCTGCATCAATCGCCACAGGAAAGGCGACAGGCTCGCGTGATGCAGCCCATCGGAAATTCCCGCTGCGAGTGAAAGAATTCTCTCCTCCGAAAATTCCTCCCGCAGCAGTTCTCCGCTGATTCTGCCATTATGGAACACCAAAATCCGGTCGCTCATGCCAATCAGTTCCGGCAAATCAGAAGAAATCATCAACACTCCAGTACCTTTGGACGTAAAAGACCGCAGCAGTTGGTAAATTTCAGCCTTGGAACCGACATCCACCCCCCGCGTCGGCTCGTCAAAAATAATCACCTTGGGTTGGATGCCCATCCACATAGCCAGCAGCACCTTTTGCTGCGACCCGCCGGATAAATACAAGACCTTTTTCGCCGCGGATGTGGTGGCAATATCAAATTCTTTAATTTTCCTATCTACATAAAGGTTGATCTTGTTGCGATCGACCATGCCAACCGGAGTGGTAAATTGCCGCATCGCCGGCGCGATCATATTATCGCGCAAAGCCATATCCAGAAACAAACCATCTCCCTTGCGGTCTTCGGTCAGGTACGCCAGTTGGTGGCGAATTGCATCCACCGGGCTGTTGATTTGCACCTCTTTTCCGAACAGGTACAGTTTGCCCGAATCTTTTGCATCCACGCCGGCTATAGCCCGTCCAACCTCGGTTCTTCCCGCGCCGATCAACCCAGCAAAACCTAAGATCTCCCCTTCTCTTAATTCAAAACTGATATTCTGAAATTCTCTGCCCCGGGTGAATCCCTCGACGCGCAGAATCGTTTTGGGCGATTCGGTTTCGGCGCGCCGGGCGCCGTACAGGTTTTCGATCTTCCGTCCGACCATCATGGATATCAGGTCGTTTTCGGTTACCTCGCTGGTTTTTTTGCAATCGATGTATTTTCCATCCCGCATGACCATTACCCGGTTTGTGATTTGAAAAACTTCGGAGAGTTTATGGGTAATGTATATAAATGCCATCCCTTCTTGCCGAAGCTTACGGATGTTTTCAAACAAAAAGGCCGTCTCCCGTTCTGTGAGTGAGGAGGTCGGCTCATCGAGGATCAACACCTTTGGATTGGTCGAGATGGCTTTCAATATTTCAAGGATTTGTTTGGTCCCCATGGAAAGTTGCTTGACCAGGGTTTTGGGATTCAATTTCAGGTCAAAACGATCCAGAAAGTCCTGGGTTTGCTGATAAAGTGTGCGCCAATGAATGTTGTTGATTTTACCGACCGGATGCCGGTTGGCAAAGATATTTTCTGCTATGGAGATACTCC